>JBDTOI010000076.1:0-18703 GCA_039933315.1 Pyrinomonadaceae bacterium
ACGGGATGGAGCATGGCGGGCATCTGCGGCTCTTCGGTCTCGCGCGCGAACTGGTTGCGGCAGGGCATGAGGTTTACTTCGCTGTGCCGTGCAAACGAACGGACGACCCAGGCGTGCGCGAAAACTATCTGCGTGATTTGCAGGCGCGGGGGATCATCACGGGCTTTTACACGCTCACATACAAACATCCGGCCAAGCGCGGCAAACTGGCACGTCTGCTCTTGCACCCGGCGCTGTCGAATCGCGTGCTCAAGCAAGCGCAAGCGCCCGCCGTTCGCGCGCTGCAAGAGATTATCACCAACCACGCGATTGACTTATGTGTCCTGTCCGACCGCAACCTGCTCTTCGTGCTCGACCGCATAAAACGGGACGTGACGACGGTCGTGGATTGGGTGGATTCTTATGTCCTCTATCACACCCGGGAACTACGAATGCTGCTGCGTGCGCGGCGCTTCGCGCAGGCTGTAAAGTCCGCCCGCTATCTGCTTGACGAGTTCGTTGTTGAGCGTTACTACGGGAGGCAGAGCGCAGTCAATCTCGTCGTCTCGCCGGTTGATCGGCAATGGCTGGATCGCGTCAACCGCGCACCTGCTAAGAACCGTGTCTTGTTGAACGGTCTGACCAGCCCCGTGGCTGAGAGTCACGAAGACAAAATACCGTACCGGCTCATCTTCACCGGCAATATGAATTTTCCTCCCAACTATGAATCGGCGCTCTGGTTCATTGATCGCGTCTGGCCCTTGTTGCGCGCGCGCCAGCCCGCCCTCAAATTGGTCGTGGCCGGCGCAAAGCCGGTGGCCGAACTGGTGGCGCGGGCCGGCGTGGATATCGAAGTGCCCGGCTATGTCGCCAACATCGGGCGCGAGATCGCCCGCAGCGAGTTGTACGTTGCGCCGCTCGTCTGCGGCGGCGGCTTCAAGAACAAGGTCATTGAAGCCATTGCCAACGGGACGTTTGTCGTGGCGACGAGCCTCGCCGTCGAGTTTCTCGACAGCGCAACGCAGCAGCAGATGTTGCTGGCCGACAAGCCCGCGGCGATGGCGGCCGCCATTCTCGCCTACTTCGAGTGTCCGCAGAAATTCGCACCGCGCCTGCGAGCGCTGCAACAACTCGTGCGCACAGAATTCAGTTGGCCGGCGCGCGCACGTGAACTGGCCGCGCTAGCTTACGAGGGGCGAGCCCGCCGCGCACTCTACTTGCAACGAACTCTCGATCAAGGTCGCCTAAAGCGGAACCAGTCCGCATCGACTCCACCCTCCCAGCCGAAGCCGAAACGGGCGGCTAGCTCAGGTCATACCATCGCCCACGTTATGCCGTGGGATGGCGTGGGTGGCACCGAACACGCGACGCTGCGGATTGCGCAGGCCACCGCAAATGCACACCTACGACACGTCATGTTCTGCCTGCGCGACGCACCGACAGTCAACGACTTCTTTACGGCGGCGGGTTTCGAGACAGTTGCCTACGAAAGAATTGAGCCCAGCTACCGGCATGCGCCGTCTTACCTGCTCGCCTCCTACCGACTGGCACGCGAGTTCCGGCGACTTGAGATCGACCTCGTCCATTGCGCGGATGTGGCGGCCGGTTTCACAGCCGGACTAGCGGGACTAATGGCGTGCGTCCCGGTGCTGTGCCATGTCCGGAGTCGACACGTTGCCCTCTCGCGCCGCGATCGAAGTTTTCTGCGCGCCATCAATAAATTCGTATTCGTGTCGGTAGACGCGTGGCGGCATTTCGCTTACAAAGTCAGCGCGCGGCGCGGGGTTATGGTTTACGACGGCATTGACGTTTGCGCCGAAGATACCAGCACGTCCGCGCGTGAAGTGCGCGAGGAATTGGGCATAGGCAACGGCATCAAGGTCATCGGAATGGTGGCACGAGTGTCACCGCAAAAAGATTACTCTACGCTGGCCAAAGCCGCAGCGCGCGTTATTGCGAAGCATCCGCTTGTACGGTTCCTAATTGTCGGCGATCACGCGGAGAGAGCCGTGCATCGGCGTCATTATGAAGAAGTCAAACACATGCTGGCCATCAACAATGTTACACCCCACTTTATTTTTACCGGCTTTCGTCCTGAGGTGGCGCGCCTCATCAGCGCGATGGACATCTTTGTACTGAGCACACATATCGAGGGATTGCCGTTAGTCTTATTGGAAGCGATGGCACAGGCCAAGCCAGTGGTAGCGACAGCGGTGGGGGGGATTCCGGAGATCGTGTGCCACGACCAGACCGGACTACTTCACGCGCCACAAGACGATGCCCAACTGGCTGAAGAGATTATTTTTTTGCTCGACGATGAGCAGCGGGCGGCTCGGCTTGGCGCGGCGGGACAGCAGGCGATAAAAACGCATTGGAGCAAGGAACAGTTCGCCGCCAACATGGTGAAGGAATACAACACCATGCTGGGAGATAGGCAGCCACGCCGTGCGGTGCCGATCTCGCCAATGCGATCGACTAGCTTGAGAGTAATCACCGGAGAGGGGCTTGAGAGATCGAGTGATTAGCGAAGCTACAAAGAGAGGCGGTTCATTAACAGAGCGCGCGTTCTGGCTGATGTTTGCCAAGACGCTCGGCTTCGTTTTCAGTTTTGCCTTGCCGCTCCTGCTCGTGCGACGCCTGAATCAGACCGAATACGGGTTGTATAAGCAGGTGTTCCTCGTTGTGACGACTTCGTTGGCAGTGTTCCCACTCGGCTTTGGGATGAGCGCATTTTACTTTCTGCCGCGCGAACATGAACGGCAGGGGGCGGTCGTTTTCAATATCATGCTTCTTAATTTCGCCGTTGGCGGCCTCGCGTGTCTCACACTGCTGATTGCGCCTCAGGTGCTGGCCGGGCTTTTCGGCAGCGCGGAGCTCGTGCCTTACGCGCCGCTCGTCGGATTTATCATCCTGTTCTGGCTCGTCTCGGCCTTTCTAGAAATCGTCGCTATAGCTAACCAGGAAGCTAAGCAAGCGACGATGTTCATCATCATCGCGCAGTTCACCAAGACCGCTCTGCTGCTCGCCGCCGCGACCGCCTTTGCTTCCATCGAGTCGCTGCTCTGGGCCGCTCTGATTCAAGGCATACTACAAACCATCGTTTTGTTCGGCTACTTACATTCGCGCTTCGCCGGCTTCTGGCGGAGGTTTGATTGGCCACTGATGGGCTTGCAGTTGTCGTATGCGTTGCCGATTGGCTTGGGCGGATTGATCTTCGCCGTTCTGATGGATTTACACAACTACTTCGTCTCGCATCGCTTCGGCGCGGCGACGTTTGCGCTCTACTCAGTCGGGTGTTTTAGCCTGCCGCTCGTAGGCATCATTGGAGAGTCGGTCGGGGCGGTGATGATTTTGCGGGTCAGTCAATTGCAAAAGCAGGGCGATTCGCGCGAGATCGTGCTACTCACAGCGCGTGTGATGCGTAAGTTGGCGGCGCTGTATTTCCCGCTATACGTATTTCTCATTGTCGTCGGGCGTGAGTTCATCATCTTACTGTTTACGGCTCGTTATCTGGATAGCTGGCCGGTATTCGTTATTAATTTGACGATGCTTCCGACCCTGATTTTAATCGTTGATCCGATCATGCGCGCGCATGCAGAACATCGCTTCTTTCTATTAAAGGTGCGCGCCGTCACCGTCGTGGTGCTCTTCGTCGCGCTATGGTTTACTACCGGGTATTTTGGGATGGTAGGGGCGATCTCGATCATGGTAACCGTCACGCTGATTGACCGCCTGATCGAGACCGGCAAAGCGTGGCGGATTATCGGGGTAACGCCGCGAGACATCGTGCTCTTGAAAGATGTTGGCAAGATCGGGTTAGCCGCCCTTCTGGCAGGTGTAGCGGCGGCCGGTGCACGCTCCCTGGTACTTGGCCTGAAACCCTTCTTCGTACTGCTCCTCTGCGGCGTAGTGTTCGCGCCCATTTATATCGCTTGTACGTGGCTCTTCGGTGTCGTTACGCTCGATGAGCGGGACTTCCTCCTACGGCATTGGGCAGTGGTGCAACGTCGTACGTTGTGGCGGCGCGCCGAAAACTCGCTCGTTTGAGGTTAATCAGTTATGTGTGGCATTACCGGCTTCGTCAACCAACACCACCGCCTGCCCGATGTTGAAGCAGCGGCCGTGCTCGACCGGATGTGCCGCGCACTCACTCATCGCGGGCCCGATGATCAAGGCACAATGGTTGATGGCGGTGTCGCCCTCGGCATGCGGCGTCTCTCCATCATCGATCTGGCGGGCGGTCACCAGCCGATTTCAGGCTGCGACAAATCCGCCGCCATTGTCTTCAATGGCGAGATTTACAACTACCGCGAACTGCGGCGGGAACTCGAAGGCCGCGGCCACACATTCAAGACAAACTCGGACACCGAGGCCATTGTGCACGCCTACGAGGAGCGCGGCGAGCGTTGCGTCGAGACGTTGCGAGGGATGTTTGCGTTTGCGTTGTGGGACGGCCGAACACGAAAACTCTTCATCGCGCGCGATCGCGCGGGCAAGAAGCCGCTCTATTACACAATCACCCCAAGCGGCACGCTGATCTTCGGCTCTGAGTTGAAAAGTTTGCGCGAGCACCCGGAGTTTCGCGGCGAGGTAAGCGTGGAAGCGCTCGATGCCTACCTTACCTTCGGATACGTTCCCGATCCGCTGACGATCTTTCGCGACGTGCACAAGTTGCCGCCCGGCCATCACCTGACATTCAAAGATGGTGGCGTTAGCGTCAAGCAGTACTGGGATTTCCCTTACCAGCAGCCACAAGCGGATCCTGCACGGAGCGAAGAGGAATGCCTGGAAGAACTGCGGGCATTGCTTGATGAAGCGGTGCGGATGCGTCTAGTTGCGGATGTGCCGCTCGGCGCTTTTCTTTCAGGTGGAATTGATTCGAGCACGGTCGTCGGCTTGATGTCGCGTCACATGACTCAGCCGGTCCAGACTTTCTCGATCGGATTTCATGAAGACAGCTACAACGAATTAAAGTACGCGCGTCTGGCTGCGCAAAGGTTCGGCACGGATCATCACGAGTTCATCGTCACGCCCGACATCTGCGAGATCGTTGATGAACTGGTCTGGCATTTCGACGAGCCTTTCGCGGATTCTTCCGCGATTCCGACTTATATGGTCTCGAAGCTCGCCCGCCAATTCGTCAAGGTGGTACTTTCCGGCGACGGCGGCGATGAGGTTTTCGGGGGCTACACGCGTTACGCCGTTGATCGGAAACGCAGCGGGTTTGCGCGACTGCCGCGGAGCTTCCGCCATCGTGTGATGCAGCCTTTGGGAAGAAGGCTTCCGCATGGCGCATGGGGGCGTAACTACGTTCACAATGTCGCGCTCGATCCGTTGGATCGTTACATCGAAGACGTCTCGATCTTCACCAGACTTAACAAACCATCACTTTATACCGACGGGTTTCGCCTGCAGTTGGGCGGGACTGAAGCTACGGCGCGTTTTCGTGAATATGCAGAGCGGTCACGCGCGGACGACCCTCTCGATCCGTTGCTATATCTCGACAGCAAAACTTACCTGCCCGGCGATATTTTGACGAAGGTTGATCGGATGAGCATGGCCGTGTCTTTGGAGGCGCGGGTACCATTGCTCGATCACAAACTGATCGAATTTGTCTGCACGCGCATTCCGGCTTCGATGAAAATGAAGAACCTCGAGACGAAGCACATCTTCAAGCGTGCGGTCAGTGATCTAGTGCCCGCTGAGATCCTGAATCGCCCCAAGCAGGGCTTTGGCGTTCCCATTGAACAATGGATCAACCAACAGCTGCGCGACCGCGTGCGCAGCACGCTAACCGAACCGCGCACACAACAGCGTGGATACATCGAGCCGCGTTACGTGAAGGTACTGCTTGACGAACACGAACGTGAGCGGCGGGACCACTCAGCAGAGTTGTGGTCACTCTTTATGCTGGAATTGTGGCATCGCACCTTTGTAGACGGAGTGGGAACTGTCTCGAAAGAGCGGCAACAAGCAAGTGAGCTAGTCAGTGTCGTCGCCTGAAGAAATGGATTGGGTTAACGGGAGGCATGAGAAAGTAGTGGCGCGTAGGAAGGTCTTATTGGTCGAAGTCAACGAAGTTACCTGGAGCTTGATTGATCCTCTAATCGAGCAGGGAGGACTTCCGACGTTTGCACGGCTCAAGCGTGAAGGCGCATGGGCTTCGCCGATGAGTGTTGATTTGCCGCCGCAACTTGATCCCTGGATCACCTGGACGACCCTTTATACAGGCCGCTCGCAGGCAGACCACAATGTCTTCTTCCTGCAACAGCCGCCCGAAACCATCCGCGCGAAACGCATCTGGGAGATTTGCCACGAGGCGGGCTTGAGCGTCGGCGTTTACGGCAGCCTCTGCTCGTGGCCGCCACAGAAAGTGGAAGGCTTTTATGTTCCGGACACCTTCGCGCCGGACACTGCGACATATCCGGAAAGCTTGCAGCCTGTTCAGAAACTGAACCTCACGTACACGCGTTCGGTTCGTCTTCCCTCGGATCAGGACGGAGTGATGTTCAAAGCGAAGCTGGGCGCTAAACTTCTCAAACTAGGGTTGAGCGCAAGCACCATCTTCAGGATTGCCCGCCAGCTCGCGCGCGAGCGCCGCGATGCGAACTTGCGCTGGCAGCGCGTGGCGTTGCAGCCCCTCGTTAACTTTGATTTCTTCAGCCGTCTCTATCGTCAACATCGGCCTGAGTTCGCTTCCTTTCACACCAACCATGTCGCGCACTACATGCACACGTACTGGAAAGCCATGCAACCCGATCTCTTTCCGCAGGAAACTACAGAAGAGGAGAGACGCAACTACCGCGGGACCATCGAGCACGGCTACCGCACCGCCGACGAATTGCTGAAACGGATGATGGGTTTGATGGATAGCAATACTGTGATGGTCGTAGCTTCCAGCATGGGGCAAAAGCCTTTCGTCACCTCGCTCAAGAAAGGAAAGCGCCTCGGCCAGCTTCGCTCGCTTGAGCGTTTGGTGGACATCCTCGGAGCGCAGGGACGCGTGCGCACGCTCCCGACCATGTCGGATCAGTTCAATCTCTATCCCAACTCATCCGCGACGAAGGAGCTTTTGTGCGATCGACTTAAGGCCGCCTATATTGATTCGCCCGCCCGTCAGATGTTCTATGTTACCGCCGTCGCAGACAACATCACGGTGACGCTAAGGCATCACGATGAAACTTCGGAGAATTCTATTTGTGTCTTTCCGCATCGAGAAACCGATAAGTCTTATCGGTTCGAGGATTTGGTTTATGGCACGGGGATGGTCAAATCGGGGTGTCATGATCCGGTGGGCACGCTGATGCTTTACGGCCCGGGTATTTCACGCGGTCTGCACGTCTCTGAATGCACAAATCTTGATATCGCGCCCACGCTGCTCACGTTGGTTGGGCTGGGGGTGCCGGACGAAATGAAGGGCCGCGTCTTGAGCGAAGCCTTCGATTAAACGGCAAGCCATTTTGAAGTCAAAACATCCTTCAGGCGACATGCGACTAAACGTTCTTTTGATGGTTCCCAGTTTTCACCAGGGCGGCAGCGAGCGCCAGGGCGTGCAATTGGCGGGACTACTCTCTGCGTCCGGGGCCTATCGCGTTACGCTTGCGTGTCTGGAGCGGAGCGGTGTGTTACTGCCCGAAGCCCAGCGGCTGGGACTGGGCGAGTTGCCGGAGTTCCCGTTGACCAGCTTCTACGATCGCAATATGGTGACCCAGCTCCGACGATGCGCGGCGCTGCTCAAAGCGCAAGCGATCGACGTCGTGCAGACGTTTGACTTTTATACGAATGTGTTTGGGCTGACGGCCGCGAGGCTGGCGCGGGTTCCTTTGCGCATCGGCGCGCGCCGCGAAAGCGAAGGTCATCGCACGCCGGCACAAAGGTGGGTCGAACGGCGCGCTTTTGCACTGGCGCATGTGGTCGTCGCCAACGCCGAAGCTGTGCGAGGAGAGTTGATTCGCGACGGCGTGCCCGCGTCAAAGATCGTCACCGTCTACAACGGCATGGATACTAGTCGCGTGGCGCCAATCGCGAATCTGAATCGCGCCGGCGTGCTGGCATCTCTTGGTTTGCCGTCGGCGCCTAAACGCAGGTTCGTGACCATCGTGGCCAATCTGCGCTCGCCTTACAAAGATCACCCGACGTTTTTGAGAGCCGCGCAAAGAGTTAGCGAGGCCGTGCCGGAAGCGGCATTTGTGCTGGCAGGCGAAGGCCCTTTGACTGAAGACATGCGCGTGACGGCTCGTGAACTCGGAATCGAGAATCAGACCTTTTTCCTTGGACGTTGCATGCGCGTAACTGAATTGCTGGCAGTGTCCGAGGTGTGCGTCCTGAGTTCAAAGGATGGCGAAGGCTTCTCAAACGCCATCACCGAGTACATGGCAGCAGCGCGACCCGTCGTGGCGACCGACGTTGGCGGCGCGCGCGAGGCGATCATGGCTGGCGATACCGGTTACATCGTTCCGGCTGGCGACGATGAAAAGATGGCGGCGCGGATCATCGAGCTTTTGCTACAGCCCGAGCGTGCGCAAGCCATGGGAGAACGGGGAAAATTAATTGTCGAAGAAAAGTTTTCCTGCGAAACGCAGCTCGCGCGAACGCGTGAATTATATGACCGGCTGTTGAAAAGGACCGCGCTCACCGTCGAGCCGAGCGTTGAGATAGTGCGCCGAGAAAGAGTTTGAGATGTCGCTGACCAGTCGGCCGCAGTTCTTTGAAATCCTCTGGCGCCGAGGTCGCATTGTCCTGTTGTTGTTGCTCGCTTGGTCGATTCTGGCTTGGGTGGCTGCAAGGGTCCTGGTCGTGCGTTCGGAGTTGCCGCATGCGGATGCGCTCGTGGTGCTTGCAGGTTCGTCCACCTACGTCGAGCGCACTCATCACGCTGCACAACTTTTCGCTGAAGGAGTCGCGGCAAAAGTCGTTTTGACCAACGACAACTTGCCAAGCGGATGGTCAGCCGTGCAAGGGCGAAATCCGCTCTTCGTGGAGCGCGCCGCTGATGAGCTAAGACGACAGGGCGTGCCCGCTGAGAAAATCGAAATTGTGCCGGGCGTCGTGTCCAGTACTTATGACGAAATAATGCGCCTGCGCGAATATTCGGTTGAGCACCGGTTGAGGTCAATTCTGGTGGTAACTTCTGCTTATCACTCGCGGCGTGCCTGGTGGACGCTGCGTCATGTCTTTCGTGGCAGCGACGTAACAATTGGATTGGATCCTGCTGCGCCAGGCGAGCAATCGCCGTGGCCCGCAACGTGGTGGTGGCACAGAGTTGGCTGGCAGATGGTTCCGGTTGAATACGCGAAGATGGTCTATTACTGGTGGAGGTATTGATAGATGAGTTCGCACGCGATCGAGATTGCCCAGGGCGCACGGTTTGAGTTCGGCAAGAACTGGTCGCGATTTCTCGCCGACCTTGATGACCGGCGAATCGCGCGCGCCGAAGAGTCGCTGCGAGAGATGTTGGAGATCACCGACTTGAGGGGCAAAAGCTTTTTGGACGTCGGCTCGGGCAGCGGACTCTTTAGTCTCGTCGCGCGCCGACTGGGCGCTCGCGTTCATTCATTCGATTACGATCCTCATTCGGTTGCGTGCACCAGAGAACTCAGAAGCCGATACTTTGCCGACGATCAGGAATGGACTATTGAGGAAGGCTCGGCGCTCGATGCTGACTACCTGAAATCGCTGGGAAGCTTCGATGTGGTTTACTCGTGGGGCGTCTTACATCACACGGGCGAGATGTGGAGAGCGCTGGAAAACGCGCAACTGCCAGTCAAGGTGGGCGGCAAACTGTTCATCGCCATCTACAACGACATGGGCAGCAAAAGTAGTCGCTGGAGTTGGATCAAAAAAACTTACAATGAGCTGCCGCGGGCTTTGAAAACTCCTTTTGCGCTAATTGTGATTGCGCCCGAAGAAGCAAAGTCATTGCTGCGCTCATGGGTATCACTCAAGCCCGGCGACTATCTTCGCTCGTGGACACAGTATGACAAGAATCGCGGAATGAATCGCTGGCGCGACATCATTGATTGGGTCGGTGGCTATCCTTACGAAGTGGCGAAGCCCGAAGAGATCTTTGACTTCTATCGCCCGCGTGGCTTTACACTGGCGAAGATGAAGTGCGGCGGCGTGGGATTAGGATGCAATGAGTTTGTTTTTGAGAGAGATACTTCGCCACTAATAGCTGGATCCACGAGGAAGTGATCAGACACTTCGCGCGCTGCCAGAAAAATAAGTTGTAACTGCAGCGCAGCAAGTCTTCGGGAAAGCACCTCACCATAAACTTCCATCAAACGAGTGCCCACAGGCGAATGGGGGCCCGATGCCGAGCCCTGCGCGATCAAAAAATGGTTCGCCAGAGTTTGCCAATCGCGGCGCCAATCGGGGTGCGGCCGACAAGCGAGGGTATGTAGTAGGGAAGTCTCCACGCGCCAGGCACGCGGAAGCGCTGGACGAGGGCGCGGGCTTCGCGCCAGCGGCCCCAGTAACCGAGCACGCTGGAAGTCTTAAGTGCGCGCATAGCCAGCACGCGAGACAAGACTCCACGCAGGTGCGGTGGGCAACTCGTTTCTATCTCTTCGGGATAAACCAGGAACGGCTCTACCGGTCGCATGCTTCGACGCGTCTGCGTCGGGCCCGACGCTTCGAAGTGAATGCGCGCCAATGGCTTTAGATTAACGGCGACGGGTTCGTTCAGCAGTACTTTGAGCCAAAGGTGCGCGTCTTCGCCATAGAGGCAGTGGTCGCGCTCATAGAAGCCCGCCCACTTGCGCACTACCGTCGCACGCGCAACGGTTGTGCAGGGCGACATATACGCCAGCAGCGAAACGACCAGGGCCGGCGCGGTGTCCGAAGTCAGCCGTGTCACACCATCCGTCAGACCGCGCGCACGCCATGTCCTTTCACGGGACACGCCCGCTGGATGCTCAATATATCCCGAGGTGATTGAAGCGACGTCCGGCCCGTACTCATCCAGCAAACGTACGCTCTCCGCAAGGTAATCCGGTAGCCATTCGTCGTCCGCGTCGAGAAAAGCGATTAGTTCACCGCGAGCTCGCTCGATGCCCCGATTGCGTGCAGCGCCCGGGCCAAGGTTCACCTGGGCAACCATGCGCACGCGTTCGTCACCGTATGCGCTTACGAGAGGGGGCCCTTCATCCGTCGAACCGTCATCAACAACAATCACTTCAAAATCCCTGAAGGTCTGTCGCGAAATTGAATCGAGAGCGCGCCGGACATATGGCGCCTTATTGTAGAGGGGTACGACAACTGAGATTCGCGGAGCCATAGGAATTAGCTCTTTGTAGCTGCTTCATCGCTCGCGAGACTCCGATATACGCGCAGCAGCGAGCGGGCATAAGCTGAAGGAGAAAAGTTTTCGATAACGTGCGTAGCGGCAGCGCTACCGAGCCCCCGGGCCAACTCGGTATCCGTAAGCAACCGGTTCAAAGCTCGCGCGAAACTGTCGGAATCGCGTGAAGCAACCAGTAACGCGTTCTGGTTGTTTATAGCGATCTCCGGGACGCCCCCGACCGCCGTGGCGATCACTGGTAAACCTGCCGCCATCGCTTCCAGCAGAACGTTCGGCGATCCTTCACTGTGCGAAGGCAGGGCCAATGCGTCGGCAATCGCGTAGTAGGGTGAAATATTTTCGACGTGGCCAATGAAGAGAACGAACGCGGCAAGCCCTTTTTGACTTACAGCTCGCTCCAGATCCTCGCGCTCAGGCCCCTCGCCAACCACAACCAGCTTGAATTTCAACTCAGAATTCAATTCGCGGAGCCTGGTGATTGCGTCTACGAGATCCCGGTGGCCTTTCTCGCGAGAAAGTCGTCCAACAGCAAGCACTATTCGCTCGCCATCAACAATTCCAAGCCGCTCCTTTAGCGCGCGCTTCGAGTCCTCAGATACCACTGGCGGCGCGGCAACAGAGTTGTGACATACAATTATCCGATCTCGCGGTACACCGGCGTGCGACAAGTCTTCAGCGAAAGGGCCACATACAGTGATCACTCGGGCCGCCGACGGCAGCGACCACCGATTCAGTTGATTGTAGCCGCGCATCTTTAAATCGGTAGTGGTATATCCGTGGTGGTAAGCCACCCACGGGTATTTGCGGCCAATACCGGAAAGCTTTGTCAGAAAATGGGATTTGATCATGTGTGTTTGCACGATGTCAGGCTTGCGACGCGCGACAATTCGGCGCAACTGCCGAATGGCTCGGGGGTCGAAGCGAAAGCGTTCCGAAATCACATCGACTTCCACGCCCTCGGCCCGTGCGGCGGCGACGAAAGCATTTGGAGAGAATTCGATATCTGACGCTGGATTCTCATTGCGTACCGCGCCACCAGATTCTCGATGAAAGGTGACTATGGAGAATTCCATAGGCGGCCACTGGTCCTGGAACTCGGATGTACGCGAGAAACGAAAGAAATTCAGAAGATTCTTGGCCGGGCCTGTGACAGTCGTAGCTTCGATCACACAAAGAAGTTTGATCCTGGAGGTCATTAGCAGAATAGAAGGTCGGCTTGCCCAGATTCTCTTAACCAAAGCCTGTTGCTTCTTTCATAATGGCACGAAGCAGTACTTCCTAGAAATAGAATAAAAGAATAATTCACCGTATCTCTGGATTAATGAGCCACTGCAGAATCCCCCAGGTTTCGCCCTTCCGCTTGCCGCTCCGGCAACGGCAGTGGTCCAGGTGAAAGACGGTAACGACAACCACTAGTCCAGCATCCCAGTCACATGCGCTTACAGCCTTTCTCAAAAGCGGCGCTTATTGCCATCGCGAGTTTGCTCTCTGCGGGACTCTTCCTCCACGCCCATGGACAGGTGTGCGGGCGGGCGCAGTCCCAAATTCGTCAAAGCGGTTGGACAGGCGTTACGCAGCCATCCTTTGAACCAAAGGGCGAACTCGTTACATATCCGAACGCAGAGGTGGGGTTCATATGCGGACCACAATTGAAGAGTGGCAGCTCGCTCAACCAGAACCCCTGGTTCGATTCCATCTCCCGCTCTATGGGGATCACGCTGGGGGAACGGTTTCCCCGGGTAGCGCCCTTCGGGCCTATGTTCGTGAACTCTTACACGGGAACCTGGGATAACGTGATCTCAGGGCGGGTTAGCATAAGCTCGGGAAGTACGATTGTGAGCGGTGTCGACACTAGCTTCACGCGAGACGTAGATGCAAATGGAGCAGCGCCTTTGTTTAACGGGCGGCTGCGCATCAGGGACGTGGGTGGGGTGGAGCGCAGTGTGCAGGTGAGGTCAGTGGAGTCAGACACACGGCTGACCCTGATGGCCCCGTGGGGGTATGGCACGGTAAGCAACACAGTGGCGGATACTTATTATCAGGAGCCGGGGTGGGGTGCTAATACCGACTATTACTACAGTGATAACTATTACGACACGGCCCTGGTGCAATACATCAACTATTACCGCACCGGAGAGGTGCGCTTTCTGGGGTATGCGCGCAAGACGGCGGATGCTTTGTGGCACTCGCAATGGATCGGAGATGGAACGGTAACCGGGGGCCCCAATCACCTGCCACCGCGCTCGATGGCCTTCGCCGGACTGATGCTACGGGCCCTGGACGGGCGGCCAGAGATGTGGGACTACCTGGAGCGGGAAGTGAGGGCTACTTTCGCCAGTTGGGTTTACCTGCGCAAGAACAATCCCACGCTCTACTACGACATCCGCGAGGATGGATACGCGCAGCTCTATGCGGTGATGATGGCGAAGGTATTGCCCAACAGCTATCCGCTCTACGGCAACGGCACGCTGAAAGCGAGCAGTGGGATGGCGCTGGATGGGGCGAGCAAACGGGCCACCTATCTGGCGCAGACCGAGGATACAGCAGTCAACTTCTTTGGCCGGCTGCAGCGAGCGGACGGGTCGTGGCGGTGGGACGCGGATATGAGTTCCGACCCGACGCAGCAGTTTCGCGAGGTGGAGCAGCCCTTCCTGGTAGGGCTCTACCTGGAGTCGGTAGTGTTGTTGCACCAATTAACGGTGAACGCGAATGTAAAGACGAACCTGGTCAACCAACTGACGCGGTCAGTGCGCCATCTTTACAATGATACTTATGAGAAAAACGACCCGGTGACCAATCTGCCCGGTTACAAGTGGCGCGGCTTGCTCTATTTCTGGGGCGGGGGCACGGTGGCTGAACCTAATAAATATAATCCGTCCAGTCCCCGGACGGTGGCCTGCGGCCTGGCGAATTGCGGAGACGACAGTGTCACCGGGGCGCGCCAGCTGAACTCCACTATCCACCACGCCTTCGGCTATGCCTACTTCATTACCGGCGACCCGTCGTTCCGAGAGATGGGCGACGAGGTGTTTGACGCCTCTTATGGCGACCGAGTCGACGGCATCCATGGCCTGGCCGACTCCGGCAAGGGTAAAGATTACGACATCAACTTCCGCGCTTCCGGCCGCTACCTCGTCTGGCGCCTCACTCCTCAAAAAAGAGGTCCGCTGACAATAAATTCGAGAGCTGCTGTACCGTCAAGTGCGGTACCAGCCCGCACTGTTGAATCCTTACCAAATCAAACTTCAGCTGAACTTATTTCGGCCGCTCTTAAAGTCGCCAGGAGATTGTCAACAGATGTGGTAAAACAGGAAGAGATAGAAAGTCTCATAAATCAAATTAAGACTGCCCAGCAAACCTTCCGTCTGGAGAGCAAAGGGTCGGGGCATCCGAACGGTGTCATGGTGGAACTTGAAGCGGCCCTTGTTCATGCGCGCAATGCACTGTCAATGGCGAGAAGCGAAGCAGGAACGTATGAGTCAACCAGATTGCGACTGGGATGGGCGGCCGCACGCCTCAACCGAGCCATCGAGCAACTGAAGCCTCCCCACTGACGGGGTCAGACGACAAAACTACCCGGCAAAAGGACCCGACGATCATCTTAAAGGGACATTCTTTTCAGCCGTATATTTCACCCAGCGGCAAAGGGCTCTCCCCTGTTTAACCGCGTGTAATTCGCGTTGACAATAAGGTTACGTTCTGGTAGCTTCAGTTCGCCGTAAATTACGGCACTGCTCTTTGGAAGCTGATGATGCACGATAAAGGCAAACCTGTTGCGAAGCAGGGACGCAAAGCCGTTGAGTCTCTTTTGTCGAATCCTACCAGTCGTAGTTGACACGAGAGATGGTCTGGTTGCCGAAGCCATCGGAAGAAGTTAACTTCAATTCAGTTTGAAGTTGCCGCTGTTTCAGGCTGCGTGCTTTGTCATTAGCTTGGATACCACTATTCCGACCCGCCTCTTAAACCAGGATCCTATCAACACATTGCTTGGCGCGAATCCTCAGGGATAACATTTTTCTGAGGCATCCTTAATTTGATCGCAGGACTCCTTTTCAACTCATCAAAATCATTCAGTGGGATCAATCCGACGCACAGATATTAGCCCGCGTTAGTTCACTATCCGCTCGACTCCTAACAAGGTCGTTTCGCTGCCAGCACGCTTTACAGCTTGCTACTGCGAGCGCCATGGAGTTGACACCAGATTTGAACTTAGCCGTTCAATTCACGGTCAAGCCTCGAACCGGAACAGCATAACGATCCCGTCTGATAGTCGACGGTTGCAAATCCGTCACCGATAAATGGCACCCCCGCAGTGATGCGGGCCCGCAAAGCCAGGAGTCTCAGTTCCCCCACTGAGATCGTCCGGTTACCGAAGTGAGGACATAATGTTTTTTTCCCACCGCGGTCTCTGCGCTCAGCAGAACCCGAAAGCCCTCCGCTCAACTCTAATCCAACTTTCACTGCTGACCTTGCTGGTTCTTTTCAGTGTTCAAGCCTCTCCAGGTCAAACGCTGGAGAATGAACGGGTTCAATATCCGAACGCAGAGGTGGGGTTCATATGCGGACCACAATTGAAGAGTGGCAGCTCGCTCAACCAGAACCCCTGGTTCGATTCCATCTCCCGCTCTATGGGGATCACGCTGGGGGAACGGTTTCCCCGGGTAGCGCCCTTCGGGCCTATGTTCGTGAACTCTTACACGGGAACCTGGGATAACGTGATCTCAGGGCGGGTTAGCATAAGCTCGGGAAGTACGATTGTGAGCGGTGTCGACACTAGCTTCACGCGAGACGTAGATGCAAATGGAGCAGCGCCTTTGTTTAACGGGCGGCTGCGCATCAGGGACGTGGGTGGGGTGGAGCGCAGTGTGCAGGTGAGGTCAGTGGAGTCAGACACACGGCTGACCCTGATGGCCCCGTGGGGGTATGGCACGGTAAGCAACACAGTGGCGGATACTTATTATCAGGAGCCGGGGTGGGGTGCTAATACCGACTATTACTACAGTGATAACTATTACGACACGGCCCTGGTGCAATACATCAACTATTACCGCACCGGAGAGGTGCGCTTTCTGGGGTATGCGCGCAAGACGGCGGATGCTTTGTGGCACTCGCAATGGATCGGAGATGGAACGGTAACCGGGGGCCCCAATCACCTGCCACCGCGCTCGATGGCCTTCGCCGGACTGATGCTACGGGCCCTGGACGGGCGGCCAGAGATGTGGGACTACCTGGAGCGGGAAGTGAGGGCTACTTTCGCCAGTTGGGTTTACCTGCGCAAGAACAATCCCACGCTCTACTACGACATCCGCGAGGATGGATACGCGCAGCTCTATGCGGTGATGATGGCGAAGGTATTGCCCAACAGCTATCCGCTCTACGGCAACGGCACGCTGAAAGCGAGCAGTGGGATGGCGCTGGATGGGGCGAGCAAACGGGCCACCTATCTGGCGCAGACCGAGGATACAGCAGTCAACTTCTTTGGCCGGCTGCAGCGAGCGGACGGGTCGTGGCGGTGGGACGCGGATATGAGTTCCGACCCGACGCAGCAGTTTCGCGAGGTGGAGCAGCCCTTCCTGGTAGGGCTCTACCTGGAGTCGGTAGTGTTGTTGCACCAATTAACGGTGAACGCGAATGTAAAGACGAACCTGGTCAACCAACTGACGCGGTCAGTGCGCCATCTTTACAATGATACTTATGAGAAAAACGACCCGGTGACCAATCTGCCCGGTTACAAGTGGCGCGGCTTGCTCTATTTCTGGGGCGGGGGCACGGTGGCTGAACCTAATAAATATAATCCGTCCAGTCCCCGGACGGTGGCCTGCGGCCTGGCGAATTGCGGAGACGACAGTGTCACCGGGGCGCGCCAGCTGAACTCCACTATCCACCACGCCTTCGGCTATGCCTACTTCATTACCGGCGACCCGTCGTTCCGAGAGATGGGCGACGAGGTGTTTGACGCCTCTTATGGCGACCGAGTCGACGGCATCCATGGCCTGGCCGACTCCGGCAAGGGTAAAGATTACGACATCAACTTCCGCGCTTCCGGCCGCTACCTCGTCTGGCGCCTCGAAGGTTCGCCTGGCCCCAGCCCGACACCCACGCCTACACCTGTCGTCACCCCGTCGCCTACACCCACGCCATCTCCCACACCCACACCCACACCCACACCGACGCCAAGTCCAACACCAACTTCACCGTTATCGCCAGGCCTAGTGTCATCAGCGTATTTACTTGCGTCAAATCTGGCTGCTTCGTCAGAGACAACGGAAACCCAGATAGCGCCACTTGTAAATGGCATCGACCAGGCCTATTCAGTATTTCTCACGGAGGCCGGCAGGTTCAGTGCCGTAGATGAAATAGATCGCGAGTTAAGGGCTTCACTCTATTTCACGCGTGGGGCGGGGGCTCTGGCGGGAGTTAATGGCCACGCATCGGGAATGCAAAACCGTTTGCAAATCGTGGCTTATCATCTCTCTCGGGCTAAGACCGTGATGACGGCAGCCGCCACGCAATCTGCCCTGGGAGCGCACGCCTTTGCGGTGGGAGGAATACCTGTGATTGGTCCTGCGGATACTCTATCGAGTGCCAGCTTTACGCCAGTTCTGGCACGCGAAAGCCTCGGGATGATTCTGGGTGACCCAAATCAGAGTCCCCTTGCGATGCAAACAACTTATGCAGTCCTCTCTTCAACAGGACAGCTGCCGTATGAACTGGAAGGCGTAAGCGTAGCCATTAGTGGCCGAGCTGCTGCTCTGATCTCTGTTTCGCCTTCGCGAATTCTATTTTCCGTGCCGGCCAACGTGCCGGTTGGCAATGCAGAGGTGATTGTGACCTTACAGGAGGGCTACGTCTCGCGCGGCACGACCACGATAGCACCGGTAGTCCCAGGCATCTTCACAGTTAATGGCATTGGCATGGGTGAAGCCGCGGTGGTGAATGCAGCGACTATGATGCCGGGTGCCTTTGATGTTACTACGCCGCAAAACCTTGGTGCGGACAAGAAAACCCGTCTACTGATGATGGCCAGCGGCATCAGTAACGGAGCGCCCAACACAAACCCGGGTAACGACGTTAAGTCGGCCGGTGTTGTGTTTCCTAATCTGGCAGAGTCAGTTGCAGTTGAAGCCAGGCTCGGCAATGGCACGGTGATTTGGCTACCGGTCGAGTTTGCTGGAGCGGATAGCAGAGTTCCCGGCCTTGATCAGATCATCCTGGTTGTTCCGGCACAACTGAGTGGAGCGGGAACCGTAGAGTTGACTCTGGTTGTCCTCGGTCAAAGGAGTAACACCACAACGATGGTCATTCGTTAAACCGGCACGACCGCAAGAAGGTACAAAGGGCGACTCATCGTGAGTCGCCCTTTTCATTTCGCGACTCTCGTCGGAAATTGACGGTTGCACCCTCAGTCCGTTAGGCTCAGGG
>JBDTOI010000077.1:0-18482 GCA_039933315.1 Pyrinomonadaceae bacterium
GCTGTTACCTGGCTTACACACCGGTATATCATGCATGGGTTTCTTTGGTTTTTGCACAAAGATCATCACCAGAAAGGTCCGGGCTTTTTAGAAAAAAATGATGCTTTCTTTTTAATATTTGCCATACCAAGCTGGCTTTGTATCATGCTGGGTGTAATTTACAAGAGCGAGCTGTCAATTGCCATTGGCAGCGGTATTACCGGCAATGATTGTGTTTTCCAAAGTCACTGTGCCGGGGCCCACACGGATGCCGCCGCCAGTACCTTCAGCTACTAGTCGCGGCGGCTTGTTAGCTCCGCCCTGGTTGACGCCGGTGTTGCCGGCCTGAGCGTTGTTGCCGCTGATCGTCCCGTGCTTAATATTTACGGTGGCGGCGTTGTTCGTAATTGCGCCGCCATACGCGAGGCCGCCGGCGCCGTGATTGCCGCAGGAGCCGTTGGTCTGTCCACCGTTGCCGCCGTTGCCGCCAGTGGCGAAGTTGTTGGCAAACGTCGCGGTATTGACGATCAAGCTTCCGCCGTCGGCGAACATTGCTCCACCCCGCGCACCGCCGCCGTCACCGGCCTGATGACCACCCAGGCAGGTCGAGCCGAAGGCATTGCCGCCGTTGCCCCCAATCGCTCCCGCGAGATGGAAGGTGGAGTTGGTTACCGTAACGTTACCGAGACTATACAGAGCGCCACCACCAGCATCGCCGGCAGCGTTGACTCCGTTGCCTCCTGTGCCTGAGTTACCAGCGAGGGCGACAGTACTCTCAAACGTGGCGTTGTTAATGCTTACGGTCGCGAAGTTGGTGGGGTTAATGACGGTAAGGGCCGCCAATCCAGACGGCACCGCCCTGGGCGAATCCAGGGACACCACCGTTGTCGTCGTCGTTTTGATCGACGCTGCCGCTGATGCCGCCATTCGCCGCGCTGTTGTCGAATCGCGACCCGTTGATGTTGAGCGTGCCGCCGGCGAAATAGATCGAGCCACCCAGGGCATTGGAGCCGGCGCCGTTGTTGAAATTGCCGCCGTTGCCACCCGTGGCGGCGTTAGCCGTAAATGTACTATTCGTAATGCTCACGTTGCCTGTCCCGAGACTGGCGAGGCCGCCGCCAAGGGCATCGAGGGTTCTGTGTTCGTTGACGATGTCGTCACCCTTGCCCAATACCTGGCACGACTGGATGGTGACGTTATCAAGCGTGACACTGCCGCCATTGTTAAGAACGCCCCCGCCGGCGCGGTTCTCGTTTTGTGCCGTCGGGTTGGTGCTCGCGCCGCTGGTACCGCCATCTGCGGCCCGGCCATTCTCAATTGCCAGGTCCTGGAAGGTGACGTTGCCACCTGACGCGGTGATATGAAAAACGCGGTCACGAGTGCTGCCGCCGTTCAGCCCTGAGGCATTGATAATGGTCGCATTCAGCCCTGACGAGCCGCCGCCAACGATGGTCACCGAGTGGAGGGTCGAGGTTATGTCCAGATCACCCGTGGCCGCGGCGTTCTCTTGCGTGGCATTCGTCAGCGTAAGGTTGTAGGTGGTGGTCGGTTGCAGATTAATAACCACCGGGATTGCGCTGACGTCGGCGTTTGAAGCAATGATGGCGCCGCGCAAACTGCAATCGTTGGGCGAGGCCGTGCACATCGTAGCGGTGACCGCCGCCGTATCGTCGGTGCGATCAACATCGAACGTTGTTGTCCACAACGGCATCAGGCTGGAAGTCTCGAGAACGGCCCGCGGACCTATACGGTTAGATGAACTCGAGGATGCGCTGGGAGTGAACGTTAGAAATGCGCCGGTCAAAGCGATGAATGCTAATAGCGACCAGGGGAATTTTCTTTTCATTGTTATGCTCCAGGCTATTTGATTTAGAAAGTTGTCTTGCCAGGCTATGAATTGGTGATCACTTTGCTGTTGCCAGCCAACAGTGCACGATTGTGGGTGTTCCGGTGGACAGAATTCCGCGGTGAGCTGTGTCCTTTGTCCGTTGAAGAGTCCGTTGTTGTTTAGCCGTGCGGTTGTTTGATGTGGAGTGGCGCAGCGCGACGACATCGGTCCTTAGTACTGCTCCTGCGCGTTTTATCAACCTTCGCCGGTTGAATGCCTGTGCGCGGGAGCGCAGGCTAAGAACCACTTCATAAAATCGCAGACCTTAATACACCTTTCGGGGGTTGCTGGGCAAGTAAAATTTGGACGGAACAGGATAGAAGTGCTGAGTTTTACACGATCTTTGTGGGAGTCAAGGTTGAGGTTTCACGCAAAGGCGCTAAGCAGGGAAAGACATAAGCGCAAAGTAGAAATCTAACGGAAAACTGGTCTCACGTGATACATGTCTGCCGGATAGTTAGATCGGTCAACTCAACACCACGATGTTATAGACCATGTGAAGAACTACTGCCGGCGCAAGCCTGCCGGTTTTCTTAAACAGGAACGCGTTGGTCAGACCCACCAGCCCAACAGGCACCCAGGCTAGCGGTGAATGATAAATTGCGAAAAAAGCCGCGCTCCCCGCCAAAGCACCCCAGCCTCCCCACTCTCGATCAAGAGCGCGAAAGAGTAACCCGCGAAATAAGTACTCCTCAGCAAAGGGGGCAAACGCAATGGCCATGACGGCATAGGAAAGTTTTAGACTGGGATAATTCTCCGACTGCTCCCGGGCAACACGAAACATTTCGGAAAACGTAGGGAACTGTGACAACAGCGATAAATAACCGAGCGCCAGCAATCCGAGCAATAGCCCGCCCATGGCTCCAATGAACATGGACATGACAAAACGCCGGCCTCTCGTTCCGTCCCCACTCCACCACCAGGGCTTAGTCTGTTCAGAATGACTCTGAGGTCGCCAACACCAGACTTCCTTCGGCGGAAGTCCACGAGCTGTGAGCATGATTGATGCGACCGATGAAACCACAAACGCTACGGCGCCATAAGCAAGTGCCTGCGCGAGCGCAATACCCGTAACCTCCCCGGGGGATGAAACAAAGACAATAAATAATCCGGTTAGGATGGCACCGCCCTCTGCGAGAATACTGATCGCAATCATCGCGTGCATGAGGGTAGGTGGCGGAGGAACCTTTTCAGACCACGGGTCAAAAAGGAATGGTAAGCGAGCACGAAAATTCTGCCACATTGCGGCCGCAGTGACCCACGAGTAGACAATTCCTACAACCGCAATCTGCCACCGCAGTGTTATTACTCCGACTGCGAAGGTGAACGTACCCAGGGAAGCCGCCCAACGCCGCGCTCTGGGAATGGGCTGAGGCTCCCCGGACGAAGACGGCGTGGGAACAAGCGTGACGGACTTCTGTGACATGCTGCGCCCAAATGCGAGCCATCCAACGGCGACCAGCAGGACCCTCCACGCGTCGGCCGGGAAACTGATCATCGTGTAGACGAGCACTAACATTACCAATGTGGTGGCGATGAGAAACCAAAGCCTTGCCTTGGCCTTCATCAATTCTTCCAGGCCCCTGGGCCATGTTAGAGCGAGCCATAATGCCTGTCCTTCTGATGAGAGAGATCGGGGGCCCAGCGTCCAAAGAAAGTAGGTTCCAAACAGCAAGGCGGCTCCGGATAAGTAATGCCATGAACTGTCAACATTCCGAGCCAGCGAGTGCAAGTTGAATAATTGCAAGCCGGCAACAGTCAGCGGAATCAGAATCGTTTGCACAATCGCGCCGCGATCTCTTAAGAACCACAGTATTTCTTTCCGATACAGGGGGTCTTTGCCAAAACGAGGGGTGAGTGGGCCCTTTGTCGAGGGCGGTTTTGCCTTAACAGAAGAGCTGGTGAGGTCATGTTGCGAGCCCCAAACGGTGAACCCCACGCCACCTGCGATCATGACAATCGAACCCAGCCAGCAGACCATCATTCCGGAGATAAATGAGAGCGAACCGTCGGACTGCAACCCGACAGACCACGAGAACAACGGTGATGGAATTGAGGTCGCGAGAGGTCGCAGCAGGCCGCCCAGGACAACCAGGATCTTAGGCATCGCTAAGACCAATAGAAGAGACACCATCGCTGCGTAGCCGAACCAGCTCGTAAGTCCTAGCAGTGCACCACGTGAACGCGGCGGAACTCGAAGCATGACACCGATCTCAAGCGCTTTGCCTACACAGGCCGCGGCCACTGAAACAGGCACACCGATCAAAATCGCAGCAGCGATGCCAACTTCGGGTCCGTAAATGAGGCCGTATAGAACGCCGAAGAAAAACGGACCCGTCGAGTAAGTGGGATTGGCTGCCATCGGTGACAGCATTTCAGCAAGAAAGACTGCGCCAGGCTTTACCGGGTGGCTGAATAACCACTCCCACATCGGGTTCCTTCTGCGCTGGAGATCGAGCTCGAGACCTTCTCCCTGGCAGATCATCATGACAAGCCACCAGAGCAAAGCGAGGCTACCTAGCATCCCGGGGAGAGATCGAGCAGTCGTCAGATAGGCCGGTCCATGCTGAGCGTTCCGCTCGCTAATAAAGCCAGTACTTCGATGTGTCTGGACGGCCTTTCGCAAAAACAACTCGTTTTCTTCCCTGGTCCCGCCAAACTCATCGGATCGGTACCGAGACTCGTCGTCGTAGGCATTTTCAAGTTGTGCCTCTGCTTGTTTTATTTCGGTTTGAGAAGTAGCCCTTTCGCGCTCACGAATCGCGTCAATAAAATACGATCCGCTTACCACTATCTTCCCTTGTTGTTCGGCCTGGATGCGCTGTCCTGCCAATATCGCGGAGTGCACAACATAGCCCGCCATGCTATTCATGCCTGCCATTGCAATCCAAACCAGAATCACCCCCAGGGTTCCGAGCGTATCGGTGCCTGAGCCGGTCCGGTGCCGCAGCAGCTGCCGCTGTCGTCTCGCTCGACCACCAGCTCGGCGCCGAGCGACCGAAAGCAGTAGTCCAACCGTGCGCCAGAAGCTAAGCGCACGCGATGCGGACGGTTCAGAATTCATTTTTGCGGAGGTCTGGCCGTGAGTTTAAGAAAGATTTCTTCGAGACTCGATGATTCAGCGAAAGTTGAACGAAGATCACCCAGGGAGCCTTTTGCTACCTGGTGCCCATCATTGATAATTACCGCGTGGGAACAAAGCTTAGCTACTTGATCCATTAAATGGGTGGAAAAGAGAACTGTGGTGCCTCGGCCTGACTCTTCTACCATCAGATCATAAAAGAGATGGGTGGATTCAACATCAAGGCCGTTCGTAGGCTCGTCCAGAATCAGGAGCTTGGGTTCATGTAACAGGGAGAGAAGGAGGCCAAGTTTTTTCTTCATGCCCCGAGAGTAATCTTCAGCGTAATTATCTATGTCATCCGCCAGTCGGAGGCGGGCAATCAGGGGATACACTTGATCCATGGTGGTTTTTACGTCAAGGCCATGCATGGCTGCGCTTAGTTCAAGTATTTCCCGGCCGGACAAGTATGAATAGAACACGGGTTCATCGGGAAGAAAGCCAACGAGCCTTTTGACTTCAACACGCTCTTCGAACGCGTCGTGACCGTCAACCAGGAGGGCGCCCTCCGTCGCTTTTAATATGCCCATCAGGAGCCGAAATAATGTTGTTTTGCCGGCGCCATTGGGTCCGAGCAATCCACAGAGTTGACCCGCGGGCACCGAAAACGAAATGTCTTTAAGCGCGACCTTATCGCCGAACGCTTTCGTGACATGATCGATTTCGACGAGTTCGGTTGGCGAGGCGAATGAATTCTTTAGTTCGAAGTCCATCTTCTCAGTGAACATGTTTGGGTCGGATTAGATCAGTGAACGTTTTAGATGGTTGCGAGTCTTTGGACCGTATCCGGGTAACGCTTGACGAGATTGATCAGCAGCGCGGCCTGCGCATTTGGCCTGGCACGTCCCTGTTCCCAGTTTTCCAGTGTGCGGACGTTCGTTCGCAGATAGGCCGCAAAGAGGGCACGGGAGATCTTCAAGCTCTTTCGCACGCGAATCAGTTCCTGCGGTGTGACGCTCGGCGCCGGCTTGTACTCGACCGCATGAGTGCGGAGCGTTCGCTTCCCCTGCCGCGCGTCGGCGAGAGCTTCCATGCCCTCGCTAAGTTCATGGAACAGATCTCGCGTAGCACGACGCTTCGGTTTTGCTTTGATTGAACCCTTCATCGTTTTCTCCTTGTCTCAAGTTCCTTCTTAATCATTTCTTTCATTGCTTTGCGTTGGGGCGGCGTTAGGTCGGCCATCTCGCCCTTGTCGTAAACCGTGAAGAGCCAGAACTGCGATCCGGTATCCCACCAGTAATAAATTATTCGCAGACCGCCGCGTTTGCCCTTGCCACCGTTCATCGGCGAACCGCAACTTACGCAACCCGCCGGTGCCAGGGATCGCGTTGCCAGCCTCTGGGTTCAGCATCAATGAGCTCTGGAGCTGTCGGAAACCATCGTCATCGAGATAGTCGGCCCGATGGCGTTCGAAAGCAGGTAACTCGACGAAGACAGCCTTCACACCTGAATGATAAGGAGGTTTGTGTCTATACGCAAGTCGCGTATAGAGAGCCCCGGGGATTGGACGCCGATACTCAGGCTTACGATCGCACAAATCGCAGGCCTGGCCCGCAATGACCCTTGTGTTGGTTTGTGATAAAGTGAGCCACCGCAATGCTTGACCATTCAACGTCGATCAAAACTTGTCATGCTAAGAGGGGGCGCAAGCTCTGGTCAGTAATGAGAGTTTCAGGGTGGCGAAGCTGGCTGATGGCCGGCGGTGCCCTCGCAGGCTTGTTCGCGCTGCCGGTCTGCGCACAGCAGGCAGACGCTCCGGCGCCAATCGTGGTGCAGCCGGGTGCGCCGGGCCAGCCAACCCGGAAACTGCCACCGTCGACGAGGGCGATATTGCCGCCACGTTCACCGGCGGATGTGCGGTTCATGCAGGGCATGATCATGCACCATGCGCAAGCGGTTGAGATGACTGCGCTCATCGAATCGCACCCTATTAACAAGAATCTGGGGTCGTTGGGGTCGCGAATCAGCAGCTCGCAGTCGGACGAAATAAAGTTTATGAAACGGTGGCTGGAGGCCAGGGGAGAACCGATTTCGCCGATGATGCCGGAGATGCATGGGATGGATATGTCGAGCCATGCTATGAGCGATTCGGGGAGCCATTCAATGCTTATGCCGGGGATGCTTACGGCAAAGCAGATGGCAGCTCTCAAAAAAGCGAAGGGCAAGGCGTTCGACCGTTTATTTTTGAGGGGGATGATTCAGCACCACGGCGGCGCGTTGATAATGGTGAAGGACTTGTTCGACACTGCGGGCGCGGGGCAGGACGCTGAACTGTTCAATTTCGCGACCGATGTCGACAGTGGCCAACGCGCCGAGATCAGGATTATGCAAACAATGCTGGGGGAAAAAACCCCGGAGGAGAAACGATGAATCGATTACACACCATGGCTTTCCGTTTGCTCGTAGCTTCACTTTTGTTCTGCTTGTGTTTGGCAACGAGAATCCAGGCGCAAACGCCGTCGCCATCTCCTTCTCAGGGGGCCGCGAAGCCGGCAGAAACAAAACCGCCCAGCGAGCAGGCAGAGGGGAATCCGTTTGCTCCTGAGGCGGCGGCGCCACTACCGGCTGGAATGACCGGCTCCGATGCCAATGACCCGCGGGCGAAGCTGGCACCGGGGATGTATGACGCAGCTGAAACATCGATGGGCCTCAAGCACGTCACGCTGGTCAAAAAGCCTGACGCGTTTCAGCTCGGCTCCGACGATCCTGATAATCCGAAGGTGAACAAGACTCTGGGTCTGATCGGCATAGGCGATCCCTCGAAGATGCCCAAGCCGTTAAAGTTGGTGCTTGCTCAGCTTGCTTTTGCGAACTCGGATCTGGCGTTCCAGGGTAATCACCTGTTTCAGGGAAACTTTTATGGCGTCAGCATCTATGATATCTCCAACCCGGCCAAAACATCCTTGTTGACTTCAATGGTATGTCCGGGTGGGCAGGGTGATCTGTCGGTCTACAAGAACCTCATGTTCATGTCAGTGGAGATGCCCAACGGCCGCGTGGATTGCGGTACAGAGGGATTTCCGCCAGAGCCTCCCCCGGCCGCCGGACAAGAGAACAAACCAACCGTGCCGGCAGCGCAAAAGGATCGTTTTCGCGGTGTCAGGATTTTCGATATCACGGACGTCAGGACTCCGAAGCAGGTCGCTGCCGTGCAAACATGCCGCGGCTCGCACACGCACACGCTGGTGGTCGATCCGAATGATAAGAACAACGTTTACATCTACGTTTCCGGTACCTCTTTCGTCCGCCCAAGCGCAGAGTTGGCCGGCTGCTCGGGCGAAGCCCCGGAGAAGGATCCGAATACGGCGCTGTTTCGCATCGATGTGATTAAGGTGCCACTGGCGGCGCCGCAAGAGGCGAAGGTCGTATCTACTCCGCGACTGTTTATCGATCCGCGGACCGGCGCGCTCAACGGCCTGAATAACGGCGGCAGTCATAGCAAGACCGGTATCTCGAAGCCATCGGACACCAATCAGTGCCACGATATCACCGTGTACTCAGCGCTCGGGTTGGCTGCCGGCGCCTGTTCCGGCAATGGCATCCTGCTGGACATCAAGGATCCGGTGAACCCGAAGCGGCTGGATGCGGTAAACGATCCAAACTATTCGTACTGGCACTCGGCCTCGTTTTCGAACGATGGGAAAAAAGTTGTGTTCACCGATGAGTGGGGCGGCGGATTGGGCGCGCGTTGCCGGGCGAACGATCCGAACAAATGGGGCGCTGATGCGGTTTTCAGTTTGAAGGACAACAAGCTGAGCTTTGCCAGTTACTACAAGTTGCCGGCCGCCCAGGGGGACAGCGAAAACTGCGTGGCCCACAATGGTTCGCTCATTCCGGTTCCCGGCCGTGACGTTGAAGTGCAGTCCTGGTACCAGGGCGGCATCTCCGTCATGGACTTCACCGACGCGGCGCATCCGGTTGAGATCGCCTATTTCGATCGGGGACCGATTGATCCGAAGATGCTCGTGCTCGGTGGCGATTGGTCCGCCTACTGGTACAACGGTCACATTTACGCTTCGGAGATCGCGCGCGGCCTGGACATCTTAAAGCTGACGCCTACGAAGTTCCTGACTCAGAACGAGATTGACGCCGCTGAAGCAGTTCGGGTGGCTGCACTCAATGTGCAGAACCAGGAAAGAATCGAGTGGCCGCGGACGTTGGTCGTGGCGAAGGCGTACGTGGATCAGTTGGAGCGATCGCAAGCCCTGGCTGCTGATCGTATCTCTGCCGTGCGGCAGGCAATTCAAAGCGCCGAGAGCTCACACATGGGCTCAAAAGATCTCGCAAAACTCAAGAGCCTGGCGCCGGCGTTGGAGACGAGCGCAGCCGGGACGCAGAGTGCAGCAGACTCAACCCGATTGCGGGCCCTGGCGGAAATCCTGAAGCGACCTGCCCGATAACGTTCCGCAGATTACACAGATTACACAGATTCAACTGAACTAGAACTTCAGTAAGCAGCAGATGGCCTGGTAACGGTTAGTTCCCCACCTTGTCTTTTGAATCTGTGTAATCCGTGTAATCTGTGGACGGCTTATGGGAAATTGTGGTAGCGGGGGGGAGACTCGAACTCCCGACCTTGGGGTTATGAATCCCAAGGAAGCACTCGCACCAAATTTATCCTACACATAAAGCCAATAAAACAATGGGCCGCGGTCGGAAAAGATGCGCTTATGTGCCTTATGCGATATAGGTTTCAGATGAATCTCGGCAAAATCTCGGCAAAACCCGTCTGCCAAACTATGAATTGAGTATGGCGCCAGCAGATGACCATTTACACAAAACTATTTACACCTCATGCCTACCTCCCTCTAACTATTCAGACACGAAAAAAACACGTAAAAGAAATCTTGCATTGTGCTTCTCCTTTGCTATTATTTGGGCTCGCTCACACGATTGCAATTCATCGACAAACTGACTGCAGACTGATTGGCGTTCCCCCCTCTATAGACAACAGTATTTTCACTTTTCAGTCTTGCGACAAACGTCAGCATTGTCGTATTTGGGGCCCTCAAAACGAAACGAACGAATCTGGGGATAGTTAAAGTCGACTCGCCGACTCACGCGCCTTAGAAAACTCTTAACCAAAGAAGTCACAGATTGCCTGAATAGGTTGCCGGACCTTCGCCAGTGCCATCGCTCCAATCTGTGACGTCAAGCCCAAATCAAGGAGTTTCTCATGTACGAACACTGCACTCCACGTCAATCGCGCTTCATCAAATTTTCTCTCATCATGCTCGTCTGTCTCTGCAGCGCAAAGATAACGTTGGCTGGAGACGCAAAGATGCCGTTTGCCTCCGGAAAGATACCGGACGTTAAGTCTATTCAAATTTCAGTGCCCAGGGAGCCCGACAGGAGTGATCCGCATGCAAAGTCAAAGTGGCTGGCGCCGGCGCCGTGGGATGAGGTTGGAATCACTCTTCTCGCCGCCAGCACCGCCACGGAGCGAGAAAACTCCGACCTTGGCGGTGCCGGTGAGGTGAGCACTGAGGCGCCTACACTTACGCCCGATCCTTCCTCGACCACCCCGGCGCCGGACATTATTTCGCCGTGCCGGAACATAATCACGGCGAAGGTCGCGGCCATCGATCAGGTCTATTTTTACAATCGATTTGGCGCCTTTAACCCGGCGGGCATGATGTACGCCCTGCTCAGAGATATAGAACAAAACTCATCTGGAGACTATCAACTCAGGAAAAACAAACGTCCACGCCCAATCGTGCTGCGCGTCAATGAGGGCGACTGCCTTGAGGTGGAATTCCACAATCTGCTCCATGATCCGCGACCAAACAAGAATTCGACTACGACCCGCAACGCCTCGATGCATGTCAACGGCATGGACTATCTCGACAGTATCGACTCTGACGGGGCCAACGTTGGCGAAAATTCTTCCTCACTGGTTAAGCCCGGAGATCACAAAACTTACAGATGGTATGGGGCCAAACAGGGTCAATATCTCCTTCATTCAATGGGCGCCGCAGCAGGCGGTGAAGGCGACGGTGGACAGGTCGGCCTGGGTCTTTTTGGGTCGGTGAACGTCGAGCCCAAAGGTTCCAAGTGGTATCGATCCCAGGTAACCAATGCGGAGTTTGAGAAGGCGGTGGTGCCAACGCCGAATTCCAAACTGAAGATCAATTACGAAGCCACGGACCCAGCCACCCTTCTGCCGGTGCTGAACCTGCTAAACGGCAACGAAATCATTCACACTGATCTGAACGCGATCATCACTGATCCTTCGGGCAAGCTTCAGGAAAACTGCGCGGCAGCCCCGCCCTCCAGCACTTGCGGTCAACCTTTCCGCGAATTCACCACGATCTTTCATGATGAGATCAAGGCGGTGCAGGCGTTTGAGGAGCTTGACAAGCCATTGTTTCACGGAGTGAGAGACGGGTTTGCGATCAACTACGGTTCGGATTCGCTCGGCGCTCGTTTAATCGCTAACCGAAAGGAACTCGGACCATCCAAGAATTGCAATGAATGCAAGTTTGAAGAGTTTTTCCTCGAGTCGCACGTCCAGGGCGATCCGGCAGTCATTGTTAAAAAGGATCCCAACTCAGACGTGGTGCCCGAGGCCCTCTTCCCGGATGATCCGGCAAACGTGCACCATTCTTATCTTAACGACCCGGTGCGCTTTCTAAACACACATGCCGGGCCGAAGGAAACACACGTCTTCCATCTGCATGCACACCAGTGGCTGCAAAGCCCGCGCGATCAAAACTCCACTTATCTTGATTCTCAGACCATCTCGCCGGGAGCAGCCTTTACTTACGAGATCAACTATGGCGGCAGCGGAAATCGCAACATCAACCCGGGAGACGCTATTTTCCACTGCCATCTCTATCCGCATTTCGCGCAGGGGATGTGGGAACTGTGGCGAAACCACGATGTATTCGAGAGGGGCACGCCGGATCGCAATCTTCCCGACGCGGAAATCACCCAGGGAATACCGCAACCCGCCCTCGTGCCCATCCCCGGCAAGCCTTTGCCGGTGATGCCCACGGCAGCATTTCTCGGCTATCCGTTTTACATCGCCGGTGAAGTGGGCCATCGTCCGCCGCAGCCACCCTACGACATGGAGTTTGATGGAGGCCTCCAGCGCCACATCCTTCGCGGGCTGAAGAAAATAGACGGTAAAGACGCGGTCGATCCCGCCTTCCTTGCTGATCCGGTCGCCGATCGCGTGCTCACCGAAACAGGTGATATCAGCCTACTCCAGTTCGCACGCAAACTAGTTACTGCTCAGTGGCAGCCATTGAATCCCATCGGCGAGCCGGCGGAGCAAGAAGCCATCAAGTTTCACGCGGGCACGCTGTTTCCGAGTGTCGACGTTCAGACGCAGTACGGCTGGAAGGGAAAAGCCTATCAGACTGCGTATCCCGACGGCACCACCGACGAAAAGGCGCTGTTCGTAGTCAATGGCCTGCCACCGCAATCCGGCGCGCCCTATGCCGATCCCTGTCCTAAAGAGAACGCGGCCACGCTGCTGCGGAAATATCGCGCCGCCTATATCCAGTTTGACATGGTGGTTAACAAGTACAAGTGGCACGACCGGCAAGCTCGAATTACGATGCTTGAGCAGGACGCCCTTGATTCCAACCAGAATCCGAAGGAACCTGAGCCGCTGTTTTTCCGCGCCAACTCCCGCGAGTGTGTCACCTTCGCCGCGACCAATCTGGTACCCAGCAATCTCAATCTGGACGACTTCCAGATCTTTACGCCGACCGACATCATCGGCCAGCACATACATCTGGTGAAGTTTGATGTGACTTCGTCGGACGGCGCCGGCAATGGCTGGAACTACGAAGACGGCACGTTCTCACCCGATGAAGTTAGAGAACGAGTCGCAGCGATCAGGAAGCAGAACAACTGTCCGCCGTTGGGTCCTCCGGGCCCCCACACCGATCCCAACTGTCCCGTGGCAGTTCCTCACCCGGTCTTTGGCGCGGGTGAGAAAGGTCAATTCGTCGGCGCCCAGACCACCATCCAGCGTTGGTGGGCTGACCCGCTGCTCAACATCGCGGGCCAGGATCGCACCATTCGCACTGTCTTCAGCCACGATCACTTTGGCCCAAGTTCGCATCAACACCACGGACTCTATGCCGCCCTGGTGATTGAACCTAAAGAGTCCAAGTGGGAGAAACTCGACGGGTCTCCGCTCGGCGGACGTCCGGATGGTGGACCAACATCTTTCGCCGCCAACATTATTCCGAACGACCAAAAGAGTTTTCGTGAATTCAACCTGGCCTTCGCCGATTTCGGGATTGTTTATACCGCTGAACTGCAACCGGTTAATCCTCCGGGACGCAAAGAGGCTGATCTGCCAATCGCCATCGAACCGACACCCGTGCCAATGCCCGAGGCGATCTCGGCGGCTGACCCTGGTACTCAATTGATTAACTATCGGAATGAACCTATTCCGTTGCGCATCGGCCAGAAGACTTCGACTGACGAGTTCGTCCAGAAACCAGGTGACGCGGGGGATCTGGCTAAGGTCTTCGATTCACGCATCCATAAGGATCCCTTTACGCCGCTGCTGCAGGCATACGAAGGCGACCGCGCCATCGTCCGACTCATCCAGGGAGCCCAGGAAGAACAGCATGTCTTCAACGTCCATGGCTTGAAATGGCTCTTTGAGCCCTCAGTAGCAAACTCCGGTTACCGCAACGGCCAGCAAATCGGAATTTCAGAGCACTTTGAGTTTGAGGTCCGTCCCGTTGCCCTCGGTAATAACAAACTCTTCCGCAGGTTCACTGATCTTCTCTACTCCTCCGCCGCGACCGACAATTTGTGGGATGGCCAGTGGGGGATCATGCGTGTGTACCAGGGACTTCAGCCCCATCTTAGTACCCAGGAGGAAGGCGCGGCGACATCCGGCAACGGCTCGCTCAAGCCTTTGCCCGACAATCCAGTCGGCGAGCTAGCGGGCAAGAGTCAGTTTTTCAACTCGGTCTGTCCGGCAACTGCGCCGGAGCGGCCCTATACGGTCTATGCACTCCTGGCGCGCGACCTGCTACCTGGCGGTTCGCTCGTTTACAACGACCACTTCAAACGGGTGATCGAGGATCGAGACGCAATTCTCTTCGTGGACAAAGAGGACGTAGACGCCCTGAAGGCTGGAGACAAACAGCCCGAGCCTTTGATTCTACGAGCGGCTGCGGGCGAATGCCTGAAAGTCACTCTCTACAATCAACTGCCGAAGGAATTGCCAGAGCACGATAGTTGGAACCTGGTGCCCATGATCGTCAACCGGTTCAACTTCAATCAGATACGCACGTCCAACCGCGTGGGATTGCACCCGCAGCTGGTAGCTGTGGAAACACGCAATGAAGATGGCGCTAACGTCGGCTATAACAACGACTCCACGGTAGGACCGGACGAGTCTATTACCTACACCTGGTACGCCGGCGATCACAAACTGGGCGGGGACGGTCTTCCGGCTGAATCTCCAATCGAGTTTGGCGCTATTGGCCTGCGCGACATGGGCGACGTCATCAAGCATAGCTCGCATGGAGCCATCGGTTCGCTGGTGGTGGAACCGAAGGACTCAACCTGGTCCTTCGACAAGGAGAAACCGAGTCGCGCTTCCGCCGACATCCTGGACAAAGATAAGAGACTGATTTTCCGTGAGTTTGTCGTCTTATATCAAGATGACCTGAGCCTCCAGCTTAGACAACCCTGGCACGATCCTAGTTTTCCGGATCCGCTGCCCAACATTGGCAGAACGGATGACTCGGAAGACACCGGGATGAAAGCGTTTAACTATCGGTCTGAGCCTTTCTGGCTTCGCCTTGGTACCAACATAGATGATTCGGATGAGGAGAATAACGAGCAGGACTACTCAAATGTGCTCAGCTCGATCGATCCCAATCCCGGATGTGGGGGCGCCTGCGGTGACCCGGCAACACCGGTCTTTACGGCTGAGCCAGGATCACCCGTTCGCTTCCGTGTGGTGCACGTAGCTGGGCATCCGCGCCAGCATGCATTCACGCTCCACGGGCATCACTGGAACTTCGAGCCCTGGACTGCCAACTCGACGGTGCAAGGCTTTAACCCCTTCACCTTCGAGGTCGGCTCCTACAGCGGCATTGGACCAACGCGTCATGAGAATATCCTGACGACTGCTGGGGGGATATTCAGCGTTCGTGGAGACTATCTCTTCCGCACGCAGGAGAGTTACAACTTTTCCTCTGGGGGACTGTGGGGAATCTTCCGAGTCAAGCCCAAGCCTCCGCTCGCGCCACCGGGTCCGTGAGCAGCGAACTGTGACTCAACGGGGCATCCACGAGAGGCCTCCTATAACTGAAACCGGTGCTGGTCAAACCGGTAACGGAAGACCTGTTGACCTTAAAGAGTGCCGGTTGATATTTTCGGTTGGCACTCTTTAAGCGCTCTCAACAATCGATACCAACGAATAATTTTGAAGGGGACACTTTATGCCAAGCGGTATCAAGAGCCGGACGGCCCCACACCGGAAACACGCAAGGCCGCGACTATTTTCGGCTTTGCTATTCGGCTTGTTGACGTCATCGTTGGCTGCTGCGCAGATTGGCGGTCCAACTAAAACAGGCTCGAATAACAAGAACATCAAACCAAAGGCGCCCGGCTCAGTCTCACAACGGTTCGAGCATGAAGGCATTGCCGTGGATTTCTCAGTCAGCGCCACTCCCGGTGAAAACGGAAAGTCGAATGGATTGGTGGCTGGAACAGATGCGCTCGCTACTTTCCGCTTGTCCGATGTGAGAACCGGTCAACCCGTGACCGGACTCCACCCCAATGCATGGATAAGTTCCCGTACCTCGGGGCGCGTACCGAATGCTGCCGAATGCAAAGACAAGATCGGTGGGTTCATGGGCGGACTGCTCAGCAACCGACCCGACATCGACCTGAATAGTTATCTGGTCATGACAATCAATCATGACAACACCATATCGATAATCAATCCGCAGTTGTCCTTCAATCTCACCAAGCTCGAGAGTTTGATCGTATTGCCCGGTACCGGCGCGGATTGGGCTCTTTCGGCGTCCAACGATTTTCTTTACCTTACACTCCCCGAGCAATCGGCCGTCGCGGTGATCGATACCATCACCCGCAAAATCGTCAGCACCATTCCACTTAACGGAATGAAGCCGCGGCGTATCGTGCTGGCTCCCGAGGGACACCAGGTCTGGGTTGGCCTGGATGATTCACCCCTGGTCGCAGTTATTGACACCAAAACCAACACGCTTGCCGGGACCGTAAAAGTCGGCGACGGCCTGCACAACATCGCGTTTGTTCCGGGGAAGAACCTGGCTTATGTAAGCAATAGCAAAGCAAACACGGTATCCGTAATCGAGACAAATAAGTTGGTCCCGTTAACTCACCTTAAGGTGGGGCCGGCGCCAGTCCCTGTGGCTTACAGTGCTGCCAGCGGACTGATTTATGTAGCGTCAGTCAACGGCAACGATATATCCGTAATCGACCCGGCCAACCAGCGGATCGTAAACACGGTTCCGACAGAACCGGGAGTGGTCGCGCTGCGATTCGCTCCGGGCGGACGATTCGGTTTTGTCGTCAATCAAATAAACAGCAAGGTTTCTATTCTGGATGCTTCGACAAACAAGATTGTCGCTAGCACGAGTGTAGTTAAGGAGCCCGATCAAGTGGTGTTTACCCAGCGCTATGCTTACATTCGCGGCATAGGTTCAGAGAAGTTTTCTTTGATTGAGCTGACTGACTTCTCCAAAAAAGGCCCCGCGCCGGTAGACATCCAAGGCGGACAAACGCCGGCCAGCGCTATGCCTGCAGAGATCGGTGTCTCTAACATGATCGCGCCCACGCCTGAAGGCAACGCGGTTATGATAGCCAATAACCCGGACGGAATGATCTACTATTACGTGGAAGGAATGATGGCCCCCATGGGCACCTTCAGTAACTACAAGCGACGCCCGAGAGCTCTGCTTTTGCTGGACCGGAGTATTTCGGAAGTCGCGCCCGGCACTTATTCGGCGCGAATCAAATTGCGCACGAGCGGCTCGTTCGATGTTCCGGTATTGATCGAACAGCCACGCATGCATACATGCTTTCAATTGGAAGTCGGCGAATCGCCCGAAGGCGAAAAGGTCCGCGCGGGGACAGCTATTGCCGTAGAGACTATGTTCAAGAACCAGCAATTCAAGACTGCTGAAGCCGCGGCCCTCAGGTTCAGGATTACCGATGCAGTCACGAACAAACCGGTCACCGGTCTCAACGACCTGCGCATACTGGTCTTTCAGCCTCCCGGCATCTGGCAACAACGACAGATAGCAAAAGAAGTTGGCGGTGGAGTCTATGAAATAACGCAGACCTTTCCCCGCGCTGGACTCTTCAGCGTAATGGTTGCAGTGTCTTCGCGTGGTGTTACCTTCGCGGACCTTCCCTTCACCTCAGTTCGCGTGCTTGACGCTCCACCTGCCAGTGAAGCAAAGAAGACCGAGGCGAGTGGGGTAGCCAAACCATGATTGTTTCTTTCTTAATCAGACTGACCCGTTCATTCTTCTTGGTAGCCGGCTGCGCTCTTTTGTTGTTGTCGGGCGTTTCCTACAACACCGACACGGCGGCGCAAACCCGGTCCCGGGTCGCACGCTCGGCAAAACCAGCCGTCGTCTATGAATGCCCGATGCATCCTGAGGTCACTTCGAGCAAACGCGGCAAGTGCTCTAAATGTGGAATGTTTCTCAGGGCTACAAGTAAGAGTTCACCTCCGGCCCGGACCACCCCCGCCGCTACCTTGGCTCCGCCGAACACAGCTACTACTGAGGGGACCCCATCGGTCGGCTCAGGCAGTGACGCCGTGGGAAACTTACGGATACCGGACGCCTCAGTTCTCGATCAGAATGGCCGACGACTTAACTTCTATACCGATCTCGTAAAAGACAAAACGGTCATCATCAACTTCATATTTACGACCTGTACCAATATCTGCCCATCGTTGACCGCGACGTTTCGCGGCCTGCAACAAGACCTGGGGCCGCGTGCCGGTCGCGACGTACAGTTGATCTCTATCAGCGTGGATCCTACGGTCGATGTGCCGGAACGATTGAAAGAGTATTCTCAGCGCTTCAAAGCTGGACCAGGATGGACGTTTGTCACGGGCAGCAAGTCGGAAATCGATGGGCTGCTCAAGGCACTGGGCGCGCTGGTCACTACCAAGACGGACCACACGCCGATGTTTCTCATCGGAAATGACTCCGCGGGTTACTGGACGCGCACCTATGGCCTGAGGAACAGGGCCAGCCTGGTCAAAACTATCGACGAGGCGGCTGCCCGAAAACCTACCGCAGCCGGCACAGTCGCCGAAGCAAAGCCGACTCCTGCGTCATCAGGTTCGGCTAGTTATTTTCCAAACCACATTCTGCTAACCCAGGACAACAAGCCAGTTCATTTCTACGACGACCTGCTCAAGGGGAAAGTGGTCCTGATTAATTTTGTATTCACAACCTGCCAAGGCGTTTGTTCGCCCATCACGGCCAACCTCGCGCG
>JBDTOI010000078.1:0-18307 GCA_039933315.1 Pyrinomonadaceae bacterium
CCAGACTCAGATAGTACTCGCCGGGATACTTGGCGTAGAACTCATGAAGAGACTTAATCGCCTCCTCCGGGCTCAGCGATTGGACCCAGTCCATATCAAAATTCGTAGCAAACTTTTCTTTTCGATCAGGCCGGTCGCGATAACCCTCACGATAAGCCGTTTCGGCATCCAGGCCTTTGGCACCGGGCAGCTCATTCGCCGCCAGAAAGGCATTGTTGTATTCGAGACCCACTATGCTGTAGCCAAACTCGGCGCAGAGATCGGCCAGACTGGCAATGCTGTAACCGAAGAAGTGGTGCCGCAGCTCAAAGTCCGGATTGTATTTCACGATGAATCTTACCGGCGGCGGAATCTTCTCATTGATTTCGGTAACTACCAGGCGCGGCCGAAACTCAGACAGGATCGCTCGCAGCACCCAGTAATCGTTGCCATCGATATCCAGGCTGAGCACGCTGAAATTCTTTTCGATCTCGTAAGCACGCAAGAGCGGCGCGATGGTGTGCGGTGTCACCCGGGCGCGACAGGCGTACACCTTGGGGTAATACCGGTAGGCGCGCGCCAGCTTCATTACCTTTCGTGAATCCCCTTCCACTCCCACCCCGCGCCAACCCTCGCTGAACAAGTCATAGGAATTGGACCAGCGAACTCCGTCACCGGCGCCGATATCCACCGCGGTACGATGGTGATCAGCGGGCAGTAGATCGGCAATTAACTGTTTGAGGATCGTTGCTTCATTCGCGCGCGAGCAGCCGGCGGAATTTCGCGCCAGCTTTGCCTGGTGCTGCCGGTAACCCAGACGGTGAAAATAATTCAAGGCTGATTTGCGAATGCTCATTGCGTTCAGGCCGCTGCCCCAGGGTAAATAATTACCGGCGGTCACCGTAGCAAACTCGGCCGGAAGGTGTCCACGGCTAAAAGTTGACTGACTATTTAGAAAAGCCTATTTTGCAAAAACCATAATGTCGGAACCGACGGGAACTCCATTGCCAGTGGCACTAGCTGACGACAGCAGCCGCGAACTACGCCAGCTCGAAACGAGCGGGCGAATCATCGCGGAGACCGCCTCCGATGCCATCATTACGATAGACCAGGACAGCACCATACTCTTTGTCAATCGCGCTACCGAGAAAATCTTTGGTTACGCGCGCGCGGAATTGCTGGGCCAGCGCTTAACCATGCTCATGCCCGATTACCTCCGGCACGTGCACGAGGCGGGAATCAAACGCTACAGCGAAACCGGAAAGCGGCACCTCGACTGGGAAGCCGTCACCTTGCCGGGCCTGCACAAGAACGGCAGGGAAATTCCCCTTGAGCTCTCATTCGGTGATTTCATTGAAGACGGGAAGCATTATTTCACCGGCATCGCGCGCGATATCAGCGAGCGAAGACAGTTGGAGAAGAGGCTGTCAGCGCAGTATCAGGTCAGCCGCATCCTGGCTGACGCCAGATCGTTGCTGGAGGCCACGCCGCAATTACTGCAGTCGCTATGTGAATCCCTGGGTTGGGGTTTGGGCATACTCTGGCGGGTGGATCACGATGAAAACGTGCTGCGCTATGTTCAGAGCTGGCGTATGCCTCTACCTGACTTTCAAGTGTTCGAAACAGCGAGCCTGCAGCGGACTTTCACGCGCGGCACCGGACTCCCCGGCCGTATCTGGAACACCGGAGAACCGTTCTGGCTGGAAGACGCAGTGAATGATGACAATTTTCCCCGCGCGCCGTTTGCGGCTGAAGCCGGTATTCGAAGCGCCTTCGGTTTTCCCATAACGCTGGGACCCGACGTCCTGGGAGTAATCGAGTTTTTCAGCCGTGATATGCAGGAGCCTGATCGTGCTCTGCTGGAGATGATCAGCACGGTGGGCAGCCAAATCGGTCAGTTCATCGAACGCAAACGCGTCGAGGATGAACGTACCCTCATACTTCAGCACGAGCAGGAAGCCCGTCGAGTAGCGGAGGCGGCCACTCAACGCATACGAACCTTACAGATCGTCACTGACGCCACGCTGGCGCACTTTACCCTGGATGAGCTTCTGGCAGAGTTGCTCGATCGCATCCGCGATGTGTTGCAGGTCGATACGGTGGCGATCTTGTTGCTCGAAAGCGAGGGCGACGAGCTGGTTGCCTGGGCCGCCAAGGGTTTGGAAGAAGAGGTCGAGCTAGGCGTCCGTATTCCCAGGGGGAAGGGTTTTGCCGGCCGGTTGGCAGAAACCGGAGCGCCACTGCAAATCGAGGATACGAGCAAGGCGGACCTCTACAACCCTCTGCTGCGCCAGAAGGGCATCAGTTCTTTGCTGGGCGTGCCCTTGCTGGTCGAAGGGCGAGTAATCGGCGTCATCCACGTGGGCACCTTCGTCAGGCACCGCTTCAACGACGATGACATCAGCTTGTTGCAGCTGGTCGCCGATCGCATAGCGTTGGCGATCGAGAATGCGCGTTTGTATGAGGAAGAACGCGCTGCGCGAATGGAAGCTGAAGCAGCGAATCGCGCCAAAGACGAGTTTCTGACTACTCTTTCTCACGAGCTGCGCACGCCCCTGACGCCGATTATCGGCTGGCTGCACATGATGCTGCGCGGCGTGCTGCCAGAGACCGAGCAAGCACGAGGAATCGCCGTGATAGAGAGAAACTCACAAACTCTAAAGCGCCTGATCAATGATCTGCTCGACATGTCGGCCATCCTCAGCGGGAAAATGCGTATTGAAGAGTCCCCGGTAATCCTCGCGGGCGTCGTGCGCGAAGCGGTGGAGACAGTGCGACCGCAGGCGGCTGAGAAAGACATAGATTTTCAAGTAGTATTTCGCCAGTGGGAGGATCCCGTTGTGGTGAAGGGCGATCGCATGCGCCTGGTGCAGACTTTTTGGAACCTTCTTACCAACGCCCTCAAATTTACTCCGCGCGGGGGGAGCGTACGCGTACGCTGCGAGGCAACTTCCACCGAAGCCGTGATCGAGATCCAGGACAATGGCGAGGGCATCGCCGAGGATTTCCTGCCCCATGTCTTTGAGCGCTTTCGTCAGGCCGATGGCTCAAAGACCAGGACCCATGGCGGACTAGGACTCGGGCTGGCTCTAGTCGAAAGTTTTGTTCAAGCTCACGGCGGCACAACGGAAGTGGCCAGCAGCGGCCTGGGCCGCGGTAGCCGATTTATTGTCAGTCTGCCTCGTTTTGCCGTGAATCTGACGCCGGTAGCAGAACCTGCAGTAGCAACCACCGCGTCTGCTGCCGGCGCGCATCTGTTGATCGTTGAAGATGCCCCCGACACACTTGAGATGATGGATGCGACGTTGATCGCCGGCGGCTATACGGTGACTTCGTGTGTTTCTGCGGCCAGCGCTCTGGCGGCCTGCGCTAGCGAAGAGTTCGACCTAATCATCTCCGACATAGGCATGCCGGTGATGGATGGTTACGAACTCATCACCCGGTTGCGGCGGGATCCGCGCTTTAGCCACACTCCCGCGATCGCCGTCTCAGGTTACGCATCGCAAAAAGATAAGGCTGCAGCTCTGACAGCGGGTTTTGATTTTCACCTGGCCAAACCACTCAACACCCAGGAACTGCTGGCCCTGGTAGCGAAGTTGCTGAAACAAAAAAGGGATGATAACAACATAAACTCTGCCTAGACTTTGCGCTACATTAGCCCCCCGATCATCTGGCGTTTTAGGACTGGCATCCGTGCGCCTGGTTCGGCAGAAGAGAGGCCCCATGGAACCAGTGTCATTCAGCGCACTACAGACTCCGCCGTTCTTAGAATTATCTTCAAACCTCTTCTTTCCCGGTACCGGGAACAGTTCTATCAATACTGGACCATTAACGCGTCCCGGCGCGGGCGGAAGTGAAGAGAAACCGCTGGCTCTGGTAGTTGACGACGTGCCGGATGTGACCGAGATGATTTCTCTTTTTCTGCGGCACGCCGGGTTCAGTGTGGTTACTGCACAATCCGCCGCCGCCGCGCTCGAATTGGCCGGGGCGCAGCCTTTTGACGTCATCATCTCGGACATCGGCATGCCGGGGATGAATGGTTACCAGCTTGCCGAAGCATTGCGAGAGATCCCCGAATATCGCCAGGTGCCTATGATTGCCGTGACAGGTTACTCCATGTACGACGATCGCGAGCGGGCTCTGCAATCAGGATTCAACGCCCATCTGGTCAAGCCCATCGATCCTTCAGCGTTGCTGGATCTAATTCGTGAACTGCGCGACTGATGTAACGCAAAACTGTTAGTTTGCGTTATGGGGTTAACGAGCCACCATGCCAAACTCAACAGTTCCGCTCGCATTGGATCTTCACGCAGCTGTCGCAAACTAACAGTTTGCGTTACCTCCGCGCCCTCATCTTTGTTATTCTTCTCCTTGATGGATGAAACTCGCGATCAGGTGACTGGACAGGGAAATAAGAAGGCTTGGGATCTTCGTGAGTTTTTTCGCTCCGAATCCGGCTTGCGCGCGGGTCAATTGCTGGTGGGCGTCCTCGCCATTGGCCTGGTCTTCTGGTTTTTACAGTTCTCCACCAGGTCCATCTGCTGCGGCGACTATGACGGCTACTATCACATCAAGTGGAGCCGCTTGCTCTGGGAAGGGATTCGCAGCAAACATTTTCCGCCTGCCTTCACCTGGTTGCCGCTGACCACCCTTAATCCAAACAGCTACGTCGATCACCACCTTCTCTTCCACATTTTTCAAATGCCATTTACCTGGTTTGGTGACTTGCGTATGGGCGCAAAGATCTCAGCCATGGTGTTTGCCATCGTGGCGGTTTTCTCGTGCTACTGGCTGATTGTTCACTACCGGATAAATTATGCCCTGGTATGGTTGATCGCCTTGCTGGCCTGCTCCGCGCCCTTTCTTTACCGCATGAACATGGCCAAGGCGCCTCCCTTTGCCATCATCTATCTGGTCCTGGGGATATATCTCCTGTGGGAGAGAAAACACGTTCTGCTGATTCCGCTCGCCTTTGTGTTTGCTCTGACCTACGACATGTTCGTGCTGCTGGGCCTGGCGGTGTTGATCTGGGTGGCAGTGATTGGTTGGACCGAGTCTCGTTTTGAATGGCGTCCGCTGCTATACGTTTTGGCGGGCTCGCTCGCCGGATTGATTATCAATCCCTACTTTCCGCATAACTTGTATCTCCTCTACGAGCACGTCCTGATTAAAGTGACGGCGGTTGATTTCACCACCAAAGTTGGCCAGGAATGGTACCCGTACGATACTCGCGAATTCATGGCCCTTTGTTTTGTGGCGCTGGCGGCAATGCTGGCGGGCTACATTGCCTTTGATGGCAGCGATCGCAAACGCTCTGCGCGCCAGTTATTCCTTTTAATCTTTTCCACGGCGTTGATGATCATGACCATGCGCTGGAAGCGTTTTGCGGAATACTGGCCTCCTTTCGCCGTAATCTTCGCCGCCTTCACTTTGCAGCCCGTATTCATGGGAGCGCGTTCCGCTTTGGGGCACTTGCCCTCTGACGTGCTCGACGAGTTGGGACCCTTTCTCGATCGCCACGAGCCGACGCCGATGGCCAGGGCCAGCCAGCGAAGAGAACTCTGGCGCACAATCAAGGCCGGCGCGGTCGCCGTCGCTTTAGGCATCGCGCTGCTCATTAATGTCAGCCTAACCGCAAAAGATATTGGTAAGAGCGCCGAGCGAGATTATTACCAGAAAGGCATGGCGTGGGTTCGCACTAACGTGCCTCCTGGTCAGATGATCTTCAACACCGATTGGGATGATTTTCCGCGGCTTTTCTATTACGACCCGACCCACGTCTACGTCACTGGACTGGATCCCAGTTATCTACTCGACAAAAATCCGGATCTGGCAAGATTGTATGAGCGCATCACGCTGGGCGAGGAAAAGGATCCCGGACCGCTAATTCGCGACCGGTTTGGCGCCCGCTACGTCTTTAGCGACAACACGAACGACCACGACGAGTTTTACGCTAACGCGATGGAAAGCGGCTGGTTCGATCGTGTTTACGAAGACGAAGATTGCACAATCCTTTTCGTTCGCGACCAGAAGGGAGCGCCGCCGGCGGAGACTCAACCCGATGAGCCTGACCTGGAACCGGATGAGCCGGTTGACCCAGAGAAAGGCCCGTGATGGTGAGTGAGGTGACGATCGGCTTTTAACAAGACTCTTATTGCTGATCTTAGACGTTATGGTGAAACGGTCTCTCTTCTTCATAATCTTATCCCTAAGCGTCATCTGTCTAAACATTGTTTCGGGATGTAAACGATCGGTCGATCCATCGGCTGAGGAAGCGTTAACCACTCAATCGTCACCTGAACCCACGCCGCGCGACGAATTTGAGCGAAACCTGCGTTACATTCGCCAGGCACATTTCCAATACATTTGGCTGTTTTCACGGAAGGATGGAGCTCCGCTGGATAAAGCTGACGGTGAAGTTCTAAGCACTAACACTCCGGGAGCTGTCGATCGGATTAAGGCGGATGAAGAAGGGCGGCGCTTCCTGGTCGGATCAAATTACGATATCGAGCCAGAAAACATGGCAGCGCTGCGAAAAAGATTCAACGTGGAGAACTACTCCGGAAAGTGACCAGGGGAAAAAATAGGTCCTATTCGACCCATGTGTCCTATATTGAGCTGTCATTGAAGATTCGGCTTAGAAGAGCGGTGACAGGGCGACCTCTGATCTCAGGGCACCAGCACCAGCTTGCCAAACTGCGCCCGATCCTGCATTAGCTCATGCGCTCTGCGTGCATCAGCCAATGGCAATACACGATCAACCACCGCATGAATCTGGCCACTCTCGATAAACTTCATCGCTTCGATCAGTTCAGCCTTCGATCCCATCATTGATCCCAGGATTGTCAGGTGACGGTAAAACACCTGCCGCAGATCAGTGCGGGCATCAAAGCCGCTGGTCGCGCCGCAGGTGACCAGGCGCCCATTTCGTTTCAATGAAGCAATCGATCCCGGCCAGGTTTCCGCACCGGTGTGCTCGAACACCACATCAACACCGCGCCGATCAGTCAGGCGCTTAACTTCTTTGGGCCAGTCTTCCCGCGTGTAATTGACGGTCAGGTCCGCGCCCAGCTCACGCGCTTTGGCCAGTTTCTCATCGGACCCGGCTGTGGCAATGACTCGCGCGCCGCGCAGTTTTGCCACCTGAATTCCCAGCGAGCCAACGCCGCTCCCCGCCGCGTGAATCAGCACATCCTCTCCCGGCTGAACGTTGGCGCGGGTCACTAACATGTGCCAGGCCGTCACCGTAACCAGCGGCAGCGCTGCAGCTTGTTCCCAGCTCAAACTCTTCGGCTTCGGAATGACGTTTACCGCCGGAACCGAAACCAACTCGGCATAACCGCCATCGCGCGCCGAACCAATAATGTCGTACTCGGGGCAGAGGTTATCCCGGCCGCTCAGGCACTCGATGCAATGTCCGCAGGAGACTCCCGGATGCAGCATGACTTCATCGCCGGGTTGTACCCACGTGGCCAGTTCGCCGGCCTCACGCACCACGCCGGCCACATCGTTACCCAGAATATGCGGCATGGGGATCTTGATTCCCGGCAACCCGCCGCGCACCCAGACGTCAAGGTGGTTCAGCGCGCAGGCGCGAACTTCTACCAGCACCTCATTGGCCTTGATCGTGGGATCAGGAGCGTCAGTGTAGCGAAGCACTTCCGGCCCGCCATGCTCGTTGAAGACAACAGCTTTCATTTGATTAAGAGTTGGTTTGCCAGGCCACACAATAAACCAAAGACAGCACCCACGTGAAATGAATGCTGTCCAGGTTACAAGTTTCGAGTTTCGAGTTTCGAGTTTGGAGCCTAACTTTCGGATTGCGTTCTAACTCGAAACTCGAAACTCGAAACTCGAAACTCGAAACCCGAAACTTGAAACTGCTTTAGTTGCCGGCGGCAATGCCCTTGTTAACTTCAGTAATTGCCTTGCCCACAAACTCCATCGCTTTGACCCGATGGCCGCCCTTATCGGCAGAAGCCTGCGTTAAATTCCTCTGCGCATCGAGTAGATGATTCAGGGCCGCCTGCATGTTGGGCTGATCGAACCCAGCCAGGCTCGAGTTGACGGCAGGCGTTGCGTGGTTACGACGGCGATCAAACCGCATCCCGGCGGTGACTTCGGCAATTGCTTTGTTGGTGTACTCCAGTGCCTTAACACGATGGCCTTCCTTGTTGCTGTTGGCTCGCTGCAAAGCTGCGCGCGCTTTATTAAGGTCAGCTCGCGCCGCTTGCATGTATGGCTGATCGAAAGTTGGGGTTGCCGCGATTGTAGTATGACCAGCGAAAGCAATCAGGAACGCGAGTGTTAAGAGGCTCGCAAATGTTTTCCTCTTCATAGATTCGGGGAACTCCTTTGTTTGAGTTTGATAATGTCGACAGGGTCGTACTTCGGGCGGGCATAAATTACTACAGACCTCCAGTTTATCTCAACTAAATACGTTCGTGGGTACTGTCGTAATTTTGGAGTGCGGTGGCAAGCCAGAGGGACGGTTAGGATTCGACGAGTTCTTTGAGGCTATCCAGGGCGCCGGCCCAGAAGGTTTTCATCCGCGCCGCAGACTTTGCGTCGGGCAACTTACTGTGTTGCGCGACTACCTGTGTCTTGCCAGGGCCCTTCGCGGCAAAGGCAGCTTCGACGTTCGTCTTGCCGTCAGTCCAGGTCATGCGCATGTTTTTGTTGGCCGTGGCTTTGCGAATAGTTAGCGGCGACCCGGTCGTTGTCAGCCAGAGCTTGCGAGTGTTCTCATCCTGCCACGCTTTGAAGACTTTCCCCACCGGGGCCGCCACCGTGCGGCTCACGCTGATCTCGAAACCGCCCATCTTTTGGTGCTTGGCGCGCAACCCGCGCGCCTGCTCGTAGGTGACAGTGACCATCTGTCGCCACCAGGGACCAATGCCGTGCTCCTCACTAAGCAACGCCACGATTTCCTGATGACTCATTTTCTTCGCGCCGGCTTTGTCAAGGATCTTAAACCAGTCGGCCCAGACCTTGCCGGTCTTTGCCTTAACGGCGTCGTCGCCCATTCGCGGTGCGGGAGCTTTGGTCGCGGCTGTTGCCATGGTTGTCTCCTGAATCAATGAATAGGGGCGGTAATGGTTTGTCGCCTTCTAAGCATCGCGATCGTATGCGACCTTCAGCCAGTGCTTCACGTCGTCATCGATGTCCGGTAGCGCAGTAATCTCAATCCGGTGCGTGATGCGGTCCTTCTTCGCGAAGCCCCCGGTGTCGATGAGCCGTTTGGGAGTCTTCATGTCACCCAGCGCAATTCCCAGATCGATGCGCGTCTGCGTGGTCGGCTTGATCTGCGCGAAAACATGTTTGCGATAGAGCGGCACAATCGTCTGGCAGGGGCACGCCTTCACATCTTTTCCGGTCTTCAGTCCAACCTGCAAGAGCTTGTCATATAAAGGACGCAGGCCGGCCTTCTTGCCCGCAAACATTTCCTCGACATACTTCTCGGCGGCCCTGAGATATGAATCCGGATCTCCGGCCTCTTCACTCTTGCCGAGTGAACGCTCGGCCATCCACCAAGCGGAGTTAGTGCCCAGGCCGTGCGTTTCCTTCAGCCACTTGCGGCGCTCTTCCTCAGTTGCCGGGCCTTCCTTCTTAATCAGCTTCAGCCATTCTTCGAGCGACCGGCCGGTCTTTTGCTTTAACTCGGCGATCCACTTTTGCGTCATGGCCACGCCGGGGTGCACACCGTAGATCGATTTGCTTGCAGTTTTGGTTGCGCTCTTTGCCATTGAGGGCCTCCACTCGAGTTCTTATTCGACCTTGAACTCAATGTTCTTTCGGTTGCGTCAGACTGAACCAGTTACCAGAGTTGTCTTTGAACACGGCCTCTATTCCGTAGGGCCGGTCGCTGGGCGGCGAAAGGAACTCAACGCCGCGGCCTTTTAATTCTTCGTAGGTCTTCTGGCAATCATCTGTATTGAACACACCGGCGCCGAGCACGCCCTTGTTGATGATGGCTCGCAACTGGGCTGTCGTGTCTTCGTCCATCATCATGCCGGCCTTAGGCTCGAACAAGATGATTTCAAAGTCGGACTGCCCCTTTGGACCCAGGGTCAGCCAGCGAAAGTCCGGTCCCACCATCGCGTCGGTGCGGACCTCAAAACCCAGCGTGTCTCGATAGAATTTAAGCGCTTCCTCTTGATTATTAACGAAGATAGACGCATGCGACATTCTCTTAATCATAGTTTTAAGACCCCTTTTCGAGTTTTGAAAAGGATAGGAGTTCTGCCGGAAACTAGCTTCTCGAAAATTGCTAAATCGTGAGTCTTAACGCGAAGCGCCGGGCTCCAGCCCGTGCATGAAGAGAAAACAGCCTGGCACCTGCCGCCGGGAGGTCATCTCCCGTTCGCGATAGTTTACCGGGGCATCGCCGACGCAGCGTCGAAACAGGGCGCTGAAGGATCCCAGACTTTCGAAGCCGACTTCGAAGCAAACGTCCGTCACACTCCAACGGCCGGAGATCAGCAACTCTTTGGCCTTATCAATGCGCCTCTGGATCAAGTACTGATGCGGGGTAGTTTCGAAGGCTTCGCGAAATAGACGGAGAAAGTGATAACGCGACAGGCAGGCTTGCTTTGAGATCTCGCTCAGGTCAATCGGCAGGTCGTAGCACTCGTCTATAAAGCTCCGCGCCCGGCACAGCCGCTGGTCGATGCCGGCGTCCTTCGCTTGGGATGTAGTTCTATGGGCCATCTTCGGTTGCGCCAGATTCTACTGCGAGTTCCCTGAAACCAAAAGGCCCTATTTGGAGTGCGCCGGCAGAGCGAAGCGGCGACGGCGCTTTGGCTGGTTTCCTTTCAGATCTCAAATTTCAGATCTCAGATCTCAGAAGAAGAATTCAAACCGAAGTCGCCGCTTCGATTGCCCCAACACTCCAAATCATCTCCCAGAGTTGTACCAGTAGCGATCGGCGAATTTCTTATCGTTCCAGTTCCCGGTGAACAAGCTTTTGACCCCGACGGCCATCATCCAGAACAAGTGCCAATCCCCAAATTGATCGAACTTGCGGGTTGACGCCAGCGCCTTCACCCCACGCAAGCGGCCCAGCCGTTGGCCCCTGGTGCGTCCCAGGCTTCGCATGGCCAGCAGGAAGGCAACGTCTTCGGCATATAAGCGGTTCTCGTCGTAACCGCCGATCGTCTCAAAGTCTTCGCGCCGGCAAAAGACGACGCCGGTGTCCATACGCATCAGCCAGACCATGGTCATCGCCAGGCAGTAGGTAAACATCAGGCCGAGTGACCTTCTTTCGAGTTTTACGCCGGTAGCGCCGGCTACTGTGCTGCCTTCGTTGATGGCTTCTTCGATCGCAGCGAAAGTCCGCGGATGAATCGCCGAATCCGCATCAATGAAACAGAGAATCTCGCCCTTCGCTTTCTGAGAGCCGCCGTTGCGCGCCGCGGCAATGCGGCGCTTCGTGACGGTGACTACCTGCGCGCCTGCGGCCGCGGCCAGCGCGGCAGTCCCATCGGTGGAATCGTTGTCGGCAACTATGACTTCGATTGCCTTTGCTCCCCCGGAGTAGTTCGCGCGGGCAACGGCGATTGAGTCCAGCAAACGCGGGAGAAACTTTTCTTCGTTGTAAGCAGGAATAATAACGGAGAACTTCGGGTGTTCACGATTCATTTGGTCAATGTGGCACAGACTTCAGTCTGTGAAGCCGCTTACGCCAGTGAGATCACAGACTGAAATCTGTGCCATTTAAAAATCCGCGCGGCATTCTCCTCGTCTCATACACATCATCGATGTGCCGGTAACGTGCATAACACAGATGTCAATCTGTGAAACCCGGTACAGTAGTTCACAGACTGAAGTCTGTGCCACTCAGAAATCCCCTGGCAGTTAGGGAGTCAAACACCCGGGCTGCATTCTCCTCCGCGGTGTGCCGCACTGTGTCTAACTCCAGTGCAGGATTTGCCGGGGCCTCATACACATCATCGATGCCGGTAACGTGCATAACTTTGCCTGCCCGCGCTTGTTCATAAATGCCTTTGCTGTCACGGCCTTCGCAAACTTCCAGGGGCGTATTCACGAAAACCTCTATAAACCGATCGGCGCCAATCATCGCGCGGCATTCGTTGCGGGTGGCGCGATAGGGACTGACGGCGGCGCAGATGACTGCTCCGCCATGCCGCACGATCTCGGCGGCCACAAAGCCGATGCGGCGAATGTTGGCGTCGCGGTCTTCTTTGCTGAAGCCCAACCCTTTCGACAAGAGAGTCCGTACGACGTCGCCGTCGAGTAAGGTCACGCGACGGCCGCTCTCCAGCAGCTTTACGGTAAGAACTTCCGCCGTCGTACTCTTACCCGCGGCCCCCAGGCCGGTGAACCACACACAAAAGCCCTGTTCGTGCCGCGGGGGAGAAGAGCGGGCCAAAATAGAAGCCACCTCCGGCCGCATGTACCATTCAGGGACCGGCAGGCCTTTTTGCAAGAAAGTCTCTTTCACGTTGGTCGCCGACAGCGGCACGGCGCTCTTAACGTTGGCCTCCGAGAGTTCTTCATAAGTGCCTTCAGCGGGAAGGTATGCCAGCTCCGCAAAAGGAACTAACCGCACGCCGACTTCATCGCTGTGCTCGGCCATGAGTTCCTGCGCCGCATATGCATCGTAGAATGGCCGCCCCTTCGAGTCACTCCCTGGGCTGGCATGATCGCGACCCACGATGAAGTGGTTCGCGCCAAAGTTGCGACGAATGATTGCATGCCAGACTGCCTCGCGCGGGCCGGCCATACGCATTGCCAGTGGCAGCAAAGCCAGCATGATGCGATCCGGATCCGGGAAACTACCAACCAACGCTTTGTATGTCCGTACCCGCGTGAAGTGATCGATGTCCCCCGGCTTGGTCATTCCCACCACCGGATGAAGCAATATCGTGGCGACGATTTGCCGGCCGGCTCGCAACATCATTTCTTCGTGCGCGCGATGAAGTGGATTACGCGTCTGAAAGGCCACGACCTTGGCCCGACCCTGGGCCTGCAATCTTTCGCGCACCTGCTGCGGCGTCATCCGCAGCGCGCGAAAATCATAGTGGCGCGGGAGATTGATTACGCGCATCGGCCCCGAGATATTTAGCGCGCCCCATGAGTTCATCTCAGCCACCAACGGGTGCCGTGTATCATTGGTGCCGAAAACGAAGTGCGCTTCTTTTTCCTCGTCCCTGGCGAATATCTCTTCCACCCGCATCACCGCCAGCAGTTCATTCTGGTCATCGGCGATCGCTATCTCCTGATCCAGCTTGATTCCATCCACCGGATCGAAAGGCAAAGTGATTGGAATAGGAAACAGCGCGCCGCCCCCCAGACGCATATCTTCTACGACCCGGGCGTAATCGGCGGCGCTCATGAATCTATCCAGCGGCGAAAAACCACCGGTCGCCAACAGCTCCAGGTCGCAAGCGCTTCTCTGAGTTATTCGCAAACGCGGCAAGCCCGCCACGCGAGTTTGCAGTTCTTCTCGTTCTTCATCAGGAACGAGCAGATTAATCAGACTGCCGCCGTACGGCGAAATGAGGACCGTTTCATCAGGCATTCGTTCGCGTGAATTAACCTCTCCCGTTTTTTCAATTGTGGGGTTCATGTTTATCGGCATAGTACCGGCCGGGTGTCGTGCCAATTGCGATTTTAAATGCAGAGATGAAAGCACTGGTGCTCTCGTAGCCCACTTCGAAGGCCGCGGTCGTTACAGATTGACCGGCTGCCAGCAGCCGCAGCGCGTGAAGCATGCGCAACTGTTGCCGCCATCTGCCAAAGGTCATTTCGGTTTCACTCTGGAACAGTCTTTCGATGGTCCGCTTGCTGGCGCCGATTTTCTTTGCCAATTGATCCAGCGATTTAGCCTCGGCAGGATTCTCGCGCACCAACTCCGCCACGCGCAAAGCCCGCCGATCAACCGGCATGGGCAGCTTCAGCGGTTCTGTCGCCAGCGTTTGAAATTGATCCAGGATTACATCCATCAGATGTTTATGTAAGGGCACGTTGCGATCCAGCATTCCGATCTCCACCGTGCGCAGTATCAACTCGCGCAACAGCGGCGAAACGTTCACCACGCAGCAATCCCGTGGCAACAGCTGGGAAAGAGTTGTTCGCAGGTAGAGCGTGCGCAGCGAGACCGGCCCGGGCATTTCTACTTCATGCTCAATTCCGGCCGGGACCCAGACGGCGCGGCGGGACGGTACTATCCAGGATCCGGTGGAAGTGTTTACCGTGATGACGCCCTGCGAGGCATAAATCAATTGATGCCATTCGTGGGAGTGTTTGTGAATCGTGTGCCGGCTCAGTATTCCTACTGCCAGGCTTCTGATATCGAGCGACTCCTCAGCGCTGAGGCTGAGATCCTCTCTTTGTCGCTTTTTCGGCATGAGTTGGCATTATAGCGCAAGACTGGCAGGCGAGTTTCGGCTATCCTCCGGCGGTCGAATGAACCTCAAAGTAAGGAGCGAACCGATGCCTAATAACGTCACTCACTTTTCCATCAACGCGGACAACGTTTCCCGTGCGCGCAAGTTTTACGAGAACACCTTTGGGTGGCAATTCACTCCGTGGGGACCGCCCGACTTTTATCTGATCCGCACTGGCAGCGACGATGATCCGGGCATACACGGCGGGCTGCAGGGCCGCCGGGAGATTGTGGAAGGTAAACCCATGTTTGGTTTGGAGTGCACCATCGGCGTTACCTCAATCGACGAAACTGCAGCAGCGATCGAGGCCAATGGCGGAAAGATCGTCATGCCTAAATTTCATATCCCCACAGTCGGCACACTGATTTTCTTTGAAGACACTGAGGGCACAGTGATCGGCGCCATGCAGTACGAAGAGAACTAGTGCAACGCCGTGATTCTGACGCTTTTAGGAATTAAGAGTTGAGGTTTCACGCGCTTAGTTCTTCTTCATCAAATCCAGAACTACGGCGGTCATGGCTTTAATGCCTGTGCGCAGCGTCGGTTCCGGTGACGGCGCAAAAAAGGCCGAGTGCAATGATGGCAGCGGCGTGCCGTTTTCTTTGTTTAGTTTCACTTTTGCGGGGTCCACCGCCCCCAGCCAGAACTGTACGGCCGGGATAGTTTGCTGCAAACTAAAAGCGCCGAAATCCTCGCTCACCATTGCTGGAGGAATTAGAACGACGTTTTCCTGACCCAGGGTCTTTGTAAAAACCGTGGCCAGTCGTTCGGTTAACTTCGGGTCGTTATAAGTCGCGGTCGTTATTTGGGTCTCACTGACTTTTACAATCGGCGCCAGATCCTCGGGGACGCCGGCAGCCATCGTGATCCCTTTGGCGATGCGCTCAATCGAAGCCAAAATCTTTTTTCGCACTTCCTCTTTGTAGGCACGCACGCTCAGTTGTAAATTGACCTCATCCGAGATGATGTTGTGCTTGCTGCCGCCATGAATTGAGCCCACCGTGACCACCACCGGATCGAGTGGCGAGTTTTCGCGGCTCACAAGGGTCTGCAATGCCAGAACCACCTGAGCGGCAATTACGATCGGATCTTTGGTGGTTTCGGGCTTTGCTCCGTGGCCTCCTACGCCGCGTATCTTGATGTCAACAGAAGTAGAGCTCGCCAGGGCGTATCCCGGCGTGTAGCCAACCTTTCCGGCCTCCAGCTCGGAATTATCGTGAAGCGCGATGGCGAAATCGGGTTTAGGAAACTTGTCATAAAGACCATCCCGCAACATCGCCCTCGCTCCATCAATCACTTCCTCCGCCGGCTGTCCGATTATGACCAATGTTCCACTCCACTGGTTCTTCAGTTCGGCGAGCAGCTTCGCCGTGCCCAGCATGTTTGTCATGTGTATATCGTGACCGCAAGCATGCATTACGCCGACGTCCTGCCCGGCTTCATTCTTGGTTTTTACTTTGCTGGCGTAGGCCAGGCCGGTTTTCTCTTCGACCGGAAGCGCATCGAGCTCTGTGCGGACTAACACGGTCGGGCCAGGACCGTTTTTCATAATGCCAACCACGCCATAGCCGGGTAGAGCGGGATTTTCATACTTCCCGATTCCTTCGGTTACGGTGTACCCGAGGGTGCGCAATTGGCTGGCGAAAAATGCGGCAGTCTTTTGCTCCTGATGCGACAGCTCCGGCGCAGCGTGGAGCAATTTGTAGGTTGCCACCAGCGATGCGATATCGCGATCAAGCAGGGCATCCAATGATTGCTGTTGAGCGGACGCCTCAGTCCCTAAGAAGAAGAGGCAAAGGATAACGAGTAAGCAGGTTATTGTTCGCATTTGGTTCCTCTCGTCGGTCTGCGACTCTTGATTAATTTCCGTTTGCATGAATCCTTTTCCCTTCCGTTAGTGGCTTTCTTTTCCCTCTCCCTTTGGGAGAGGGCTAGGGAGAGGGATTTACCGCACGCGCAGAAACATTTCCTTTTCCCTCTCCCTCTGGGAGAGGGTTAGGGTGAGGGCCTTACCTGACACAAGCGAGGTTTCCCAAAGACCCTCTCCCCTAACCCGCGTCCGTTTCAGTTACCAGATGGTCATTCGAGGCTTTTGCAGCGCAGAGGTTATAATGAGAATCACAATAAGCGCAATTATTTTGGCAAGGAGTACCGATGGATTCCGAAAAGGTTTTGCAGCATCCTCAGTCAGTGAAATTTTCCGGTCGCATTCTTTTTCTGACCGAAGACACGTCCCTCATCCGTCAACAATTGGCCGCCCGGGGCGAGGACCGCGAGCGGATTGAAGCGGAACTGACCCGGCGGTTACTAAACAAAGACCTGCCGCTGATGAGTAATATCTCGACCGACGAGATCACTCCCGGATGGGTTTGCTTTTACTACGACGAGACCCTCGGTCAATACGTCTACGTCGGCATGCGCGAGGGCGCAGTGCAGAAAGATGAAGTCAAAAACGGCGGCTTTGCGGTGGTGGTCTCGGGATTGTCCAAAGGCTGTGGCTCGTCGCGAGAGACCGCGCCCTACGCCGAGAAGTGGGCCGGCATCCAGCTCGTCATCGCCGAGAGCATCGAAAAAATTTACGGGCAAAACTCGCAGAACATCGGCCTGCTGACCTCAACCGATTTTGGTTTGATCGAGCGCATTCGACGGGGTGAAGAGATTCCGTTGGCGGAATTCACCAACGGTCTCGATCCTATTTCCCGGGACATCGTGGAACACGGCGGCCTCTTTAACTACAACAAGGCGCGTCTGGCCGGAGAGGTAACGCCGCCTCCGGTTGACACTGCCAAACGGCCCATGACGATTGTGGAAAAGATCATCGCCCGGCATGCGTTCGTCTCTGCCGGGCAAGTTGGAGTAGAAGCCGTCAAACCGGGCGATGCGTTGTTTGCCGTGGCTGACGTCCGCTTCTCGCATGAGTACGTAACGCCGATGGCTGAGGCCCTGCTGAAGCAGGCACTGGGCAACGATGCCCGCGTGACGCAACCGGAGTCTGTCTTCGCCTTTCGTGATCATCTGACGTTCTTGAACAAGGTGATGTCGCCAAAACATCGGGCCATGGGCTTGCTGGAGAAAGCTGACGGGCTGGCCACCACGCAGGAAGACTTCACCACCAAGCAAGGCATAAGACTGTACGGAGAAACCGCTGAGGGTGGTTCCGAGGCGATCTGCCATAACGCCGTCGTTGAGGATCTGGCGCTGCCCGGACAGATCGTTATCGGCACAGACTCGCACACGTGCATGGCCGGCGTGCTCGGCTGCTTCGCATTCGGCGTCGGCTCGACCGACATGGCGAATGCCTGGTACACGAAAGACATTCGCATCAAAGTCCCGGAGACGGTCCGTTATGTCTTGAAAGGAAAGAAACGTCCCGATGTCACGGCGAAAGATGTAATGCTGGTTATCCTCGCATCCGACTATATGAAGACGAGTAAGGGCATCGGCAAAGTGCTCGAGTTTGCGGGCGACGATTTGAAGAACTGGCCCCTGGACGAACGCGCCACCCTGACTAACATGTCGGTTGAGGCGGGGGGCACCACGGGAATCATCGAGCCTGACGAATCGACTCTTCACTACATTGTGAAGATGCGGGACCTCAATCCGGAAGAGGTCCGCCAGGGATTCACTTACAGCGATCCCGATGCTCAATACGCCGACGTCTTCGAGATCGATCTGGACGCGATTCGGCCGATGGTGGCCCTGCCCGGCGATCCGCGCAATGGCATTCCAATCGATGAACTGCCGGAAGAGGTGCGCATCGATGCCGCCTACGGTGGCTCATGCACCGGGGGAAAGATGGCCGACATGGACATGTACGCTGAGGTTTTGCAGAACGCGCTCGATCAAGGCAAGCGCGTCGCGCCCGGCGTGCATCTCTATCTGCAATTCGGATCGCAGAAGATCAAGCAGTACGCCCG
>JBDTOI010000079.1:0-18044 GCA_039933315.1 Pyrinomonadaceae bacterium
TTCTTTCAGACTGAGCGCGGTTATCATGGAAGGCTTTATTGTGGACTTCAAAATGCTTTGGACAAATTTGGGATTCTAAATGATCAAGTCATCATAGAAATGAAATATCAAAAGAGTGATCGTCATGGCACCCATCAGCGTCCCGATATCGTCCTTCATACACCCGCCGAACTACATGACTCGCCAGTCGATGTCGGCAATCTCGCAGTTTTTGCCCTGAAACATCAAGCAACGCAAAGCGGAGCTCAAACTGACTTTCGCAAGCTTGATACGATGTTCGAGCAATTACATTACCCCCTCGGTATTTTTATCAATGTCAATTCCAGCTCACATTATCTCAATGTCTATGATGGTCCATATAGAGACCGTCTCCATTCCTTTGGAGTCCAGCTAGACGATTGTGAGGTTACAGTGACGCACGCCTCATGGGTGAATGACAATGTAGTCGAGAACATTGGCTAAGGTGAGGCGCGCGAAAGGTCTCAATGGCCGCGACCACAGGAATAACTTCTAATGCATTCCGCGGGCGAGAAACTCTGTTGTCTTTATTCCAGGACATAAAATGACGCCTACCGAAACTGTGTTCTGGAAGCCAGAGGGCTCCTCGGCTAAGTCCTTGAATCCTACTGCGGAGCGAAGGCGACCGCTTGGCGCAGTGGAAGCAATCAAGGGGCAGAGCGCAGACCTCGAAGCTTACATTGCCCTGCTAAGAAACCGGGTGCAGTCCCTGATAGATAATGCGGAGGACAAAGAGTACACGGCTCAAGCTCTCTACCGATCCCTGCTGAGAGTTGGGCTGGCGAATGTGCGACCACCGAACATTGAGCGCGTAGCACACGAACTCATCTTCGATAGTCTGAAAGTAAGGCACAGGCTCGCAGTATTAGGAGTTCCCGGAAAATTGCCGAAGGTGTTTCTCAAAAGCGATTTAGATGCCGAGCGAGTTGTGAGGCGTACAAGCCTCGAAGACTGGGCGAATGCTCTGACGACTCCTCTCGAGATGATCTTCGTATGCCCGAAGCCGGATGCTTGGTCCCGAGTATTTTTAGCTTTAGAACGCGCATGGAAACAGCAAGGGCGGTCTGGCGTGGCTCCTCCCAGGCCTTTGATCTTGAGCGGTTGGTGGGGATCAGACGACTATGACAAAGCGCACTGCTGGCAAGGAACAATCGAGTGGGCGCGAAATTGCGGCCTCGAAAATCTTATCCCTCAGTTTACTGTGAGGGAAAGGTATGAAGTCGCCGAACTGAGCGTCGTGGTCGACGCAGACGAGTTTGTTTCGCGGTTTAGCTTTCACGAACCTAAGCCCGTCCCGAGCCGCGAGCTGTTAGATTCTTCGCATCGCATCTTGGTAGCTCGCTGGTCAACAATAGCTGGTCCGGTCCTGGCAGAAACCACACAACCTTGGGGATTCAGTGGAAATAAGAAACGTCGCCTTAATGTGCTTGCTAACCCGGGCATAAAACCTCCCTGGGGCGAGTGGAACCAATTCCTTGTTGGCCATGATAGGTCATCCTTTACAGCGTTCCGAAGAGGAATTAACGAAGCTATAGCCCCTCACGAAGTAGACAGCGTAATATTCAACACCGCACGCTGGTAGCAATCTCACATCATCTTCATGTTTATGATGGGGCAGAAGCGGCAGGGTGTAAACCCCTTCACTTCCCCTTGAAGATTTCGCAGGCGATCCGGATCTGACCGCCGGCTTTGATGTTGATGAGTTCTTGCGCCAAGTCCGCGAAGACCGCGACCGTCCATCAACACGGAGCGTTGACTGATGGAAGTCCGAGTCGTTGACACGGATGTCTGGTCATATCTCTACAAAGGGCGCGACGAAGCTAAGCTCTACGAGCCTCACCTTCTCGGTAACGTTCTAGTAATCAGCTTTGGCACGTCCACCCGCCACGTCTAATGCTTTTGCCGTTTAACCACTGGGAAAGAGAAAAGGCCGCCGGAGGTAATTCCAGCGGCCTTCGTTCAATCTGGCTCCGCAGGTAAGATTCGAACTTACAACCCTCCGGTTAACAGCCGGATGCTCTGCCATTGAGCTACTGCGGAATATTTAGCCCGCGCTGGTCAGAAGCCCGCGCGGGTCGAGCATTTTTATAACAAACGCCCTCCACACGGTCAAGCAGGGAGCTATTGCGGCTCGTTACATTCAAACTAAAAACCGCCGGCACGATTTCCAACTGAAGCCCGCCTTGCGCTGCCAGACGAAGTGCGAGAATATCTCTGGCCAATAAGAGTAATAGGAAGTGGACGACGTTTGATTGCAAGTCACACTTGAGCCGGAGACTGTCCCGATGGAGAGACACACAACTTCGTGGTTAAGCCCGAATCTGAATATCGAGATGCCGCTGGTGGCTTATGGCCACGCGGGATTGCCGCTGTTAATGCTTCCTACTGCGGCCGCCGACTATCTCGAGTACGAACGTTTCTATCTGGTCGATGCAATTCGACCGTTGATCGAACAAGGACGCGTGCGCGCTTACTCGATCAACAGCGTCAATCGCTGGAGCCTGCTTAATGAGAAGATGCCGGCCCATCTGAAGGTGGAATTGCTGACGCTCTATGATCGTTACATTACCGACGAGGTGCTGCCGTTGATTCGGAAAGAAGCGGGTGATGACGCACGGCCGATCACCACCGGCGCCAGCCTGGGAGCCTTCCTTTCAGCTAATACCTACTTCAAACATCCGGATCTCTTTCGCGGGGTCATTGCCCTGAGTGGTAGTTATGACATTCGCTCCTACCTGGAAGGACACTTCGACGACAACGTCTATTTCAACAACCCGGTGGATTACCTGTCGAACCTCGACGACGATCATTACCTGCCGATGCTGAGAAAAGCGGATGCGATCTATATCCTCTCGGGCCAGGGCTCTTATGAAGCACCCGAACGCAGCCGCAAGCTCTCGGAAATCCTGACAGCAAAGGGTATCCCGCACACACTTGATCTATGGGGACACGACGTAGATCACGACTGGCCGTGGTGGCGAAAGATGCTGCCCTATACGCTGGAAAAGATTGTCTAGTTTGAGGAATCCGCCGCCAGCCAAATTCAGCTGCTTACTTGACGGCCTTAACACTTGCGGGTTTAGTAAAGAGTGAATCGGGAATCGTGCGGTTGAACTCAATTGATTCGTAGTTAATGCGGCCTACCTGCTTTCCCTCTCGGAAGTGATCGACAATAAAAAGCGCAGTCACGCCTTCAAAAGTAAGCGGCCTAAATAAACGATCCTCTTCCGCGACCTCTTCCATCTCATCGCTGTCGGGCTTCTTGTACTTTCGTTTGTATAGGGCTTTCGCGGGCAGGCCGTCTTTCGCGCCGAACTCATATTCAACCCAAAAACCGTCCGGGTAGGTGAGACGGACCGTTTGATTTCGCCGCGCCAGCCCCGCTTCGCGCCGGCCGGCATAAGTGATCTTGCCGCCCTGCTTGCGCCACCAGCCGTGCAGTAGGTTCTCCATGCTGGTGCGCATGCCGATCTTGAAATCTTCGACCTGTTCAGCCTTCATGTCCTTCAAAGTCCTGGCGGCGCCGTCATAAAGCCAGCCTTTACCCTCGAGATTCGCTTGAATTAACTTGCCGCCGCCGCCGGTGAACTCAGTGCGTTCCTTGTCGGGATAAACGATGTAATCGATAAAACGCAGCGGGGGCAAAGACTGTCCATCTTTGTAAGGAGAAAAGAAGCCGCGCCCAATGATGTTGTGTACGTTGAGATAAGCCGGGCCGCCCAGAACCTCTACGGCGCGCTTTATGATCGCTTCAGCCTTTTCCTGGTCCTCGGCTGACTCTGCGGGAGAATTTGGCGCCAGCGTCTGCGCCCTGACTGAAACACGCACCGAAGCACTGCCAGTCAGCAACAGAAGCGCCAGCAGAATTCCACGAGGGTAAGTGAAAGCAGTCATAAAAATCCCAGGTTGAAGCGCGAAACAAAGAAGGGTTTCAATGAAGCCTTCTCACTGAAACCCTTAACGGGAACTTCTGACCAGGCTGCGCTGCCCTCACATCACCAGGGTGTCGGCGTCGGCAGCGTCAGTTGCGGCAATTGTTATCTCGCCCTCTTCGACGTCAACAAAGAAGCTTGCGCCGGTCTTCCACATGGTCGTGATCGGGAGTTTCACTTTCTCGTCGATGTGTCGTTTCAGGAAACGAGCGCCATACTTTGTGCTGAAACCCTTCTCCGTCAGCAGGTTTACAGCAGCATCGGAAATCTCGAAGGCTTTTCCCTGGCGTTCCATCTGAGCTCGCAGCCGGCCCAGATATAGCACGGCGATCTGGCGAACTTCGTCCATTGTCAAGGGCGCGAATATGATGATCTCGTCAATGCGATTGCGAAACTCCGCCGAGAAGCGAGTTTCGGCCGCCTTCATGATCTCGTTCTTTACCACCCGGAAGTCAGAAGCCGATTTGGTACCAAAACCGAGCGGCTTTTCGTACTTCTTAAAGTTCTCCGAGCCCAGGTTCGAGGTCATGATGACAATGGCATCGGAAAGGTAAACTTTCTTGCCGCGACCGTCCGTCAGCCAGCCTTCGTCAAAGGCCTGCAGGAACAAGTTCATCAGGTACGGTGACGCCTTCTCTACTTCATCGAGCAGCAGAACGGTATAAGGATTTTCGCGCAACTGTTCCGTCAGGATACCGCCGCGCTCAGAGCCGACGATGCCGCGCGGCATGCCGATCAGTTTCTCGATGCTGATGGTGCCGTCACTGTATTCCGACATGTCGATTCGCACCATCTTACGCTCGTCTCCGAACATAAATTCGGCGACCGCCTTGGCGAGCTCGGTCTTTCCCACTCCCGTGGGGCCGAGGAACAACAGAACGCCATCGGGCTTGTAATGCGATTCTTTCAACGGCCCCTTGTTGAGGCGAAGGCGCTGGGCCACAGCCTTAATGGCTTCGTGTTGCCCGATGACCCGGCCGCCGAGTTTGGATTCAGTCAAAGCAAAGCGATCGCCCGTATCGCGGAAAATCATGTCACGGGGAATACGCGACTCCTGCGAGATAACGTCGATGACATGCTCCGGCTTGACGATCATAGTTTGCGGCTCATTGATCTCGACCTTTACCGCCGCCGTGTCCAACCAGCCGATGGCCTTATCAGGGAGGTGCAGGTTGCGTATGTACTTGGGCGCCATTTCCAGGGCCATGTTGATGGCGTCATCCGAGATCTTGACCGAATAGTTCTTCTCCAGTCGCGGTCTCAGTCCCAGCAGAATCTCGCGCGTTTCACCGATGGTCGGCTCAATTATCTTTACCAGTCTGAACCGGCGCGCCAGGGCTTCGTCTTCGCCAATGGATTCCTTGTACTCCGTCAGCGTGGTCGCGCCGATGATGCGTAGCTCGCCTTTGGCCAGCGCCGACTTGAACATGTTCGCGGCGTCGGAAGAAGTACCCAGGGCGGCTCCGGCCCCAATAATAGTGTGGGCTTCATCAATGAACAGGATCACGTTATCTCGCTCTTTAACTTCATCGATGACACCCTTGATCCGTTCTTCGAACATGCCGCGCAGCATAGTCCCGGCGACCATGCCACCCATTTGCAGTTGCACGATGTGCGCGCCACGCAGTCGCGCCGGCACCTTGTGCGGTTCCAGCTCGATCAAGCGCGCCAGGCCTTCAACTACAGCGGTCTTGCCTACACCCGGTTCACCAACCAACATGGGTGAATTGGCCCGTTCGCGATGACAGAGGATCTCCACCATCTGCTGAATCTCCAGCTCGCGACCAATCGTCGGTGGGATCTTGTCGGCGCGCGCCATGCGGTTCAGGGAAACGCCAAAATGCTTCAGATAAGGAGGAAGCTCAAACTTTCTTTTGTTCTGCTCTTCTTCCTGTTCACGCTTGTCAACGTGCACACGAACGTTTTCGACGACCGCTTCAGGGCTGGCGCCGAGGTTCTTCAAGACCTCCAACAACAGGCTGTCGTATTTCGAAAGCACTTCAAAAATGTCCGTTGATTCAATGGTCTTCCGGCCGTGGGCGCGGGCGCGCTCCATGGCGCGCTTGAACAACTCCGTGGTATCCGGGGCAATGCGAAAGCCTTTTCCGATATGCTGGCGGCTGCTTTCTAACCGCTGTTCGATTGCCATCCTGACCGACGCCGGGTCTAAGGACAGATCGCGGATAGTCGAGTTAAAAAGATCAGCTTCCTCCCGCGCGAGCGCACTGACGATGTGCTCGACGGAAATGTAGTTCTGATCGCGGCGACGCGATTCGTTTAGCGCGTTTTCCAGTACGCGCTGTCCGCTATCGCCAAACTTGTCTCGGTATGCTCCCAGATCAACCATTGTTTTGCCTAACTTAATCCCAAACAAAGACGCGGCAGCCGCCATCTCAACCGTCAAAAACTGACGAATGCGTGGCGGCTAAGAACTGCTGGTGCTATTCAACTTTCAACCGTTCTGAAACTCTACTCTAACCCCCTTGTAAGATGCTTACGAGCATATTCGCCGTTGCGTTTCAATGCAATGAAAATCTCCACTCGTTACTCTAGCAAATATGCGGCCAGTGAGCGCCGGTCCCGTCCCGGACGTTTCCAGCCCTGGCTAGTAATCGTAATCCTCGCCTGCCGGCATGGCCGGGGCGCCTTTCTTTGGCTCGGGAGCGTCGGCGATGGCGGCATCGGTCGTTAGCAGGAGCCCGGCAATGGAAGCGGCATTCTGCAAAGCCGTACGAACCACTTTGGTCGGATCAATGATGCCGGCGGCGACCAGGTCTTCAAATTGCCCGGTGGCCGCATTGAAGCCGTTCGATCCCTTCATAGCTTCGACTTTGCCTACCACCACCGCGCCTTCCAGACCGGCGTTCTCCGCAATCCGGCGCAAAGGCTCTTCCAGAGCGCGACGGACAATGCGAATACCGGTCAACACGTCGCCCTTTTCATCACTGATCTTGTCGAGCACCTTGGTCGCCCGCATCAGCGCGAGGCCACCGCCGGGTACGTAACCTTCCTGGGCTGCGGCTCTGGTGGCGTTTAGGGCATCCTCTACCCGAGTCTTAATCTCTTTCATAGCCATCTCGGTTGGCGCGCCAACTTTGATTACGGCAACACCGCCCGCGAGTTTCGCCAGACGCTCCTGGAGTTTCTCGCGATCGTATTCCGAAGTTGTCTCTTCAATCTGTTTTCTAATGGTAGCAATACGACCCTGAATGGCCCTCGCATCGCCGGCGCCCTCCACAATGATTGTGTTGTCTTTGTCCACAATCACGCGCTTCGCGGACCCCAGATCCGTTGCCTGAACGTTTTCCAGTTTGATCCCCAAATCTTCGGTGATTAGGCGCGCGCCAGTTAGCGTCGCCAGGTCCTCCATGATGGCTTTCCGGCGATCGCCGAAGGCCGGAGCTTTCACGGCGCAAACCTTGAGGGTGCCGCGCAACTTGTTGACGACCATTGTGGCCAGGGCGTCTCCTTCAACGTCCTCCGACACGATCAGAAGGGCTCGCCCCTGCCCCGCTGTTTGCTCGAGCACGGGAAGGAGATCACGCATAGCGGAAATCTTTTTCTCATGCAGCAGGATCGACGGCTCTTCGAGCACAGCCTCCATTCGATCCGGGTTCGTCACGAAATAAGGAGATAAGTAACCTCGATCGAATTGCATGCCTTCGACAATATCCAACTCGGTGTTCAACGTCTTCGACTCTTCAACGGTGACGACACCGTCCTTACCGACTCTTTCCATGGCCTCCGATATCAACTGGCCAATCTCACGGTCGTTGTTTGCCGACACGCTGGCAACATTAGCGAGCTCTTCCTTGCCTTTTACTTTTTTGGAAGTCCGTTCCAGTTCTGCCACCACAGCCCCAGTCGCTATTTGAATCCCGCGTTGCAGATCCATGGGGTTCGCGCCGGCCGTGACATTTTTGACACCTTCGCGAAAAATTGCCTGCGCCAGCACAGTCGCGGTCGTAGTCCCGTCCCCGGCCGTGTCGTTTGTTTTGGTGGCTACTTCACGCACCATCTGCGCGCCCATGTTTTCGTACTTGTCTTCCAGATCGATTTCTTTGGCCACCGTCACCCCGTCCTTGGTGATCAAAGGCGAGCCCCACTTCCTGCTCAGCACGACATTACGCCCCTTTGGTCCCAATGTGACTCGCACGGCGTTGGCAAGCGTATTCACGCCTTGCAGCATGGCTGTGCGGGCCTCTTCTCTGAACTTCAGCTCTTTTGCTGCCACGTGTCTCTCCTTATCAATCGGAAGCTGCTCTGGTTCGATGTACGCCTTTGACCAACCGGCGATTACTCCTACTCAGCTGCTTTCTTGGCCTCAGCCCGCGCCCGTCCTACCTGCACGCGCGAGGGCAGGAGCAACCGATCCCCAACCCGGTAGCCGCGACTGTATTCGGCAGTCACAATTCCATCTCTATCGGGATCAACTTCAATGGTGTCGACTGCCTCATGCTTCTCCGGATCGAATGGCGACCCGACAACCTCGATGGGCTGAACTCCGGCGGCGCCGAGTGCCGCCGTGAAACTGTTCGCCGTGCCGCGCACTCCAGCCAGCAATGACTCCAGGGAGCCGCCTTGCTCTCCGGCCTCGATCGCCCGTTGCAGGTTGTCCGCCACCGGCAGCAATGAACTGATGAAACCAATCTTCTCGCGCTCGGCGCGTTCGTCAGCCGCCCGGTTCAGACGCTGACGCACCTCGTCGGTTTCACGTTGCAACTGCTCGCGAAGTTGATCGAAGCGTGCCTGAACCTCAGTAAGCTTCCCTTCAGCTGCCTGCGTACGCTGCTCCAGCTCCTCCACGTAGCTGGGCTTCAGGCTGGGAGGCCTTTCGCCGGCTTCACCCCGGCCAGTGCCGTCAACATTTATCCGCCGCTTGTCAGTAACCCGGATTTCCCCGGCATTACCATCACCGGGAGCATCGCCGCGCGCCCGCTCGTCTGCTTTATCTTGGTTTTGCTTCATGAGACCTTGATTTCAACTCGTTGCGCCTTTTGCTCGCGACGCTTCGGCAACCGAATGCTCAGCACTCCATCCTTGTAATTTGCGGCGATTGCTTCCTGATCCACCATCGCAGGTACATCAAATCTTCTCAGAAAGCGCCCGGCGGGCCGCTCAAATCTTTGATTGTCATGCTCTTCAACAACGCGCGCGCCACGAACCGCCATACGATTGTCTTCGAGACTTATGTCCAGAGCGGAGCGCTCAATTCCCGGCAGATCAATGGCCACCAGATAATGGTCGGTCCTTTCATAGACATCAGCTGCCGGGAACCAATCGGCCGGTTCGATCTCACTATCCGTCTCGGCCTTGCCTCTGGCCCGCTGTTGCGTCGCGTCGGCAAATACCTGGTTCATTCGATCTTGCAGCACCAACAAATCGCGCAATGGATCCCATCCTCGCGTCATTACTTACACCCTCCCAAAGAAAAATGCATCTCGCCCTGCTCGCTAAGCGGCCGCGACGGCCGCCTCAGTCTGGAACTTCATCTCGTCACCATCGGCTGAGACTCGGATGGTTTGCCCCGGTGTGATTTCACTGCGCAGCAACTTAACCGCCAGCGGGTTCTGTATCAGAGTTTGAATAGCGCGCTTCAAAGGCCGCGCCCCATAATTGGGATCGTAGCCTTCGCGCGCAAGCAGCTGCTTTGCCGAATCTTCCAGGATCAGCGTCACTTCACGTTCGCGCAACATCGCGCGCAGTCGCTCCAGTTGCACTTCGATGATCTGTTTAATCTGCTCGCGCGAAAGTTGGTGGAAGATGACAATGTCATCAATACGATTGAGAAACTCGGGCTTGAAACTTAGTTGCAGCTCCTGGGCGACGGCTTCCCTTACCTGTTTCTCGTCACCTTCCGCCGCTTGAATCTCACGAGACCCAAGATTGGACGTCATGATTAGGACCGTGTTCTTGAAATCAACCGTGCGCCCTTTGGAATCCGTCAGCCGGCCGTCATCGAGGATTTGCAGCAATACATTAAAAACGTCGCTGTGCGCTTTTTCGATTTCGTCAAACAGAACCACCGAGTAAGGCCGCCGCCTGACGGCTTCGGTTAGCTGACCGCCCTCTTCGTAGCCAACATATCCCGGAGGAGCCCCAATCATACGCGCGACAGCGTGCTTCTCCATGTATTCGGACATGTCCAGACGAATCATGGCGCGCTCATCATCGAACAGGAATTCTGCCAACGCTCGCGCAGTTTCAGTTTTACCAACTCCCGTTGGTCCCAGAAAAATAAAGGAGCCAATTGGCCGGTTAGGATCTTGTAAACCGGCGCGCGCGCGTCGCACCGCATTCGCAACTGCTGTCAACGCTTCATCCTGTCCAATTACCCGCTCGCGCAGACGATCCTCCATGGTCACCAGCTTGTGCATCTCGCCTTCAAGCATTTTGGAGACTGGAATCCCGGTCCACTTTGAAACAACTTCGGCGATATCTTCTTCGTCAACCTTCTGCTTCAGCATGACGCCGTCTTTTTGAATCTCATCCAGCTTCGCCTGTTCCGCCGCCAGCTGTCTTTCCAGTTCCGGGATCTCCCCATACTGAAGTTCCGAGGCCCGTGCCAGATCGCCCGCAGTGCGCGCGTGTTCAAGTTCTAACTTCAGATCATCGAGCTTGCCGCGCGCTTCTTCCATGCGCTTGATCGCCTCTTTCTCTGATTGCCACTTGCCCTTCATGCCGGCTGAAGTTTCTTTGAGATTGGCGATGCGCTGCTCAATTTCGTGCAGGCGGGCCTTTGAACGATCGTCTTCCTCGCGCTGAAGAGCCAGACGCTCGATCTCGAGCTGCATGATTTCACGTTCCAGCTGATCTATCTCGATAGGAAGGGAATCGATTTCGATTCGCAATCGGGATGCGGCTTCGTCAATCAGGTCGATGGCCTTGTCGGGCAGGAAACGATCAGTGATATAGCGATGGGAAAGAGTGGCGGCGGCCACGATCGCCGAGTCCTTAATGTCCACATTGTGGTGGGTTTCGTACCGCTCTTTCAGACCACGCAAGATGGCGATTGTGTCTTCTACACTGGGCTCGCCTACGTAAATCTGCTGGAAACGGCGTTCGAGCGCCGCATCTTTTTCGATATATTTTTTGTACTCGGCGAGGGTAGTGGCCCCCACGCAACGCAATTCGCCGCGCGCCAGGGCCGGCTTGAGCATGTTGGAGGCATCGATAGCGCCTTCAGCTGCCCCCGCGCCAACCAATGTGTGCAGCTCGTCAATGAAAAGAATTATTTGCCCCTGCGCATTCTCAATTTCTTTCAGAACCGCTTTCAGTCGATCTTCAAACTCGCCGCGGTATTTAGCGCCCGCCAGCATCGATCCCAGATCGAGTCCAACCAGGCGCTTGTTGCGCAGGGTTTCCGGAACATCGCCGGAAACAATACGCTGCGCCAGACCTTCTACTATGGCGGTCTTACCCACACCGGGCTCACCAATTAAGACGGGGTTGTTCTTTGTTCGCCGGGACAGCACCTGTATGGTGCGGCGAATCTCGTCGTCGCGGCCGATAACCGGGTCAAGTTTTCCCCGGCGAGCGAGGTCCGTAAGGTCCTTCGCATACTTTGAGAGCGCCTGGTAGTTAGCTTCCGCGTTCTGATCCGTAATGCGCACTCCGCCCCGCATTTGTTCGATCACCTTCAGCAAATCATCGTGATTGACACCATGCTGCCGCAGGATTTTTCCTGCTTCACCATCCTTCTCGTCCACAATTGCTACCAGCAGATGCTCGGTCGAGATGTACTCGTCCTTCATCTGATCAGCTTGTTTCTGTGCCGCGGTGAAGACTTGGCTGAGTCGGGGACTGAAGTACTGTTGCCCGCCCTGCACCCGCGGGAAGCGTGCCAGGGCTGCCTGCAAATCGTTTAAAACTACCTGAAGGTTAGCGCCTAATTTACCCAGCACCGGACGCAGAATTCCTTCCGGCTGCTCGAGCATGGCGAACAGAACATGCTCCGGCTCGACCTGCTGATTCTGGTTACGCTCAGCGAGTTCGATACCGGACTGAATTGCTTCCTGTCCCCTAAGGGTAAACTTGTCTAGCCGCATTGTGCTCTAACACTCAACCCGTTTGATTCTCTAAACTGAAGAGCGGGGCGGCCCGCTCAAGACGTTCCGCCCCACTCGTTTGTGGCCCCCCACATTAGCGCGCGCCGGTAGCGGACTTGGAAGTCTCGCTAGTCGGGCCGACCTTCTCAGCCTTAGCTTCAATTGTCTTCCGCGAGTCGGGGCTTTCGCCTTTCACCTCAATGCATCGAGCCTTGGCTTCTTCCCGTTTCGGCAGGGTCACTCGCAACACACCGTTGCGGTACTCAGCGTTGGCCCCCTCTGCCGAAACAGTCTGCGGCAGGGTAAACGAACGGGTAAAAGAACCATAAGCACGTTCTACTCGATGGTAGTTGTCGTTGTCGTCTTTCTTCTCGAAGTGACGTTCTCCGCTCAAGGTGATGACGTTGTTTTCGACGGAAAGGTCGAAGTCCTCGCGATTCATGCCCGGGAGCTCAGCCTCCAGCACGATATGGTCTTTGTTTTCGTAAATATCGACGTTGGGACTCCAGGCTCCTCGGGCGATGCCTTCATCGTCAAACGACCGGGTGAGGTTGCTGGTGAACAACCGGTTAACCTCATCTTGAAGGCTCCGCAAGTCGCGGAAAGGATCGTACCGAACGATTCCCATAAACTACTTCCTCCTTATAGATAACTTAAGAACTACGCTCAACCCCTCCATCCGGTGAGACCCCATAGAGTACTTGGTGAGCGCGGCGTCATAATAAATAGTGAGCGTCTTGTTGTCAAGTCCGCGAGAAGGTGGAGGAATGCCTGCGAAATATAGTTTAGCCGGGGCCTTAGTCGGAGGCGTTCTACTTGGTGGGATTACGCGAAGTGCCGTGTTTTAGGCCAAAGAAGCGCCGAATGGAGGAGAGTAAGCCTGCTGATTCCTCGATGCTGGCCTGGCTGACTTGGGAGGCGGTGAGTCCGGCCCGTCTTTCCGTAATAGTCCAACTGAGAGATTCGACCAGGTCGGGATTAGTCTCGAAAAGGTGCTTCATTGCCGCGTGTCCGATCTCCAGCACCTCGGTTTCTTCCATAGCCACGACGTTGGCTGCCCGCGGCTCGCCCGTAAATAAGGCCATCTCACCAAAGAAGTCTCCTTCGCTGAGAATCGCCACGGTATGGGATCTCCCCTTCTCGCTGATCTGAACCTGAACTCGGCCGCTGTTCACTACAAACATCGACGAACCAGCATCGCCGGCGCGAATCACTAACTCGTCGGCAGCGAACACATGACGGACGGACGAAGCGGCAAGCCGCTCAGTTTCTTCATCCGAAAGAGGGGCAAAAATATCAACCGCGGAGAGACGCTCAACAATATCTTGCCCCGCGGTACGTTCCTCGGTTCTTACCGCGCGGCGCTCCACATGCAGGGTGCGCGTGGGAAATGCGAAGTGAATTCCCGCACGTTTGAAAGCGTACCAGATACGCTGACGGACCAGGGCGTCGCTATCGTTATACTTCGCATAGTCCTCCAGCCAGTACTTAACTTCCCAATCGATGGAGCTGTCAGCCAGGGCTCGGACTCGCACAATGGGCTTAATCCTCGGTGACACGTTCTCGGCATCCCGCACGGCTTCTCGGACGATGTGAATTGTTTTCGCGGGAGAGTCAGAATAGAGCGTGTTGAAAAATACCAGTCGCGCGTTCAGGTTATCGCGCGGAGCCACTTCGATGGCCTCTTTGGCGGCACTGCTGTTGCTAATCAGAACGATGTGATTCTGAAAGGTTCTGATCTTAACCGCGCGCCAGGTTATCCCTTCCACCACTCCGGTAAGTTGTTGTTGTTGGCCGACGGTGATTACGTCGCCGACTTGAAACGGTCTGTCTGCATGCAGGGAGATGCCCGCAAAGAAATTACCCAACGTGTCCTGCAAGGCCAGACCGATAATGACGCCGAATATAGCCGAGGTCGTAAACAACGCCCCCAGATTCACGCCGGGATAAATCTCCCGGAAAACGAGCACAAATAGCAGCGTGAATGCGACGATGGAAAAGACGTTGCGGACCAGTGTCGGGGCTTCATAGCCCTTTCGCACACGGAAGACAAACGCAAAAATAATAGCGTTCAGCGCCCTGACGGTAAGGTAGGCAAGGATGGCCAGAAGGATGAGAAGTGGGATGTAAACCACGCTGTCCGGCGAGGCCTCGCGTCCCATGCGGGCCGTCAGGAACCTGCGCAGTGCTGGCTCGACAAAGTAAAGCGCAAGTCCGACGAGTGAAGTCGCCAGAATGAACAGCCCGAATTTGTTCTTGGTTTCTCGAGTGACGGCCATAGGTTTGGTATCGATTACTCGTCGGAAGACAGCCGCATACTTTTAACACCAATCACGTTAGGTTGGCGAGAGTAAATGATCCGCTGGCGGCCATTAGGAATGCGGCGCTGTTATGCTCATCGGGCGGCGTCAAAGGAGGGAATGGCGGAAACTATGTGCGGCGCAAAGAGTTCACCTGTGAAAGAGTCCGGGAAACACTGTGGTAAGAATTAGCAACAATGATAATAGCGAGACAACCAGCGTGGTCGCCCATGCCGCCAGGTTGTAGAGCCTCCCGTTGACGTGTTTGCCCATCAATTCGCGATCATTTACCAGCCGCAATACAGCGATTAAGATCACCGGCAATAAGAGCCCGTTGATGACCTGAGTCACCAGCAGCACGCGGATCAGAGGCAAACCTGGCATCATCGCCACCACCGCCCCCAGGCTCACCAGAAACGTAAAGATCCCAACAAAAATCGGCGCTTCACGGAAACTACTAGACACCCCTTTTTCAAACCCCAGGGCCTCGCTGATTGAGTAGGCTGTAGCGAGGGGCAACACTCCGGCCGCAAGCATCGACGCGCCGAATAACCCAATCGCAAAAAGGGCCTCGGCATATGCCCCGGCGAGTGGTTTGAGGGCCTGCGCCGCCTGGGCCGCCGTGTCCACGTGTTCGCCGCGCACGTGTAATGTGGCGGCCGTTGAAATCATTATGAAAAAGACGATAGTTATGGCGAATACGGTTCCTACCCAGACGTCCAGCCGTGTAAGCTTATAGTCGTCCGTGGTCACGCCCTTCTCTACTACCGAGGACTGCACGAAGACCTGCATATAGGGAGAGATGGTGGTTCCAACGATGGCCACAAACGTGAACAGGTAAGCAGACGTGAAGTCAAAACGTGGCTGCACAATTTCACGCGCGATGGTTCCCCAGGACGGACGGGCTAGAAAGGCGGATACGACGTAGCCAAGAAATACCAGCGACATCAGGAGGAAAACTCGCTCGACTCGTTTGTAAGATCCTTTTACTACCAACCACCAAATACTTAGAGCGGCAATTGGCACAGAGACATAACGAGGTATGCCGAAAAGCTCAGTCGCCGCTGCAATGCCTACGAACTCGGAGACCGTTACTCCCCCATTCGCGATCAACAGGGCCAGCATCACCAACGCCGTCCATCGCACGCCAAAGCGCTCGCGAATGAGATCGGCAAGTCCCTTGCCGGTGACCGCTCCCATGCGGGCGCACATCTCCTGGACAATGCCGAGACTGATTGTGAGTGGGAAGAGGATCCAGAGAAGCTTATAACCGTGCTCCGCACCGACCGAAGCGAACGTTGCGATACCACCGGCGTCATTCCCCGCATTTGCGGTAATCATGCCTGGGCCAAGGATGGCAAGATAGATAAGCAGCCGCGGCCGGCGGGCGACGGTACGGCGCACACCTCCAACTCCGCGGCGGATGAACCGTCGCCCGGCGGCACTGACCTCTGTCCGAGGTTCTGTCACTTGGAGGATCCTCGCTCACGCTGTCCCTATTTCCTGGGGTGGTCACGATGTCCCTTCACCCAAACAGTTTTGGCAATCGTTGACGCCAGTCTTTAGGCAATAGTATTTCCATCGCATCATCTACTGTGACAATCCCCAGAATTTCGCCTGTTTCGTCAATGACCGGAAGTGCCAGCAGGTTGTATTCGGCGATCTTGTGCGCCACGTCCGCTGCGCGATCATCAGCTCGTGCCGTTTGAAAGCCGTGGCGCATTACGCTCTCGAGCGGCGAAGAAGGATCAGAAAGGATCAAGCTGCGTAACGCTATGACGCCAACCAGCTTCCATGAGGCCTCCTGTTCCACGACGTACAGGTAGTAGATCATGTTCGGTGTTTCCGCCATCTCGCGCAGGCGGGCCAGAGCCTCACCCACTGTGAGGTCTCGCGGGAGCGTGACGAATTCCGTGGTCATCAGTCCGCCGGCTGTATCATCTGCATAAGGGAGCAGTTCAGCCACATCAGCCTGTTCCTCACCCTCCATGCGGTTCAGTAGATCTTCAGCCTTCTCTTCCGGAAGGTCACCAAGCACGTCGGCGGCTTCGTCCGGAGACATCCATTCAAGTATGTCGGCCGCGCGCTCTTCATCCATGTCGCTCAGAATCTGTGCCTGTCGCTCAGCCCGCATCTCTTCCAGCGTTTCTGCCGCGGTCTCATCGTCCAGGGCCTCGACGATCTCGGCGCCTTGTTGGTAGGAGAAAGCCTCAGCCAAACGCGCGATTTCGACGGGATGAAGTCGTGCGAGCTTGCCTCTGGCAGACTTCAATTGCACCGTAGCCGCATCAATGGCGAGGTATCCGACGTCGGCCCAATCAATCACTTCCACCGGTTTGCCACTGCGGAGGATGCGGGCAGGCGCCAAACGCCGCCAGAGCCCGGCCAGACTTACGTCTGCTCCGGTCACGCGCCACTCGTTTGCGGCCTCGATTATTTGCACATCGTTCACCCGCACTACGCGCTTGCCATCCACGTCAATCAACTGTTTATCGAGTACGTCGCCAGCTAAAAGTACTTCGCTCTCACGACGCACAAACGGGCGGAGATCGAGAATGTCTGAATTGAGCCGCACGCCTGGTTCGCCAAAGTCAGAAATGCGCCAGCGAGAAAGAAAGAAATCGCGACGCCGGTAGCGCGCCACGAAACCTGTGACGGGCGGATGGTCGTCCTCACCGAGACGCACAATCACGTCTTTTATTGTCGCCACACGCTCGCCCTCGAGGTCGCGTATGGGACGACCTAATACCTGGGATAGATAGAGCATTATTCACCTTAGATCTTGGCGGCGGGATAATAACACGAGAAGAGCAGCGGGAGACTTCAGTGTCGATGGCGCACTGAGGGAGCCGAAGGAGTTTTTGAATAACGGAAAGCCGCCGAATAGGGAAATCAATGTTTCGCATCAGGCGGGGGTTTGCGGAAGTTGTAGCGGAGCAGCACGCGCATGGGCACCGGCTTGCCGTCACGCATAGCGGGGTAGAAGTGAAGTTGCCGTATGGTCTGCTCTGTCGCTTCATCAAGTCCGAAGCCACCCCACCGAACGATGCGAATCTGACCAACTTCACCTTTTTCATCTATGTCTGCCAAAGCGTCGATCGTGGCCTCAGCCTCAGCGCGGGCCGCGGAGTCAGGATACGCAGGACGTAATCGGCGATAGGGGCGCGGATTTTGTAACCCCCGCGCCCGACTTTCATCTTCCGGGACTTCTTCGATAATGGGCACACCGGATTCAACGACGCGTGCCCGTTCATCACGCTCAAACGCGCCGGCTTGAATCACTCGCTGAACAAACCATTGACGGGCATTGGTTTCAACCAGCGCTGATCGCAATGGCCTTTCGGCGGCTGCGGGAGTTGACGCTTCAAAACTGGGGCGTTGCCACCCAACGAGCCGGCCGCTGCGGGCACTGACCAATAAAATAGAGGCACAAGACTCGTAATAGATGGGCCGATCCGAGGCGGATCGCCGCAGCGTCTCGGCAATGCCGGTAACGAAAAAATCGCAGCCGATTGCGGCGCCCAAATCGCGCGCTTCTGAAAGCGTCATGTTTAGTGAGCCGGTGTAGCCGATGCCGCGTGCAGCGGCGCGTGACTGATCGCGGTCCAGCAAAAGCAATTGATTCTCAGCGGAAAGTGCGGCGTGCAGAGCGTCGGCGGCCTGAACGCCAAAGCCGCCGTTTCCCAAGTCGAGAACAGCTATGCGTGGTCTGCTCGTTGACTGCGCCGCAACGCTTGCGGCTGACC
>JBDTOI010000080.1:0-17834 GCA_039933315.1 Pyrinomonadaceae bacterium
GAATCCTTCTTAATCTCTAAAAACTTCTTGACTTGTCGGCCTCAGATGGCTTGTTATGCGGCGGCGTTTAGGAGTGAGAGGCCGCCAACAATGCTTTCTCAACTACAGTTGGTACGGTGATGGGATGAAACCGGCCAGCATCGAAGGCGTAATCTTCCCCGCTCTCATCAAACACGCGAATCAGCCCTTCTGCTTCTGCTTTCTCATCCGGAATGAAACGGTAAAGCTTCCCGACCTCCAACGAGGCTGGGTATCCTTCATTATCGAGGCATATTACAAAATGATTCGGCTGTTTTTTCTTCATGGCTAATCCAAAAACGGCAACTTCAACTTGAATTCTCTCTTACCAATCCCGTGCGCTTCATACCAATGAATCTCGGCCATGCGTATCCTACCATTAGGTAGCCGCACCTGAGCAACGCCTTTAACTTTCCGCCACTTATTTCCGCCATACCACTTACGAAGACGTGCTCGATCGCGAACGCCCGTTCCTGTGGCAATCGTTTTCACCTCGGTAATTTCGCTTGTGAACTCAAAATCCATTGTGAGGATATAACTGGAGTATCAAGCGAGCCGCATAACGTAGTAGACACCACAAATACCGCAGTCAAACTACCACGATTGTGGGGGACTAATTCTACAGTCCGAACCGTAATCTGTCGCGTTAGAAGGATCTTGCTATTGGGACGGGCGTTGCAAGGAGTTAAGCAATCTGCTGTTCTACGGCGAGTGGTTCGTCGGCGGCGATCATTGCGGACGGAAGTAGGGCGGTGATTTCTTCAACGATGTAGCGGGTAGCATTGGGGATGGCAATGCCGACTGTGCCGGCGCGCAGGGCGGCGTAGTGCTTTGAATCGTCCAGCATGCGACGGACGACGGGAACCACGTCGGATGCGCTCTTTAGCATCACTCCGGCGCCACGCCTGACAATCATGTTCACGGCCCCAGCTTCCTGCGGCATCGGGGCGGTGATGGCATCGGCGATAATTGGGACACGACAAGCCAGTGCTTCAAACGTGGTCAAGCCCCCTAGCTTGGAAATCATCACACTCGCCGCGCCCATCAACTGTTCAACGTTATCGGAATAGCCGATAACTTTGATGGGAAACTTTGCCTGAGATGCGATGGCCTCAGCCTCGGAGCGCAACTCTTCGTTCTTGCCGGCCAGGAAGATTGCCTGAACATCCAGCTCGCCCCGTACCAGCTCGCGAAAGATTTGCGGGATGTTTCCGCCGCCGACCCAGCCGGCGTTTACGAACACCGTGAACTTCTCGGGATCCAGGCCCAGGGCCGAGCGAGCGGCGCGCGCCGTGTGCTCGTCAGGAAGATCAAACTTGGGATGCACGGGCATGCCGGAAATCTTGATTCGCTCCGGCGCAATTCCGTAGTCAATTAACTGCTGTTGCGCTTCCTCACTGGCAACCAGATAGAGCGCTACGTCATTACACGCCCAGCCTTTCCAAAACCCGTAGCAGGGATCCGTGACCACCGTAACCAGGGGAATCTTGTCCGCCAGTTTGAGTTCTTTAAGCACGCGCGCAAGGACATGCTGGGTCAGAGGATGCACACTGACAACTACGTGGGGACACCAGCGCTCGAAAAGATCCGATACGAAACCGACCGTGCGCGTGTAGAAGAAGTTCCGCTTCTCCGGACGGAAGCGGTTGACGATCCAGAAGAGATACTTCATCCAGTGCTGTTTGTTCTTCAGCACCCAGTTGTAAACGCGCACAAGCTTTTCTGTTATAGCGTGTGACTCTTCAATTGCTCGCACAACCCGGACGGCATACGACTGTCCGGCAAAGAATTTCTGCACGCCCGCGGCTATGGCAGCCGCCGCCGAACGATGGCCGCCACCGGTGTCGGACGAGATGATCAGAATCTTGGGAAAACGTTGTGGAGTCACTGGTAGCTTCTTCGTTATCGCGGCATTACACCCGAACGGTCAGACCATCCGTCTGGGGCTGGAGGCGATCCATCTCTTTGCGCGCCTTCTTCATTTCGCGCTCGAGCTTCTTGATTTGAATCAGGTGCTTCGGATTGAACGGGAGCGACGGGTAATAACAGTTCGACTCGTGGGTGCAGAAGCAACCATCGGCCGCCTGTTTGCGCCGCGCCTTCATTTCCGGCGACAGCCAGAGTTCCTGAAAGTTCCAATCGTGATCACGCAGGTTGCCGATGGGAGCAAGCGTTTCACAGGATGAAATCGTTCCTTCATCGTAAATCACCGCGCCGGCAGTTCCGGCGTAACAGGTCAACTGGGCCTGCTGCGTCTCCTGGGTCTTAGCGATCAAGCCATGCATGTAGATGTCTATCGCCGCTTTGAAGTAGCCGGCGTCTCCGCCGTAGTTGTTCCTGATTGCCGCATGCCGCGAATCGTCATCAATCATCTGCGCCAGACGCGCGTAACGCGAGTGGTCGATGTCCAATTCAATCGGATCGGCTGAAGGCGGCCGGATGTAATTGAAGTTCACTTTGTCCGGCTTCAAGTCGTACTTCAGAAAGTCGTACCAGTCGAAGATCGTATCCTGATTCGAGTGCATGAAGCAGGTGCAGGTCTGTATGTCGAGCTTGGGATGATCCTGCTTGATCGTCTGAAGCTGCCGAGCGGTATCGATGGCAATATCCCACGAACCCGGCTTCTGGCGAATCTTCTCGTGCTGGTCCTTCAGGCCATCGATTCCCAATGCCACGGTCACGTTCAGGTTGGGACATTCTTCGAGGATGCGCGTGATGTCGGGGAAAATGCGTTTCTGAATCTGCCCGTTCGACATCACATAAACCGACTCAAGATTATTATTTCGGTAGAAGGAGCTGACGATTTCCGGCAGGTCCTTGCGCGTGAATGGCTCGCCGCCGGCCAGGATCAGCACACCGAGATTCCCACCCAGCGTCTGCGAAATGCGCTCAATCTCGTGCGTCTTCATCTGGAGTTTCTTGCGCGGACGATCGTCCAGCTCCTCAGTGAAGAAGCAATGCGTGCAGCGCATGTCGCAAACCGAAGTGACAAGAATATTGAGCAAAACCGGCGCGAACGGTTGGCGCAGCGCCAGTTTCGTATAACGTTTCAGAAGTTCCCTGGTCGTATAATCCATAATGCCTCAAGAAAAAATTAATCTCCGTCGTCGCAACCTAATCACAATAAAAAGTCACAGCGACAGCATTGGCCGTGACATGTTAACAAAAGGGTCAATCAAATGACACCTTAAGTTGGGCATTGGATGCGTTTGTTAGCAGCTACGATGCATCGGTGCGGCGCCCGGGGGCGTTGATGCCGAGGGCGCGCATGCGCCGGTAAAGGTGGCTGCGATCGACGCCCATCATTTCGGCGGCGCGCGACACGTTCCCATCCGCCTCCGCCAGTTTTCTCTGAATGAATTCGCGATGATAGGCTTCCGTAGCATTCTTGAAGGAGGGAAAACGAAAAGACGCCGCCGGCGCTTCTTCCGCGCCAAACGGTGGCAGATCAGCCAGGTTTACCTTCTCTCTGGCGCTCATGATGACCACGCGCTCGACGGTGTTGCGCAACTCACGCACGTTCCCTGGCCAGGAATGGCTTTGCAGCGCCGCCATCGCCTTCTCCTCGAAGCACTTCGGTTTCTTGCCGTAGGCCGCGGAAAATCTCTGGTTGAAGTGTTCGACCAGTAGCGGCACATCTTCCAGGCGTTCGCGCAAAGGGGGAATCTCAAAAGGAATCACGTTGAGACGAAAGAACAGATCGCTGCGAAAGGTGCCCAGCTCCATTTCCGTATCGAGCCGCCGGTTGGTCGCCGCTATGATTCGCACGTCCACGGTGACCGGCGTGTTACTGCCCACCGGCTCGAAGCGTTGCTCTTCCAGCACGCGTAGGACCTTGGACTGCACTCGCGCGCTCATGTCCGCGATTTCATCCAGGAATAAAGTGGCGCCATCAGCCAACTCGAACTTCCCCTTTTTCGCCGCGGTTGCCCCGGTGAACGATCCCTTCACGTGTCCGAACAATTCGGACTCGACCAATTCCTCGGGGATGGCGGCTGAGTTTACTTCGATGAAGGACGCGCCCGCCCGTCTCGACTGCGAATGGATCGCACGCGCCACCAGTTCCTTCCCCGTGCCCGATTCACCGTAGATCAGCACCCGGCCATCCGTCGGGGCCACCACGGCAATTTGTTTGCGCAGGGCGCGCATCACCACTGAGTCGCCTACCATCGTGTATTCAGCGCGGAGTTCGGCCGCCAGCTCGGCATTGATTCGTTCGAGCTGGCGTTGCCGCAGAGCATTGCGAACCGTCAGTACCGTCTTCTCGATCGAGAGCGGTTTCTCAATAAAGTCGAACGCACCCAATTTGGTGGCGCGCACCGCCGTTTCAATGTTGCCGTGCCCGGAGATGATTACCACCGCCGTGTCCGAACCTGCTTCGCGCAACTTCCTCAAGGTCTCCAGCCCATCGACTCCCGGCAGCCACACATCCAGCAGCACGCCGTCAAAGGCGCGGCGCTGCAGGGCCTTCAAACACTCTTCACCGCTGGCAACAGCTTCAGTAGCGAAGCCTTCGTCCTCGAGCACGGCGCGCAAGGTATCGCGAATGCCGCGTTCGTCGTCAACGATTAGGATTGATTCGGACATAAATTGTAGGGGCGGCACTCCGTGGCCGCCCCTCTTCGGGTCACTCAACTCTGACAACGTGCGACGGGGCAAAGAAGGGGTGGCCACGGAGTGCCACCCCTACAATTTCAACTTCTGGCCTCTGACTTCTGCTCTACAGCCGGCAATTCGATTACAAACTTCGCACCACGAGGCTGATTTGCCTCGGCGCGAATGCGACCGCCATGCTCGGTGATAATTCGCTGGACGATTGCCAATCCCAGACCCGTGCCCCGCTCGCGCGTGGAAAAGTATGGCTGAAACAAACGCTTCAGGTCAGCCGGGCTAATTCCCTCTCCCGTATCTGAAACCTCTGCGACTAACGTATCGCGTGCCGCATCTAGCGCCGTCGTAATCGTGACGCGCCGCCCATTGCCGGCCGACGCCAGCGCTTCCAACGAGTTATCAATAAGGTTCACAAAGACACGACGCATTTGTTCGGCATCCAGCACTGTCGCAGGCAGGGTGGGCGCTAACCTTAATTGCAGCTCGGCGCCGTCAGTTCGATCTTCATAGAGCGCTGCCGACTGTCGGATGACCTCGTTCAAGTCGCCCACCTCGAGCCGTGGGTGCGGCAATCGTGCGAAGCGAGAAAACTCGTCAACCATCGCTTTCAGGCCGGCCACTTCACGCGAAATAGTTGAGGTGCATTCCTCAATGACTGCGGCGACCCGGGCCTGCTCCGCCGCCTCAGCCGCATGACCATTGCTGCCGTTACTCGTGTTGGATACTCCGGCACGAAAGTTTTTGGCGATGCGCTCCGCCGAAAGTTGTATGGGCGTGAGCGGATTCTTGATCTCGTGCGCCATGCGCCGCGCCACTTCACTCCAGGCGGCCGCCCGTTGCGCTGCCAACAACTCAGACAGATCTTCTATCACCAGCACGACTCCACGTCCTTTATCCGACGAACGCCGCAACGCGGTGGCTGTCAGCGCCACTGGCACAGCACCGGCGTCCGGGGAGGATCCGCGAGTCAATTCAGTCTGCTCGCCAGCGCGGCCCACCCGCCGGGCCCGTCGGAGCAGACGCTCCAACAGATCCTGATCGCCAGTGCTGGTGACGTCCGCGAGCCTCACCCCCTGGCCGGGCAATTGATTCAGCCGCAGCATCGTCGCCGCGGCCGCGTTGATAGTAGTCACCTGGTCAGTTTCATCAAGAGAAATAACCCCGGTGGAAAGTGAATCCAGTACCGTCTCGATGTAGTTTCGTCTCTCCTCCAGGGCCAGATTCTTATCGCGCAACTGCGCCGCGCCGGCTTCAATGTGGCTGCGGTTATCATCCAGCTGCTTCGTCATCTGGTTGAATGACTCGGCCAGCAATGCCAGCTCGTCGTCGGCGATCGTGGACACGCGGTAGGAGAGGTTGCCGCGCGCCACTTCATTGGCCGCCTCTGCCAGCGATTTGATTGGTGTCGCTATCCCCCGGGCTACGTGAATTGCCACCCACGTTGAAGCAAACAGCAGCATCAATGTCATCAGCCCCAGCGTAGAGAGGCCAAGCAAGCGCACCTTCCGCTGCCGGCTCACCAGATGTTGATACTCGCTTTGCGAGCCCGTAATGGTCTCATTCAAACCCATCTCGCCTCGTCGAGCGGGAATCATTAACAGGCTCTGCTTGTCATCAAAAGGAATCGACACCAGGTCGAAGCCTTTGCCGTCAGCCAGGCTTTCCAGATCAGCCCCCGGTCGATGCGCCCTCTCGAGTAGGGATTCCACTTCCTGCTTCTGCCCAGGTGGTAGATCAGATTGCGCTCTCGCGGTGGCTGGTCCGCCGGCATTGACGATCTCAATCGCGGCCAGCTGTTTAGTAGTCACCAGCCGTTCCAACGTCTGTTGGCGTAAATCCTCAGGTTGTTCGCGAATCAATACCGCCAGCAGTGAAGCAGTAGAACGTAAATTCTCAGTGTCGTTCCGCACGGCCTCTGATTGAAACTCCCTGGCCTCTTTCACCACTTCGGCAGGCAGTTTGTTGAACCACTTCTCCAGCGAACGATTCAGAAACAAATACGAGAAGACCGCCATAGCGGTGATCGGCAGCAGGGTCAGCGTAATGAAGTAAACCAGCAGACGGGTTTTGATCTTGGAGCCAAGTTGACGCTCCATTCGTTCGCGCCGGAGCTTCAACACACTGCGCACCAGGATGAAGCTGAAAACAATAAACGCGGTGAAGTTCAGCGACGAGAGCGCGTAAAGCAAAAGAGTATCGAATCCCGTGTCCGGCGGTACCACCGCCCACAGACTGAAAGCCTGTTGTGCCACAATGATCGTCAGGAACAGGAGCACGGTGCCGCCCAGGATCCACGGCGCTGATCGGCGGCGATGGCCTATTTCTTTTCCTTCATCCTGGCTATGAAATTGATCGCTGCTCATTAGTGTCGTTGAAGAGATTTACGGTGACCAAAGTTTACCATACGCAGGTGCACGGGCCGCCGCCTGGCTTGTAGGGGCGGCACTCCGTGGCCGCCCCTCCCATGCCACCGCACAGGTCACTCGCACCAGCTCACGAGGCTCCTGGCTACGGAGGGGTGGCCACGGAGTGCCACCCCTACAATTATTTACTCGATGCTAGAATGATCTGAATGCCGGCTTATAACTTGTTCACTAACAAAGCTGGCCGCCTGCGCAGTGGGTGGCGACTCGGCATCTTTGTCGTCACTTTCTCAATCATCTCCGCGCTGCTTGGCTTCGGCTTGGTTCTCATGCTCGCCTTCGGTTTCGGGTTTGAGGCGGATCGAGCGCTGGGCGGCTTCGCGGGCCATGTCGCGCAGACCTTCATTCTTTTCACTGCAGCCGGGGTGGCGGGGTGGGCCTGCGGCGCGATAATTGAAGATCTGCCGTGGCGAGCGCTGGGATGGGCCATACACAAAGGCTGGCTCCGCGACTTCTTGCTTGGTTCGGTTATCGGCGCCGTTTCCCTGACGCTAGCTGTGTTGTTAGGAACTATTGGTGGCGGGTTTCATTTCACTTTCAACTCTTCAGCCGCCACTGCAATTGCCCGCACGCTCATCTTTTCGGGTCTGTTGTTTGTTTTTGCGGCGGCAGCTGAGGAGGTCCTGTTTCGCGGCTACCCGCTGCAAACCCTTACCCGCGCTCGTCTCGTCTGGTTGGGTATTCTGATCACCTCGGTGCCGTTCGCGCTGGCCCATCTTAAGAACCCGAACGTCATACGGGGCGTGACCTTTGCCAACACAGTCCTGGCCGGCGTGTGGTTGGCCGTCGCCTATTTGCGCACAAGGAGTCTCTGGCTGCCGCTAGGCATTCACTGGGCATGGAACTGGACCATGGCGGCCGTGTTGGGGTTGCCGGTCAGCGGCATAACTAGATTGACCCCGTCGCCGCTGCTCAAAACGCTTGAGGCCGGCCCGACCTGGCTGACCGGTGGCGCATATGGTCCCGAAGGTGGCGTGGCGTGTACCGCAGCGCTCGTCGTCTCAATCGTCTTCGTATGGTTCGCCCCATGGTTCTCGGCCACCACCGAAATGAAAAAGTTCACTGATGACGAGAACCCCACGCGCAAAGAAATGAGCGAGAACGCTCTCCGGCACTAAGAAGACCAGGAGTTGCCGCAAAATGCTCCCCACCAGGTCCAATAAGGCCTACCGACCAGGGCCGGCGAAACTTTTATCCCGCGGAATTGTTAACACTTCTCTCCGCCCTCCCGTCTTAAACGGTGTCAGGTGAAGCGCATAGTCGTTCCTAAAGGCACGCTTCCGAACGAGGATTAATTCCCAGAGGCAATACCTAACCAGACCCGGAATAAGGCGTGGCAATGTACCAGGTTGAAGCGACAGCAAACACACTGCTAATGAACCCCCAGCGTCAACTAGATAGCGCGTCGGCGGCAGTCGAACTCTCAACGGAGGCTGTACTTGTCAAATCCGTGCTCGAAGGCGACCGCGAGCAGTTTGCGCAACTCTACGATCTTTACGCGCGCATGGTGCACGGCATCCTCCTGGCGCGCGTGCCGCGCGACGAAGTTGACGACCTGGTTCAGGACATATTCTTTCTCGCGTTCAAGAAGCTGCACACGCTGCGCAACGGCGCCGCCTTTGGTTCCTGGATAGCAATGATTGCCAGAAACCGGGCCATGGATTTTCATCGCGGCTCGCGCGAAACGACGCAGCTCGAAGAAGACGCGCCAGGGCCTGAGACCAACGAAACTTTAGCGGGGCAGGTTCTGGACATGATTCGTGCTTTGCCCGATGCCTATCGCGAGACCCTGGTGTTGCGATTGGTCGAAGGGATGACGGGACCGGAGATTGCGGAACGCACGGGAATGACGGCAGCTTCGGTACGAGTCAACTTACATCGCGGGATGAAATTACTGCGGGAGAAGCTCGGCTTTAAGGAGGGCTTATGACTGATTACTTGTGGGATCGTTCGGGTGAGCTGGACGAGGACATTCAGAAGCTGGAAGAGATACTTGCGCCCCTGGCGTACCAGCCACGGCCGTTGGAGCTTCCTGCGACCGCTCAGCCTGGCCGGCGGCGAAATCTCTATCCCGTTCTGGCAATTGCGGCCGCGGTCGCACTGGCGGCCCTGGCGTTGGGAATCTGGCTCAACATTAATCGCGATGCGTCAGGGGTCCCGCAAAAGGCAGAGGCAACAATAACTGCTGCGGTGGAAAAGAAAGACAGCCCGGAGATTGTCGATCTACCTCTCAAACCAAACGAGGACCCAAAGGCTGGGTCTCACCCGAACCCGCGCCCGGTTCACCGCGGCACTTCGCCAGTACGCAATCAACTGGCGCTGAATCGACGCCACGATCGCAAGACTCTTGAACCCCAAACGGAAATGTCAGCCGCGGCAGCACTGGAAGCCGAAGCTGGCAAGGAGCAACTGCTGCTGGCGCTGCGGCTCGCGAGTTCGAAATTGTCCCTTGCCGTGAAGCGGGCCCAGGGCGGCTATCCCGCAAACCTGATTCGGAATCAACACAAAGTAGGATGAAGGAGCACTCATGAAATTACTCATATCCCAATCGTGGAAATATGCCTCGCTCGCACTGTTGCTGCTGGTCGGCCTTAGCGCCACGGCGAAAGCCCAGAGCGGCAGGCTGGAACTGGCACAACTCGATGCTCTCTCCAGCCGGGCCAGCCAAACAGTTGAAGTCAATATCGACGAGCGGCTGATGCAACTGACGGCGCGATTCCTTTCGGGCAAAGATGACGACGAAAGAAAGATCAAAGAACTCGTCAATGGTCTGAAGGGCATCTACGTCAAAAGCTTTGAGTTCGAGCACGAAGGTGACTATACGGCGGCTGACATCGAATCAATTCGCTCGCAACTGCGCAATCCGGGCTGGAGTCGGATCGTGAACGTGAACAGCAAGAAGGAAGGCAGCGTTGAAGTCTATCTGATGACCATCGGCGCCCGCGTTGAGGGCCTGGCCGTGCTGGCCACTGATCCTAAGGAAGTGACCATTGTAAACATCATCGGGCCCGTGGATCTCGACAAGCTAACGGAACTCGAAGGCCAGTTTGGCGTCCCGGAACTGGGCATCGAGAAATCAAAACCGAAGTCGAAGAATTGAGCGAGCCATGAAAAGAACCACCACCATCGGATTGCTGCTCATGCTGGCGGGGCTCCTGGTTGTCCGCTCGACAGAGGCCAAAGGTGACGACTTCGGCGCGACGGTGAAGATCATTGAGCAGTTCTACAACGTAAAGCACAAGAGCCTGCCATTTCTGGCGCGGGCGGGCATGAAGGTCGCGACCACCGCCGCGCGCATCAGCGGCGGAGATCGCAAGCGCATAGCTGAAGCGGGCAGCATCAAGGTGGCGTTTTTCGAAGACCAGGACTTTGACTCGCGCGGCCGGATAGGCGCCTTTAAGTCATCGATGAATAGCGCCCTCATCAGTTCATGGTCGCCGATAGTGCAGACAGTTTCAGAGAAAGATGAGCAGCAGTCATACATCTACCTGCGAGAGGCGAAGGAAAAGCTTCACGTATTGGTCGTTACTATTGATCGGCATGAAGCCGTGGTGGTCCAGGCGACCATCAACCCGGATACGCTGGCCCGGCTGATGCAAAACCCGGACGAGATGGGCCGGGCCATTACCAACGACGCCACCACCAACGACAACTAACCAGGCAGAAGCCCGACCGTCAGGGAGGGCTCCAAGGCAGTAGGCAGGAAGCAGCCCGACCGTCTTGGATGGTTCAAACGATCAACGGCCGCGTAATAGAGGAGCAATCATGACGGTAACTAACCTTAGCGGAACAAACACAAGCGGGCGGCACCTTAACTCAACGCTTAGGCGGCTCGCCTTCTTTGGGCTGCTGCTGGCCCTGGCCCTGTCACAGTTCTCTCTAGCTATTCCAGTATCAGCCCAGGAACCCGCGGAGACCATACGCGTCCGCACGCGCGTCGTTTTCCTCGATGCTCTGGTAAAGGACAAGCGCACCAATGCTCCTGTGTCTGATCTCAAACCGGAGAACTTTGAAGTCATCGATGACGGTAAGGCGCGCCCAATCTCCTATTTCACTCGCGAGGGCCAGGCACGGAAACCACTGTCGCTGATCCTGATTCTCGACCTCCGCGAAGATGGCGCCGGCCGGTTCCTCAAGCAGCCCGAGATCCTGAAAATGATGGCTGATGAGTTGGCCAAACTCCCGCCCGAAGACCAGGTGGCGATACTGGCAGTCTCAATCGGCGAAGACGAAGACCGGGTCTGGCTAACAGATTTCACCAACGACCGGGCGCAACTGGCAGCCGCGCTGGCGAGAGCTCCGAATTACATTGGAGAAAGCGCTTCGGTTCGCCACAACGAGGCCCCCACTGAGGCTGAAATCTCAACCACGCAAAAGAAGAAACAACCGGACAGCGGCGGCAACAGCAGTATTAGTATTTCCCCAAGCGCAAAGAAAGTGGAAGCCGCCTTAGAGGAACGGGACAAGGCTGATGACGTGGTCGAGACTGAAACGATCAAGGGCAAGAACGGTGCGGTCGTGACCCGCATACGGAAGAAGGACGGGTCAGTTTCGTTAAGGCGAGTAAGCGGCAGCGGCAAGACCACGGTTGAGTTAGGCGACGTCTATGACATGGTGGAGGCCGTCAAAGAGGCCACGAAAAAGGCAGAAACGCAGAGGCCCAATTCACAACCCGCGCTGGTCTGGGTCTCCGACGGCATCGTTCCAGTCTTCCTTGAGGATCGCGATGCGACTGAGAAATACCTGACTCGCTCGAATGTAATTTTCAATTCCCTGACAGTTGATATGAGGACCCTCTTCAAGTTCCTCATGCCTATTGCGAAGCCGGTGGGCGGTTGGCTGGGCATCAGCATCTACGGCGCGGCAAAACGCATGGCCCAACAGACGGGCGGTGAAGCGGTGCGGGTAAACCGGGCCAGAGACTACGGCAACGGCCTGAGCACCATCATCGGAAACCTGACCGCGCGCTACAGCCTTGGCTTCACCCTGGCAGAAGACGAGACCGACGACGGTCGCCTGCACAACCTGGAGGTCAAGGTAAAGGCCCAGGACGAAAAGGGGAAGACGCGCAAGCTGAACGTCAACGCGCGGAAGGGTTACTACATGACCAACACAACGGAAAAGGAAGTGACGACCTCCCGGGCAAACTAGGGTTCTTCAGTTTCAGGAGAATGATAGAAGGTGTGTTGGACTTCGACGCAGGGAAACGAGCGAGCATAGTCAGCTTCATTAACGCCAAACCCCGATGTCCCGACCCTGACCTTGCCCATCTTGTAGGGGTGGCACTCCGTGGCCACCCCTTCCTCATATTGCGAGATATTTTCGAATTGAGTCGAAGCGGAAAGAGGGGCGGCCACGGAGTGCCGCCCCTACAGTTCAGCGCTGATCGATTGGGACGTAGGCGACGTTTCGGGGGCCGACGTATTCCGCACGAGGACGTATCAGTTTGTTATCGGCATACTGCTCGAGGATATGTCCCGTCCAGCCCGAAATGCGGCTGATGGCGAAGATCGGGGTAAAGAGATCGAGGGGAATTTCCATCATGTAGTAAGTGGAGGCTGAATAGCAGTCCACATTGGGACGAAGGCCCTTCTCGCGCATCATCACCTCTTCCACTTTGGCGGTGATGTCATACCATTTGCTCTCGCCTTTGCGCTGGCCCATCTCTTTCGCGAACCGGCGTAGATGCGTGGCGCGGGGATCCTCAACCTTATAGACCGCGTGGCCAAATCCCATAATCTTTTTCTTCTTTGCCAGCGCGTCCTTGATGTAGCCCTCGGCATTTTCCACGCTGCCAATCTCCAGCAGCATCTTCATCACGTTAGTATTTGCGCCGCCGTGCAATGGGCCAGAGAGGGCGCCGAGCGCGGCAGTTACCGCGCTGTACATGTCGGCCAGCGTGCCGGCGACTACGCGCGCCGTAAACGTCGAGGCGTTCAGTTCATGATCGGCTTGCAGGATCAGAGCTACGTCGAGTACGTGCGCATCCTCGGGAGAAGGCATCTCCCCCTTGAGCATGTACAGAAAATTGGTGGCAATGTTGAGTTCAGCCTTTGGTGCTATCGGCTCGAGTCCCTTTCGCAGGCGATCGAGCGCGGCCACAATGGTGGGAAATCGTGCCGTGAGGCGAGTGGCTACCTTGATACTGTTATCACGGGAAAGATCGCTCGATTCAGGGTCAAAAAACCCGAGCGCCGACACGGCAGTGCGCAGGGCATCCATTGGCTCCGCTGTGGACGGGAAATTTCTCATCAACGCCATCAGCTCAGCGGGCAATTGGTACGAAGCGGCGATGTCTTTCTTAAGCTGATCCAGTTCCGCCTGGGTGGGAAGACGACCGTTCCAAATCAGGAAAACGACTTCTTCGTAAGTGGATTTATCGGCCAGGTCGTGAATACTGAGACCCTGGTAAATCAACTCCCCTTTTTCGCCGTTCACGTCGCCGATCGCCGAACTGGCAGCGACTACGCCTCTCAACCCTTCTGAAACCACGGCCGCTCCTGCTGGCTTACCATTGTCCATCATTCGTGTCCTTTTCGAGTTTGATTGAAGATATCAAACCGCCTGTGCCATGACAAGTTAGGGGTCGGAGGTGAGTGCCTAATTTGGAGTGCGCCGGCAGAGCGAAGGGGCGACGGCGCTTTGGATTGGCCAGTTATCTACTACTCAAGGACCACCCTAAGCTCTTCAACTGATCCATCTTAGTCCTGGACTTGAGAAAATGCTGACTGGCCCAATCCAAAGCGGTGTCGCGCTCCGCTTGCCACCGCACTCCAAATTACGGCAGTACCGTTCGAGGTTCGCACGAAGCTTCGCTTGCTGTTTGGCTTCGGTATGGGAACTACTTCGATATGCTGGCGTTGGAGGCGGCGGGGGGACCGAAACTGGCATGGACGTCACGAGGAACGTTTTCCATGGTGCGTTCGACCAGGTGATCGACGACCGCGTTTAGGTCGTTGGTCTCGTGATAGATGCGCAGTTGCTCGTCGGCAGAAGTGCCGCGCTCCAGGATAGTGTGAATGTGATCGATCTCTTTGCGCGAACCTAGTTCCTCGACCACGGGATCGATGAATTCGAGCAGCTCGCGAATCAGGTCGCGGACGGGCACTTCCTTCTGTTTGCCGAAATCCACCATCTTGCCGTCCAGGCCGTAACGCACGGCCCGCCACTTGTTTTCCTGGATCAGCGCGCGGCGATAAAGACGGAAGCCCAGGTTCTGGTCAATCAGGCCGTTGAGCCGGGCGACAATGGCCTGGAACAGCGCGGCAATGGCAATGGTGTCGTCAACCCTGGTCGGTATATCGCAAACACGAAACTCGAGCGTGGGGAAAATGGGATGCGGCCGCACGTCCCACCAGATCTTTCTGCCATTGTCGATGCAATTGGTACTGATTAGCAGGTCCACGTAGCGCTGAAACGAAGCATGAGAATCGAAATGGTCGGGAATGTCAGTGCGGGGAAACTGTTTGAAAACTTCAGAGCGATAAGATTTCAGACCGGTATTATGGCCCACCCAGAACGGCGACGAAGTTGAAAGCGCCAGCACATGCGGCAGGAAGTAGCGCGCCGCGTTCATGATGTGCACGCGGCGTTCCGGATCAGCCACGCCCACGTGTACGTGCAAACCAAAGATCAGCAGCGAGCGGGCCACGGTTTGCAGTTCCTGCACCAGCAACTCGTAGCGCTCATCTTCGAATATTTTCTGATCCTGCCAGCGCGATATGGGGTGGGTCGAGGCTGCGATGATGACCAGGCCCGTCTTGTTGGCAAGCCCGGAGATGATGCCGCGCAGACGCGTGATGTCGGCGCGGGCCTCCTGGATGTTCTTACAAATTCCAGTGCCCACCTCGACCATGGACTGGATCATCTCGGGCTTGATCTGCTCGCCCAGGATCATCTTCCCTTCTTCGAGAAACTCCGAGACATGCGACCGCAGCTCGCGCGAATGCGGATCCACGATTTGAAACTCTTCTTCGATGCCGAGGGTGAATTGATCGAACATTCTAGACTCTTTCGAGCCCTCCCTTACGGTCGGGCTTCTGCCATTGGGTGAATTGATCGAACACCGCTGCTACTCGAAGAAGGGGGCGATCGCACGCCAGTCCGGGTGCCGGGCCCGAAACTTCTCCCGCCACAAGTGGCGAGCCGTGCTCAAAGGCGAGCCCCATGGTCCGTAAAGATCGAAATGGACATGCCAGTGTCGCTCGCCCTTGTCCAGTTCGGCCTTGTAAATATAGAGGAAATGCAGCGTGGCATTTACGCGCGACTTTTCCAGGAAACCACCTGAGTTATCGCTATGCCGGGCGAGGAAACGCGTGAAGTCTTTCCTGCTTCGCAGCGCTGAGTCCAGAAAAGGCCAGGCCGTGAAATACATTCCCACGCCGCCTTCACCGTACACATTATCAATCCGCCGTACTGCATCCCAAAGCTTCAGCGCAGTCAGACGGCGCATCAGGAGCAGCAATGCTTGTTGCTTATCAACGTGGATACTATCAAAAGCAACCGGCGTCGGGCCATAACCATAGAGCCCCTCGAGTTTATTATCCAGGGCGGCTCTTGTCTCTTGATCAAGATCGGCCCAAACCAGCGCTCCGGTTTGCGACCCTGCCGCAGCTGTCATGGCGCCGGTAATTCGCGCTCCATCAAAGTGCGCGTTTCATCGCTCAAACGATGGAATCGTACGCCGACGCCGTGACCGGGGTTACTGTAAACGACCTCCGCTCTGACCACCGCCGGGCCTGACTCCAGCGGAATTCGCAGGGTCAGGGTTGATCCTTCAGGGATGAGGGAGTGCGTACTCATGTAGAGTCCGCCCAGGCTGATGTCCTTCGAACTCGCTATCCCGGTGGAATCCTCCCCATCGAAATGCACGTCAACAATCAACCGCGTCCGATCGAATTGCCGGCGCTCGTCTGCCGGCGCGCCCGCTCCCTCGAGTTCGTCAACCAAGGTGATGCTTCTCCTCTACCTAAGGTATTCGCAAACGAGTCACTGAATAAAAGTCCAGGCGTGCGATGCGCGACGCATTGTACTCCAATATCCTATTTCCGCTCGCTGATAATAAACGTGGGCACCATGCCGCCCCCGGAGGAAACGTTGGCCAGCTCGGTTGATGACAGGCGGGTAAATGCCGACCCGACCTTGCCCAGGAAGAGTAGCGGATCCAGATCAACCAGTTGCTCGGCAAAATCAATTGTGCCATCGGGGCGCACTTCCGGGAATACCTCTTTGGCGGTCGGCACGCGCTCCTGCACCAGGTAGTCGCCGTTCGCCAGCGCTTTAGTCATAGCTTCGTCCCAGGCACTCGCGTCGGAGTTCCAGCCAATGTAGATTCCATGGCCGCCGTAGTCATCATTCGGCTTGAGCACCAGGCGATCCCTGCGAGCAGCCACAAACTCGAGCAAGTCGATCTGTTCGCCGTGATAATCGCTGTTTCCAATGCGGACCTGTCGCGTCCAGGGAATGTGCGCATCGATTGCGGCCCGTTCATCTTTCGAAAAGAGACCAGCGTGTCTCTGGTCGGTGAGCACGGCGAAAAGCGCTTTCTTGTGAATCAGCTTGGAACGAAAACTGTTCACCATGCAGAACGCGTGCGCGCGATACGCATCCAGCAACGCCGGGCACTCCTTCACAATTGGCAGATATTCGTTGACCAGCAGGCGCTTGTAAACGATGTCGATGCGAAAATCACCTGTCCGCAGTTTCCCGTTGGCAAACTCCAATTCATCGGGAGAACAGATGACCGTAGGGTGGCCGTTGGCCTCAAAAAACTCCTTGAAGAGTTCAAACTCCTTCTGGGTCGGCAGACCCTTCAAGTCGACGATGGCAATTTGCGCGGGGGCATCGGGCCGGCGGCCCAGGAACTCGGCATGGGCCCTTACCAGAATATCGAGCATCTGGCGTCGTCCCTGAAATGTGCGCAGGTGATAACTTTCCGCGAAGCGCTTCATTACCGGCAATTCGCCGAAGATCTCGTAAGCCGTGTCTGCATAGGCGATGCCCGCAGGGCTTTCTCCATTCAATTCCACAAAGCTGTAGGCTTCGTCAGTCAGAAAGGAATCCAGCCGCGCCGTCGGTGACACGGCGCGATAGCCAGGATCGATGCTCACCAGGTCCCGTTCAATCTCAGTGAGGCCCAGTTCGTCGAGCAACGAGGGATTCAATATGGCAGCGTCTTTGACCTTTTCAATTGCCGCCCAGACTGTTTCGCAGACGCGAGTGATTCGGGCAAAGTCCTGCTCAGTGACAAAGTGAGGACGCAGGTAGGGAGACAGGGGGCGGCCGCCGAAGATGAGCTTGGAACGCTCCAGACCGTCGTCGAGCATCGCGCGCGAAGTTTCAGCCAGGTTACCTTCGTTTAAGAGATCGTGATATTTCGCGACAGCTTCGCGCAACATGATTCCATCCGAATTGAATGTATGTGGGATTGCCAGAGTTGCGTAGGGTAGCACAACTGAGCCAAGGGCGTACTGCCGGCGAAGAGAGAGTAAAACAATGCAACAAGCTGGCGCGGAAGCCGGCGTTTCACGCAAAGTTTTCTGCACGTCTGCGACAAGGAGACACCGGGATGGAAACTGCGCTACGCGAAGGTAAAAGCTCGAACCCCAAAGGGGTTATGTCCTCCAGCCCAGGGTTGCCGCTTCGGCTACCCTGGGAACCGATGAACACACGGATTCTCCAACCCCAACGGGGTTGTGTCGACGCTCGTTGGGTGCACCTCTCATTGTGAATTGACACAACCCCGTTGGGGTTGAGATTGGCCATTTCAAACCTGTACCCAGG
>JBDTOI010000081.1:0-17815 GCA_039933315.1 Pyrinomonadaceae bacterium
AGTTTGAAGGCGGCGGCATCGCTGGGGACGAAGTTCTGACTGCGGCCGAGGTCAGCGAAGAGAGTCCTGGCGACGATACTTCGCACGATGCTTTTGAAGAGATAGATTTCGGTCGCGAGTTTCAGGACTACCTCGATCCCGGATACAAGACCCAGGAGTTCGAATACAAGGAAGATGCGCCCACCTTCGAGCAGTTTCTGACGAAGGCCCCGTCGCTTACTGACCACCTGGAATGGCAACTCCACATGGACTCCGTTGAGGGGCCGTTATCCGCGGCGGCGGAATGCGTAATCGGCAATCTCGACGAGGAAGGCCGGCTGAACGCCACTAACGCTGAGATTGCCGCGCTGGGCGGTTGGTCGGAAGAGATGGTGGAACAAGCCAGGGGAGTGGTGATGCGCCTGGATCCGGTGGGATGCGGCGCGCGTGACGTGCGCGAATGTTTACTGGTTCAGCTTGAAGCTCGCGGTGAAAACGATCGGCTGGCCGCTCGCTTGATTAGCGATCATCTGGCCGAACTGCAGCAGCATAAACTGCCGGCTCTTTCCAAACAGATAGGGGTGCCGGTGGAGACGCTGCTTGAGGAACTTCAGTTTATACGCACCCTGGATCCCTATCCTGGCCGGCGCCATTCTTCGGAAGAACCAGTCTTGATCGCGCCGGAGATTTACATCGAGAAATTGGATGAAGATGACGAAGAGTATGTCATCTACTTTGCGGACGATGGCAGCCCGCGACTGCGTATCTCGCAGAACTACCAGCAGATGCTGGCGCAGCCCACGGTCACCAAAGAGACGCGAGATTTTATCAAAGATAAGATGCGTTCGGCAGTTGACCTGCTGCGCAATATCGAGCACAGGCGCCAGACCATTTACAAGGTGGTGGAATCCATCGTTCACCGGCAGCAGGAGTTTCTCGACAAGGGCGTGCAGTACATCAAGCCGATGATGTTGAAGGACATTGCCGAAGATATCGGCATGCATCTGTCAACGGTATCGCGCGTGGTCAACCGCAAGTATGCGCACACGCCGCAAGGTGTCATTGAGCTGCGACGCTTTTTCACCGAGGGCATGCTCAACGAAGAAGGCGAAGAAGTCTCGACGCGCATTATCAAGTTAAAGATCAAGAAACTCATTGAAGAAGAAGATACGCACAATCCGATCACAGATGACCAGGTCGTCAAGATCCTGGCCAAAGACGGAATAAAGTTATCGCGCCGCACAGTGGCGAAGTATCGCGACCAGATGCGGATTCCCGGTTCACGTGAGCGCCGCGCCGTGGTCTAGCCACGGTCTGCCGGGCGCGCCCGGGTAACAGTTTTGCTTTCATAGACTAAATCATCGCTGACATTTGCGACGGTCAGAGTCTGCCCGGCCGTCGCGCTTGCCGGAGTTGAGCCAGGAGGGTTAGGACTGATGAAGTTTGAATACACCGGACGACATGTGGAAGTTACCCCGGCATTGCGCAGGCACGTCGAAGATCATTTCAAAAAACTCGACCATATATTCAACGACTCAACCGCCCGCACCCACATCATTATGGCGGTCGAAAAGAACCGGCAGATTGGCGAGGTGCTGGTCCATTGGCGCGACCATACGTTAACGGCATCTGATACCAACGCCGACATGTATATGGCCCTGACCCGGACGATCGCGAAGATTGAGAAGCAGGCCCTGCGGCTCAAGAAAAAGATTATCGATCGCAAGCAGGGCGCAAAGAGAACGTCCGCCGTAGCGCCCAGTCCTGACGGCCTGCTGGAAGCCAGCCCGCGGCCGCCCCGCATCGTCACCGCTCGGCGTTATGTGGTGAAGCCCATGACTGCCGAGGAAGCGGCCTTGAGTCTTGAAGATCGCGCCGACCAGTTTATTGTGTTTAGAGACGCGGATACGGACCGGGTGGGTGTGCTCTACAAGAGAAAAGATGGCAACTTTGGTTTGATTGAACCGTGATCGGCTGTGCTTCGAGCTCACTCAAGTGATTACGATCTGGTGCCGTAGCCGTCTCGGTCGGCCAGCTGCGCGTACTGGTGCATTGGGACTTCAGGTCCGAAGGACCGGCAGCTAGTAGCCCCGTCCGTGAGGACGGGGGAGAGGCGACCGTTGGTTGCCCCGAGCGCCGAAGGTGCGCCAGATTGTGCCGGCCCTGCGGGCCTTTGAGATATCAGGGGATGGAGTCCCCCCCGCCCTTGCGGACGGGGCTACTAACTTCCGGCCCTTCGGACCTAAGCGCGCCCGGGGGTTGAAACCAGCACCAAGATGCGCCATGTTGGTCCATGCCCACGCTTCTGCTCCAGATACATTCAATAGGTGAGGTGCGGCCGGGTGGTAACGCAAACTGTTAGTTTGCGCGCGCCTGTTAAAGGGTTCACATTGGCTAAGCGCAAGAAGGAAAAGAGTTCTCCGGAAATCCTGGTCATTACCGGCCTCAGTGGGTCGGGAATGTCATCGGCTACTAATGCCTTTGAAGACTTGGGATACTTCTGCGTCGATAATCTTCCCATAACTCTCCTGCCGACATTCGCGCGTCTGGTGCAGGCCGGCGAAGATGATAAAGGCCGAATAGAACGAGCTGCGCTGGTTATCGATATTCGCGAGGGACAGTTCCTGGGCCACTTTGAAAAACAGTTACGCGCGTTGCGGGGCAAAGGCCTGACAGTCCTGGTGCTGTTTTTCGAAGCCTCTGACGAAGTACTGGCGCGGCGCTTCAGCGAAACCCGCCGTCCTCATCCGGCCGACAATGGCGCCGGCCTGTCGGAGGCGATACGAAAAGAACGCGCGGCCATGAAACGAATTCGCGCCCTGGCCGATCACATTGTGGATACTTCAGACCACACGGTACACAGTTTACGAAGCTTCCTGATCGAGAGATTTAGTCCTACTCTGGAAGGCGCGCCCATGCGGGTGCAGGTCTTGAGCTTTGGTCACAAATTCGGCAGTCCGGGAAGCATGGAGCTGGTATTCGATGTCAGGCATTTGCCCAACCCATTTTTCGTCAATGGGCTGCGCGAACTTTCCGGCAGCGACCGCCGCGTGATCAAATACCTGAAATCAGAGCCTGAGGTAGAGGAGACCTTGCGCCGGTTCACCGATTTGCTGGGGTATCTCCTGCCGCTTTACAAGCGGGAAGGAAAGTCTTATGTAACGGTGGGAATTGGTTGCACCGGCGGCCGCCATCGCTCAGTAATGATCGCCAATGAGTTGGCCGGTCGCCTGCGCCGGGCCGGCTTTGACGCTCAGGCGGTGCACCGCGACGTGCGAAAATTCAAGAGAGCCAAGCCTGAGGCGCGGGCTCGCAAAGCGTCTTAGGCACTTTTCAGCGAAAGCGAAACGATTCGTGGTGGCAAAGAATACTGACAGCGCAATCAATTCGGACGACCCCACCCGCAGAGTGGCCGGGGTGATCGTAACCCACGGACACCTGGCCGGCGAGCTTCTGGCCGCCGCCGAAATGATCGTTGGTCCCATACCGCACATAACAGCAGTCTCAATCGGATGGCATGACGACGTGGATTCCGCTCGCCAGGAGATTGAGCGCGCCATGGCCCGGGTCTCTCAGAAACGCGGTGTATTGATTTTGACTGATATGTTCGGCGGCACGCCCACCAACATAGCCTCAATGTTTCTCAAGGAGAATGAAGTAGAAGTTGCCAGCGGTGTTAACCTGCCGATGGTCATAAAACTCGCCACACAGCCAGACCTTGAATCCCTCGCCGAAATTGCTCGCCGCGTCCGTGACCAGGGGAAAGACAGCATCTACCTGGCCGGTGAAATACTTGGCGGCAAAAGCACAACCCCGTGATCGAAAAGCGAGTCACCGTTACCAACCGGCTCGGCTTGCACGCCCGTGCAGCCGCGCGCCTGGTACACAGTGCTAATCGGTTCCAGAGCACTATGCGATTGCAACGTGTAGATGACAGGGTGTCAGCGGATGCGAAGTCGATCCTCAGCGTGCTGATGCTGGCCGCGGCGCGCGGTACAGAGCTGAGTGCGACAGCCGAAGGCGCTGACGAAGCGGACGCCATAGCTGCGCTGGCCGAACTTTTTAGCAATGGCTTCGGAGAAGCAGAGATTTGAACGAACGGTTTAAGCGAGATCTGCGGGAAGAGCGCTGGCAGGGCCTGGGCGTGTCCGAGGGGCATGTCCTGGGCCGAGTGCTGCGAATCGACAATGGCTCGCGCCAGGTTTACCGCGCGCTGCTGGACGAGAGCGAAGCGGCACGAGAGTTGGACCGGTTTCAAAGCGCGCTCAAAACAGCCCGCCAGCAACTCCTGGGCATCAAGGAGAAGGCTGAAAAAGAGCTGGGACCGGAACACGCATACATTTTCGACGCGCACCTCTTAATGCTCGAGGATCGAAAGCTGCGCGAGCAGGTTGAAGGTTACATCACGCGGGAGAAGACAAACGCCGAATGGGCACTCAGGGTGGTAGCCGATGATTTGCTGGCCGTGTATTCCAGCATTGAAGACGACTACCTGCGGGCCCGCGGCTCGGACATCGAGGATGTGGCCCAGCGAATCCTTTCCGCCCTCACTGGCGACAAACCGCAGTACGCGAATCTGACCAGGGACGCCGTCATAGTCTCAGCTGACCTTTCACCCTCAGCCGTTGCTGAATTGGACCTGCAACATGCCCAGGCCATAACCACGGATGCCGGCGGCTGGACCTCGCACACCGCGATCATTGCTCGCGGTCTGGGAATCCCGGCGGTGGTAGGGTTGCGCGACCTCTACCGGCGCACGCGTACCGGTGACACGATCATAGTCAATTCGTACGAGGGTGAGGTTGTCCTGCATCCTTCGGCGGAGACGCTCGAAGTTTATCAGCGGCAAGTGTCATCCCGGACGAGCGCGCCCGCAATAGTTAAAAGTGCGCCGGCGTTGGAACCGACGAAAACAGTCGACGGCATCAGTGTTGTGCTGCGGGCGAATGTTGAGCTACCCGTCGAGTTCGAAGGCGTAATCAAATTTGGCGCTCGCGGTATCGGTCTTTATCGATCCGAGTTTCTGCTCTCCCGGGAAGGCGTACTCCTATCAGAAGAGGAGCAATGTGAGGCTTATCTGGAAGTGGCTCAGGTTGCGGGAAGCGATGGGGCGACTATCAGGCTCTTCGATCTGGGCGGGGAGAAGATACACAGCGGCTTCGGCAACGAACGCAATCCGGCGCTGGGACTGCGCGCGATCAGGTTCGGTTTACGGAATGAGGACATCTTAAGGACTCAGGTGCGAGCAATCTTGCGCGCTGCGGCAAAGGGTCGTTTGGATATTGTGCTGCCGATGGTTTCCGACCTCGCCGACGTGCGCCGCGCACGCGCAATCATCGATGCCGAGCGCACGTTGCTAACCAGCGAAGGAAGGGAAATTGGCGTCGTTAAAGTTGGCGCGATGATTGAAGTACCTTCGGCGGTCGTGCTAGCCGACTCAATTGCGAGGGAAGTTGACTTCTTCAGTCTCGGCACAAACGATCTCGTGCAATACATGCTGGCGGTTGATCGCGGGAACGACGAGGTCTCCGATTGGTTTCGCTCCCTTCATCCAGCTGTTTTGCAGAGTGTGGTCCGCGTGCAGGAAGCAGCTGCCAACGCATCGATTCCCACCGTGGTATGCGGCGAGATGGCCTCGACCCCAGCCTATGCCGTGGTGCTCATCGGCCTCGGAGCTACCGATCTGAGCATGACCCCGGCCGCCATTCCCCGGGTCGCTCGTGCCCTTGCCGGTATTAAATGTGAAGACGCAAAAGTTATCTCCATAATGTGCCTCGAGTGTTCCACCGCAGACGAGGTCGAACAAACCGTCAGGGAGCAGTTCCTCAAACGCTGGCCCGACCTCTTCCATCCCGGATCTCTTCCAGCGGGAAAGCCGGCTTAAAACTTCGGGCACGTGTAAAAACCGTCCGGATCTCTTCGAAAAAAGCCTTTTTCGACATTTAACTCATTCAGTAGATCTCCGAGCCGAACGGGGAAATCCATTCAGGGCGATGTTGGCAGCCAGTGCCCGGCTGCTAGTCGTTGGCTCGAACCAGGAGTTGAGTGTCGATATGAAAAAAGCCCCTTATACCCTCTTCGTTCCAGTCGCAGCTCTGTTTATGGCCGTTTCCGGGCTGGCCCAGACTGAACGCCGCGAACGCGACAATCCTTCCCAAACCGATAACACAGTAAGAACCAGCCGCGTGATCGGCGGCAAGGCCTCCAATCACGCCAGCTCTACTGAAGGTCGACAGCTCGCCGCATCCAATCTTTCGCCCAACAACGTTAGCGATGGTTTAACCACCGAAGGCTCAAAGCGAGAGGTCGGCGTGGCGTGGGGCAACGTGCCTATCCTTAGTTCAGATTTGAATGAATCGACTAAAAGCGTTGCGCTACCATCAGCATCCACTTCATCCTCTTCGCTAACACGGGAGTACCGGATAGGCATTGGTGATGTTCTGGATATCCGTCTGCTCAACACGCCAACCCGTGAATCAACACTGTTCACAGTTTTGCCAGGCGGAGTGGTGGAGTATCCGCTAATCGATCAGCCTCTAAAGGTGGAAGGATTGAACGCAGAGGAAATTGCGGCGCGATTAACGCAGGGGATAAAGGTCATCGATCATCCGCGCATCGCAGTCAGCGTTCGTGACCATGCCAGCCACAACGTAATCGTCACCGGTCTGGTTTACAATCCGGGAGCCAAAGTATTAAGGCAGGAAGCGGTGCCGCTTTACGTCGTACTCGCTGAAGCGGTCGCTCGGGCGGGAGCTGCTCGTGCAACGATCACACGTAGCAATGAGCAAACAATCGTTGTAGATCTTGCAGATCAGGAAGCCAGCTCGATGCTGATCATGAATGGTGATCTGGTGAAGGTATCATCAGCTCCGCCGGCAGTGCCCCAATACTTCTACGTCTATGGCGAGATCAATGCGCCCGGAGAAAAAGCCTTTCGTGCCGGCCTGACACTTACTCAATCTATTCTTGCCAGTGGAGGCATTACCCGGAACGCCGGCAGCAAAGTGAAGCTGACTTCGCAAAGCGGGGGTAAGGCTTCTTCGCCGGTTGAGTACAACATCAGGGAAATACTCGAGGGGCGCAGACCCGATCCCTCACTTAAGCCCGGGGATCGTCTTGAAGTAATTCGCGGACGCTGGTAGTTCTTGCCTTCACGCTGATGTTTTCGTAAACGGTCGTCTCCCTCCCTCAACACTCCACTGCGACGTTCAGTTCTGCTGGCTGCCCCCCGTCGAAGTTAGTTTGCTTAAAGCTAATGGCCACACCTTATTGTGCCTGGCCACTAACGAGTTCCCAACATATTGATTATTTGCGGAACAAGTTGCTTGTACGCTAATTGGCGAAAGGTTATTATGCCCGCGTGAAGACCAGGCATTATTTGACCGTTCCGGTGTTTGTACTAATGCTCGCGATGGCGACGGGACCCGTCGCAAAGGCAGCCGCGCACTTTTCTTCCCTCGCAATGCAAGAGCCCCTGGCCCCTACCGCGGCCGAGCGCGAAATGTACACCAGGGGGCAGAACCTTTATCTCCAGGGTAATTACACTCAGAGCGCAGAAGTTCTGGTAAGTTTTCTCCAGATCTATCCCAACAGCATCATCAAAGATTTGGCTTTGCTTTGGCTGGGCCGGGCATACTATCGCGTCGGCAAGTTCGTCGAAGCGGAAGAAGTCGGCAAGCGTTTGCGTTCCATCAAGGACACGCCATTCGCGGATATTTACGACGCCGAGCTGACTACCACGCGACGCGAAGCAGCCGCACAAGTGAGACGCACCAATGCAGAATCGAAAGCGTCACCGGCCGCGCCGGCGGCGACTTCGCGGGTTACCTCGCCCAATGGGCGCAGCCGGTCTGTCGAAGGCTCCGGGGAAAAGCCGGCAGCTTCCGCCGCCGTGAACACAGAACCTAATGCAGCGAAGCGTCAAGCACCAGTTGCGCCAAAGCCGGGCCGGACGCGGACTGTGGCAGGCGATGTAGCTCGTCAGCAAGCGAAGTCAGTGGCTGGAAAATCAACTCGGCCATCTACGACCAACAAGGGAACTGCGCGGGTTAAAGGCGGCCCGGCGCCCTTGCCGAGATCGAGTGTCGCTAACCGGTCGCCCCAGCGCTCGACGAAATCCGCGGCACCCGTTCGCAAGCCTGTCGCTGCGGCAACGTCGCAGCGATCCGGACAAGGCACCCAAGGGACCGTCGCCAGGCCAAAGGCCCCCTCATCGTCGCGAAATCCAGCCATCGGAGCCTCTCACAGTGCCGGCGCGGGCGGGGCCGCAGTCCGAAAAGCTCCTCAAGTCAGGAGTTTGTCACTCGCTAGAGTCGGAACAACAAGTGGGCCCGCTCGGCGAAACAGCGTTGGTTTTCCGGTAGAATCCGGTTCGGCGCAGACCCGCGGCAGACCGTCTGCAGAACCGACCGATTCAGCCAATCAAGCAAGTAGCAGTTCTAACGCCCGCGCGAATGAACGTGTCGCGACCGGTGGCCTTTACAGTTTGATCGAAGCGGCAGGTGAGACTGCGCCGGGCCGATCAACTCTGCCGGCGCGAGTAGACGCGAGATCAAAACGAATAACGGCAGGCCCGGGCGAGGTAGTTTACCTTTCGTTTGTGGTGCGGAATCCCGAGAGCATAAAGCGAACCTACGAACTTCGCATCAGCGCACCGGGCGCACCGGAGGCGAGGCTTTTCGTAGATTCAAACGGTGATGGCATCCACCAGGGCGATGAACTTCCGGTTACCGGCGCACCCGTAGTGGAACTCAAGAATAGCGAGGTCCCATTTCTCCTGGAGATCACCATTCCGCGTAGCGCATTTGAAGGCCAACAGTATTCGTACACAGTCACCGTACTTTCCGTTGGAAGTGGCGCAGTGGTAGCAACCGCGACCTCGACGCTGACCGTATCCTCAATCCGCGCACGGCTACTTCCCGCCAGGAGTTGGGCTGGCAAGTCTGCGCTTTCCCTCTGATCGCCTCCCAGATGGCTTATCCTGCAGCAGTACATGAGGCTCTAGGAATGCCCGCCCGGCGAAGTCTCGTTCAATTGCTTATCGCAAAGTCCATCACGGAAACATTGCTGGTAGGAACGATCGTGGTGGTGTTTTATTTCACGTTGTTCCCTCCCTATTTCCGGGGCTGGGGCGAAGTAACGTCCCATGAAATTGCGGGCTGGGCGGTGAATGAAGCCGCGCCGTGGGAGAGAGTGGAAGTGCAGCTATTTATCGATGGAAGGTTTGTCGCCAGCGGCCGCGCCAATCTTTCACGACCCGATGTGATGGCCGCAGGTTGGTCAGCTGACGAGTGGCATGGATACAGCTTTGCGCCAACATCGCTGGCGCAGGGCGAACACATCGCCCAGGTGTATGCGATGAACTCAGAGCGAACAGGTCAACGGCGCACTCTGCAGCAACTGGGCGACCCAATACGGTTTGTAGTCAACTCGAACGGCGTCTTTCGCTCGACGAAGTGATGGTCAAACGCTCGCACTTGTAGGGGCGGCACTCCGTGGCCGCCCCTGGTTGTTGGCTCGCAAAAGGAGGGGCGCCCACGGAGGGACGCCCCTACAAATCTGTTGCCTGACATGTCAGCCGAGATGAATTCAGCTGCGGAAGACCGGTCGCTGGCCGGGTGGGAGATTCTGTCCGTAGTTTCCTCTCTGTTGATTGCGGAGTGGGTCATCCTATCTTTTGTAGGCAACAGCAAACTTGTGGCTGCAGTTCCTGTAGGGCTGGCGTTTATCTTCATGTGTCTTTCACACCGGCTGCGAGGTGAGACGATCCGGGAAATCGGATTTCGGCTGGATAACTTCTCCCAGGCTGTTAAATGGTTGTTACTGCCTACTCTGCTGGCCGGAACTCTAATTGTGCTGGCTGGTTGGGTCAGTGGGGGACTTCGATTCAACCTGGCGCCCTCACGACCCCGGTTCCTTCTATTGCCTCTATGGGCTCTTGTTCAACAGTACGTAACGCAGGGTTTTGTAAATCGCCGGGCGCAAATATGGTTGGGGCGCGGCATGCCAAGCGTCCTCATTGTGGCGGTGGTATTTAGCCTATTGCACCTGCCAAATCTGCCATTGGCGGGAGCCACCTTTCTGGGGAGCCTGCTCTGGGCCGCCGGCTACCAGCGTGTTCGGAATGTTTTTGCGCCTGCCCTGTCGCACGCATTTCTGTCCTTCCTGATAGCGTTCTGCTTCCCTCCGTCCTGGCTGAACAGCCTGAGAGTGGGGTTCAAATACTTCAACTAGGATGTGATGGTTCGGCTGGTTTCGCCTTTCACATCAACAGTTTAACCGTTTGAAACCCTTCTTAATTGAGTGCTGTACGTGTTGAACACTGATTTGCTATAATCCCCCCGCCTTGCAAAGAGAGCCGGTCGGGCGGTCGCTGCTTCGACATTTCTGTCTCCGATGGAGACTGGAATAACGAAGGAGAGGAAAGTCCGAACACTAAAGGGCAGCGAGCCCGCTAACGGCGGGGCGTCGGGCCAATTTGGGATGGCCTAACGGCTGATTCATGGCCCCGACGACGACAAGTGCAACAGAGAAGAGACCAGCCAGCGGACTGAATCCCTCGTTTGAGTTTCGATTCAAAAGAGGGCAACGGTTGCGGGTAATGGGTGAAACGGTGCGGCCCTCGCGGGCTTAAAGTAAGAGCGCACCGGCGCGGAGTGGTAACACACGCGGCCAGGTAAACTCCTCGCAGTGCAAGACCAAATAGGGAGGCGTCAACAGGGCTGCCCGCCCAAAGCAGCGCAAGCTGCTACGACCTCCGGGTAGGTCGCTCGATCCATCTGGCAACAGCTGGACTAGATGAATGATCGCCACTCCGTGAACCGGAGTACAGAATTCGGCTTATAGACCGGCTCTCAATTTTGCATGGCGCACGGCAACGACCAGGGAAGGGTTTTCGGAAGTAGCCGCCCCACTAAAGTTCCGAAGGAGTGACGTAAAAGATGGCAAACCGCAAGGGAGTTTTCATTGGTGCTTACGTGCCGAACGAACTCAAGGAATCGTTGCGTCGCCGGGCCGCAGCCGAGCATCGAACGCTTTCCCAGGAAATTACTCGAATCCTGACCGAGGCCATACATGGACGCGGTCTGCCCGCGGGAAGCATTGACCGGCGTAACACTCAATCTGGTCCGCGCCGCCGCGCCACCGATCCTTCGCCGCGCCGCCGTGCCGCCGACATTTCCTACGTTAATGACGGCAACAAGCGCAGTTCCGATTAGCCCGCCAAATCCGCACTGGTTGATCATTAAGTTCTCAACCTGTCACTGCCTCGTCTTCGTGCTAAGCTACGCCTACGCCACCGCGGCATTCAGGTGATTATTGAAGTACTTAGTCTTAGCAGTTGTTCTGGGTCTTTCGCTAGCGCTCATACTCCGGCGCGTGCTCCCGTATCTCCGCACAGCGCGCAACGTTCTCAAAGTCATTCAACAAGTCCGCAATCCCGCACAGGCTGGTTCGTTTAGCCCCTTCACCCGAAAGCAAGCCACCCAGGTTAGGTTAGTTCAATGCAGCGTTTGCGCTACCTGGGTGCCGGCAGCGCGAGCGATAAGTTCCCATTCCTCGTCTGAATTATTTTGTTCCGAGACTTGTGGCCGCCAGGCTGACTCGCGGACACGGCGAAGATCCAGTCGTTGATGGTCGATTAGCCATTCGGCGTCCTCCGCCGTGAAGCATTTTCCATTTGTCATTTTTCATTGGTCATTTGGGATCGCGTTGACCGTGGTAGCTACGGGTTCGTTCAGGCAATGGCCAACCTAGCCAGCGCCAACCTCCTCGGGCAGCGCATTCCCAGCCTCGTGAACTGCCCGATCGGTGTTCGTAAAGAACAGAATCACCATTCCGGCAACGAAGAAAACAATTAGCGAAAGAATAGCCTGACGATAGGACCCGGTGTGGGCCACCACCATGCTGAATGCCAGCGGTCCCAGCCACGACGTCCCGCGCTCTGAGATCTCGTACACGCCAAAGAATGACGCTTCGCGTCCCGCCGGAATCATTCGCGAGAATAAAGATCGTGAAAGCGCCTGCGATCCGCCAAGCACGATTCCGATGAAGGCGCTCATTACCCAGGCTTCTGTGGTGCTCTGAAAAAACGCGTACGCGTAGATAACAATTCCCGCCCAGATTACAAGTGAGATAAGAATCGCATTCTTTGTCCCGATCCACGCTGCAATTCGTCCGAACAGCAGCGAACCGCCGAAGGCCACAAACTGCACCATCAGAAAAATGCCCATCGGAAAAGCAGGGTTAGGCTCGAGCCCGCGCGCGCGAAACAATTCTTGTTCGAGAAAAACCGCCGCCGCGCCGATTACGGTTTGAATTCCATCGTTGTAGAGCAGGTAGCCAACCAGGTACTTGAGCGTGTGTCGCAGCCGCACAAACTCTCGAAATGTAGATCCCAGCTCGCTGAAGCCGGCGGTAAGGTAACCCTGCCCGGGCGGCAGCGGTCGAGCAGGCGGCCGCCTCTTGAGACGGGAGAAAGTAATAATTGCGAACCCACCCCACCACAACCCGGCAGATAGAAAAGAAAGCCGCACGGCCAGGCCCTTTGAAATGCCGAGCCAATCTGCGCCCAGCACCATCCCCAGATTCAGCGCCAGCAACAAACCACCACCCAGGTAGCCATACGCGAATCCACGGCTGGAGACTTTGTCCCGCTGATCCTCCGTGGTGATTTCCGGCAGAAATGCGTTGTAGCAGACCAGAGCCGCGCCGAAGGCCAGATTGGCAAGGATGAAAAGTATCGTGCCCGCCAGGTAAAGATTTCCGTAAACGAAGAAGAGCATGCACGTGGCCGTGGCCCCGGCGTAACAGAAGAGGGCGAGCAAACGCTTTTTCAGATCCGAAAAGTCGGCGATGGCGCCAATTACCGGCAGCAGAAAAATCTGCAGAAACACGGCGACCGAGATCGCAAAAGTTGAGAGCGACTTGGCGGTGACGGCGCCGAGGAAGCCAAAGCTCATTACGATCCCGTTCTCGCCGACGGCATCCTGGGCGATCCTGGTCAAGTAAGGACCAAACATGGCGCCGACCACTGTTGTCGAGAAGGCTGAGTTCGCCCAGTCGTACATGGTCCAGCCGAAGATCTCGCGGCGGTCGTTTTTGTGGAAACTTCCTGTGGCCTGAGTGCTCATGAATGTGCCGTTGCTTTTGCGGTCAGAGTTTCGACGATAACCGGAGTGATATCTGCCAGGGAGTGAATCCGCGAGGCAAAGTAATCGCGATGCTTGCCCCAGATCAATGTTGGAACCGGATTTAGCGTATGGTTGCGGACGCTGAGATCCTCGATGTTGCCGTGATCACTTGTCAGCAGCACCGTGGTAGAGCTCAGGTCCAGAGACTGCAGCAGGACGCGAACGTACTCGGCCAGCTCTGGAAGAGTCGCACGAGCTGCATCCATATCCTGAGCGTGCCCAATCTTATCTGTGATGAAATACTCGTACAGCGTGAACTGATGATGGCGGGCAATGCCGGCCAAAATTGTGCCCGCTTCTTCGGGGGTACGCAGAGAGACTGCTTCGCCACGTTCCAGTAGCATCCTGTTAGTAAAGTCCTGGTAAAGCGAGCGTCCGGCCACCAAATCCTCCAGAGTATTGAAACGTAGTCCCGCGGCTTCAACCGCAGCAGTAGTTGCCGAAATCCAGCGTGGTCGCTCAACGAAGAACCGTTTAGTATAAGTGTTCGCAAAAGTGATGGGCCCAACGCCCGCCTGAACCAACTGCCGGAAGACGGAGTGCTCGGCAAGGATTTCGAGCAAGGCCTGATTGGGAAAACCCTGCTTGTGGAATCCGATCGTGGCCGGGGCATTGACGCCGGTGAGTATCGTGGTCTGCCCGGAAGCGCTTTGCGGCCGGCCTTCAACTCCCAGGCGGGCATCAGTGCGGACGAGCCTGCCTTCGCAAATCAGCTCGGGCTCTTCATCCTGGAAGATCGCGAGTGGCGTTGCGTCAGTAAGTCCATCGAAGGGATTGTGCGGGCCTCGAGTGCCGATGCCGAGACCATCCACGAAGAAGAGAAGCACGGACATTCAGAGATAAGTAGCATTCAAGCGAGTGATACGCAATACCACTTTTATCAGGAGGGCGACTTAGTTAGCTGCGATTGTCAATAAGCCACACAACAATCCGGACACTATTTGGGATTGAGAGAAAGCCCCATGCCGCTGTGTTTCCTCATAGCGGGCCGCTTGGGCGACTAGTTGTTTCACGCAAAGCGCTAGGAAAAGAAGAGCAGAAGGCGCAAAGGGTTGAGTGTTTTTCTTTGCGCCTTCTGTCTTTCCTTTCTTAGCGCCTTTGCGTGAACCCCCAACTCCGAAAACCTTCAAGTTTCAATGACTCCCTCGCGCACATCTCGCAGTAGTGTTTTTGACACGGTGAATGTTTGTGATATTAACGACGCGCTCTGAGTGGTAAAGACGGTAAATCCCCTGACAAAGGCATTCAATCAATGAAGATTCGACACTCGAACTTGATAAAAATAGTGCGCATGTTCATACCTGTCCTGCCGGCTTTGTTCGCTCTGTTATCGGCTGGCGGGTCCGTCTCAGCCCAGACTTCCGCGGCGGCTTCGCCTTATTTCACTGAGCCGGCAATTTCCCCGGACCGTTCGGAGGTGGCGTTTGTTTCCGGAGGCGACATCTGGACAGTTCCGTTGGCGGGCGGCGATGCGCATCTCCTGGTTTCGCATCCGGCAAACGACTCGCGACCGCTTTTCGCGCCCGATGGTCGTCGACTGGCCTTTGTCTCAACGCGGACCGGCAATGGCGACATTTACGTTCTAACTCTGGATACCGGCAATCTGAAACGGCTGACTTTTGACGACAGCAACGATCACCTTGACGCCTGGGCCGCTGACGGCAAATGGATCTATTTCTCTTCGGCCAGTCGCGACATTTCCGGTATGAACGATATTTTCCGTGTCAACGTCGATGGCGGGACGCCCATGCAGGTGAGCGCGGATCGCTACACCACAGAGTACTTCAGCGCCCCTTCACCGGATGGCGGCGCAATCGCTTTTACCGGACACGGCTTAGGTTTTGGCCAGTGGTGGCGCAAGGGCCACAGTCACATCGACGAGAGCGAGATCTGGCTGAGACGTTCTGGAACCACGCCCGTTTATGAACAAATCAGTGAAGGCGGCGCCAAAGAAATGTGGCCGATGTGGCACAAAGATGGACGCAGCCTCTATTACGTTTCTGATCGCAGTGGTGCGGAGAATATCTGGTTGGCGGAACCCGGTCGCAAACCGCGCTCGGTAACGAGCTTCACTGATGGACGGCTGCTGTGGCCCAACATCTCTTACGACGGACGAACAATCGTCTTCAATCGCGATTTTCAGATCTGGAAGCTGGACACAGATAACGGGCGCACAAGCGCCATCGATGTCACACGGCGCGGCGCTTCTGCCGGTCCCGCTGTGGATCACCTGCGGCTGACCGACCAGATCTCTGAAGTTGCGCTGGCGCCTGATGGAAAGAAGGCGGCCTTCGTCGTACGGGGTGAGATTTTCGCGGCCTCTACGGCGGACGGCGGCGACGCGGCGCGGGTAACAAATACGCCGGCGGAAGAGTCGCAGGTTATCTGGTCGCCGGATAGTCGCCGGCTCGTGTATGCGTCTGATCGTGATGGAACAGGCCACCTTTTCCTCTATGACTTTGCCACCGGCACTGAGACGCAGCTTACGCGCGGCCCCGCCGGCGATGACACGCCGCGGTATTCGCCAGACGGAAAGATGATCGCCTTCGAGCGCGCCGGCGAAGAGATTCGCATCATCGATGCCGAGTCGAGGCAGGAGCGCGGCCTGGTTCGTGCTCGTCTGCAGCGCCCACCGCTGAACTCTGATAGAGCTTTCGTCTGGTCACCTGACAGCAAATGGATTGCGTACATGCCGGTGGGGGAGAAACTGTTCAAAAACGTATTTGTGGTTCCGGTGGCGGGTGGCGAAAGCCGCGCCGTGAGCTTTCTGGCGAATGTCGGCAGCAACACAGTTTCATGGAGCCCTGACGGTACCTATTTGCTGTTCGACACAGGCCAGCGCACCGAGGGAGGCCAGCTCGCGCGCGTGGATCTGTTGCCGCGTACGCCCAAGTTTCGCGAAGATCAGTTCCGCGACCTCTTCAAAGAGGAGACGCCGCGAACGGTCACGACTACGTTGAAGCAGCCGGACACGGGGCCAACTCCGGAACCTCAACCTTCCCCCACCATAGCTCCCGCGGCGACGCCGGCAGATGCAAAAGCCAAACCGACCTCAAAGCCGGTCGAAGTCAACTTCGATCAGATCAGGCGGCGGTTAAGCCTGTTGCCGGTAGGGATCGACGTGGGATACCAGACGATCAGTCCGGATGGAAAGTGGGCCCTGATGATTGCCGGCGTCGCGAACCAGTCGAACCTCTACCTGTTTCCGCTGGACGAGTTGTCAAAGGATCCATTTGTGGCCAAACAGCTGACTTCTACGGCGGGATCGAAACGCTCAGCGCAGTTTTCGCCGGACAGCAAAGAGGTTTATTACCTGGAACAGGGAAAGATCAATGTGGTGACGCTGGACACGCGTCAGACGCGTCAACTGGCTGTGACGGCGGAGATGGATGTGGACTTTGAACGGGAGAAGCTCGAGGTATTTCGCCAGGCCTGGAGTTATCTGCGCGATAATTTTTACGATCCGAAGTTCCATGGCGCAAAGTGGGGCGACTTTCAGAACCAGTACGGCCCATACGCCGCCGGCGCCCGCACACCTGATGAACTGCGGCGAATAATTTCGCTGATGCTGGGGGAACTGAATGCATCGCACCTCGGCATCTCGGCGCCCGCGGGCAATGCTCAGCCGCCCGTCACCGGCCGGCTGGGAATACGTTTTGATCGCGGTGAGTATGAAAGCGCCGGAGCGCTGCGGATCACTGAAGTGATACCGCTGACGCCGGCTGCGATAAGCGGTATCAAGCCCGGCGACTACCTGATTGCGATTGACGGCACGGCCATCAGTCCCAGGACAAATCTGGATGAGCTGCTGAATTACAAGATCAACAGGCGAGTGACGCTTACTGTTGCTTCATCGGCGAGTGGGGCGCAAAAGCGTGACGCCATCGTGCGCCCGGTCAACGGGAATACAGAGCGGGGGTTGCTTTATCGCAACTGGGTGGAAGACAACCGCTCCTATGTGGCGAGGGTAAGCAACGGGCGGCTGGGTTACGTCCATGTGGCCGATATGTCCAGCGTTGCCCTCTCGCAGCTCTATGTCGATTTAGACGCGGAGAACCAGAAGTACGAAGGCGTGGTGGTGGATATACGAAACAACAATGGCGGTTTCGTCAATGTCTATGCGATTGATGTGCTGGCGCGCCGCAGTTACTTCTCGATGACGCCGCGCGGTTTCTCAGCGTCGCCTTCGCGCACCGTGCTGGGCCAGCGGGCCCTTGAGTTGCCGACAATTCTGGTGACGAACCGGCACACGCTTTCCGACGGCGAAGACTTTACTGAAGGTTATCGCTTTCTACGGCTAGGCAAGGTCGTAGGAGAGCCAACGGCCGGCTGGATTATTTACACGTCCGGCGTCCAGTTGATCGACGGCTCGTTCCTGCGCCTGCCGTTTATTCGGATAGCGGCGAACGACGGCACGGTGATGGAAATGAACCCGCGGCCGGTGGATCTCGCGGTGGCTAAGCCTGTTGGAGAAAGTTACCTGGGGCGCGACAGCCAACTGGACGCAGCCGCTCGCGAGCTTCTGAAGGAGCTAAACAGTCGCCGTCAGTAGATTGTAGGGGCGGCACTCCGTGGCCGCCCCTTCTTTTGCAAGGAGTGTCAGAACTTGAATGAGATGGTGAAGAGAGGGGCGGCCACGGAGTGCC
>JBDTOI010000082.1:0-17745 GCA_039933315.1 Pyrinomonadaceae bacterium
ATTCAATGAGGTGGTGGAGACAACGAGGGGCGGCCACGGAGTGCCGCCCCTACAATTCATTCAATGAGTAGTTCCTTTGATTACGATGTGATTATTGCCGGCGGCGGTCCCGCTGGTTCAAGCGCGGCAATTCACCTGGCGCAGCGCGGTGTCCGGGTGTTGCTGGCTGAGCAGAAACAATATCCGCGCCAGAAGCTGTGCGGTGAATTCATTTCCCCTGAATGTCTGGCGCACTTCGAAAAGCTTGGCGTTTCCGAGCAGATGCAGGCGGCGCGCGAAGCGCAACTCCACTCGACTGTGTTTTACGCGCCTCGCGGAAACAGCGCCAACGTCCCCAGTACCTGGTTTGGTAATAACCAGCTAGCCCTCGGCCTGAGTCGCGCGGAAATGGACCACCAGCTGCTCCGGCGCGCGTCGGCAGCCGGCGTCACGGTACTTGAAGAGACCCAGGCAGGCGCTCTTCTTATTAACGATGGAAGAGTAGAAGGGGCTCAGTTAAGGTCAAAAGGCAATGAAGTCCACTACCGCGCGCGCATCACAATTGATGCCACCGGCAGAGCGGGCGCACTGGCCCACCGGCTGAATACTCCAGGGTCGAGCAGCGCGCGATCGAAGCGCCGCGCAACGCTGGTTGCTTTTAAAGCGCATCTTGAAGACGTGCGGATTGCGCCCGGTACCTGCGAAATCTACTTCTACCGGGGCGGCTACGGCGGACTCAGCAGCATTGAAGGTAGTCTCAGCAACCTTTGCTTCATTGCGTCGGCCCGTGACGTGCGCGCCTGCGGTGCTGATGCCGAGCGGGTGCTACGCGAAGTAGTCTGCCAAAACGCACGCGCGCGCCACACTCTGGCTAACGCACGCAGAACTGGTGAGTGGCTGGCGGTTACGCTGGAAGGCTTTGGCCGGCGGCGGCTGGTGCCGGCTCAGGGTTTGATCGCAATCGGCGACGCGGCTTCATTCATTGATCCCTTCTCCGGCAGCGGCATGTTGATGGCCTTTGAGAATGGTGAACTGGCGGCGGAAATTGTCGCCAGTTACTTGCCTCGTTTAGGCACAGACGCTGATTTCGAGAGGCTGGCGCGGGACTATCGAACGGTTTACCGCAGAAAGTTTCGCGCCCGGCTGAGGGTGTGCGGCATGCTGCGCCGGGCCGCCTTCACTCCCGGCCTGGCGGCAGCTGCGATTCACATGGTAAGTGTGAACGACCGTTTGTGTCGCACATTGGCAAGGGCAACGCGCGGCCCGTCGCGGACGAGAACGTACGTCGAGACACGCGACGAAGCTGTGTAAGCGCGGCCTCGTGAGGGACTTGGCGGCCGGGAAGCCTCAGCAATAATCCTTGCCAGCCGTGTACCTTTTGCTGTAAAAGACAGGCGTGTGCGTTCAACTAATGTGGCGCGGCGCTGTGCCGAATTGAGTTAACTGAGCACGGCCGGTTGCGCGCGTTAAAGACCTTACGAACAAATCCGTGGGAGTCCGTCGCGATTCGCCAGGCGACGGTGAAGTTGTCCGACAGTAGCGAGTTCCTTATCGCCCGCGTCTCCCGAGTCCTTTAACCTTTAGTTTCAAGGAGAATCAATATGTTTGCGTCCCCTAGGCAATGGCTTAACGCCTCGACCAGGCCTCTACTTATTTGTGCTGCAATTCTGGTTTGCGCCGGGGCCGCGATGGCTCAGTCGCAGGCGAACGCTGCCGACCTGCAGGGGTATGTGCGTGACCCGCAGGGAGCGGTCGTTGTCAATGCCGCAGTGAAGGCTCGTAACCTGGCGACCAATTTCACGCGCGACGTAACCACTAACAGTGACGGTTACTACCAGTTCATAAGTCTGCCTCCGGGAGAGTATGAGGTCACCGTCGAAGCACCGACTTATAAGAAAGCCGTCGTTCCTTCTTACAAACTGACCGTCGGGGCGCGCGCGGATTTAGATGTTGGGCTTGAGCTGGGCCAACTCACCGAGGTGGTTAATATTACCTCTGAGAACCAGCCGGTGGTTGAGACCAGTCGCACCACCGTATCCAATACGATCGAGCAAATGCGCATCGAGAATCTACCGATCAATCAACGCGACTACCTGGGCCTCTCAACCACCATCTCGAACGTCAATCGCGGCAATGACCGGCCCATTGGTCCGGCGCCGTCTTCGGGCTTGAATATCGGTGGCCAGCGCGGACGTTCGACACTGGTCCAGGTGGATGGGGCGGACAACACCGACAACTCCGTCAACGCTTCTCGTTCGACTGTTTCCCAGGAGGCGGTACAGGAGTATCAAGTCTCCACCAACTCGTACGCGCCGGAGTTTGGCCGCGCCACCGGCGGTATTATCAATGTCGTGACCAAAAGCGGCAGCAACGAGTTTAATGGAAATGTCTTCGGCTTTATCCGGCACAAATCGATCCAGGCTCGCAATGCCTTCGCTCCCCTCATTGACAATGATCCCAACAAAAAGCCGCCGTTCACGCGCGCGCAATACGGCGCGACTGTAGGGGGCCCAATCGTGAAGGACCGCACCTTCTTTTTTGCAGCAGTCGAACAGCGGCGCCGACAGGAGTCAGGATTTTTTACATCCGATGTGATAGGTAGACTCACCAGCTCGGCCACAATTCCGGTGATCGCCGGGGTGAATCCGGTAGCGCGCACTTTTGCCAACATCACGCCGGACCAGGCTTCCTTTATCAACAGCCTGGTGGCAACAGGGGTGGGGGCGAACATCTGCCTGGCGCGAACTTACGCGTTCTTCGTTTCGAGCGCCGGACATATTGGCCTTAATGGCTTCAATCCTCTAAGCAGTCCTAATGACGGTAGTGTCTGCCCGGCTTTCAGTCCGATTGCGCCCGGTACCATCGGCGGTCGCTTCCTGCTTTCCGGGACGCCCGTGCCCACGGCTGCTAACAACGCGGTGCTCCCCGGGTTTACGACTGTTAACGAGAACGGTCTACCCATCGGCTTCCGCCCGCTTAACCAGTTGCAGCGCATCTTCCCGATTTCCGAAGATACGACCTTCTTCTCGCTGCGCGGCGATCATAAGATCAGTCAAGACAACCAGCTTACACTCCGCTTCAGTTACAACCCGAGCGACATCAGTGGTATTCAAGACGAGTCGCAAAACCAGACGCTGGGCCAGAACGACTTTTCCCGCACGGGCATTCAAACACTGCGCGACACTACCTTCGCGGCGAACCTCGCTTCGACACTTTCGAGTACGATGGTTAACGAAGCGCGATTCCAATTCGGCCGTCGCCGCGCGACTTTCGATTCGCAAATTCCCAGTGTAGCCCTGCAAATTTCGGGAGCTGCGTTCATCGGCTCGAATCCCTTTTCACCGGTGGCGCGCGTCGAGGACCGTTTCCAGATTGCCGACAACCTAAACTGGGTCATCGGCAACCACACAACAAAATTTGGCGCCGATTTCAACATCATTAACATCGACGCAACGTTCGAGCTGAACTTCCCGGGTCTTTTCAATTTCGGCACCTTCGCCTTGCAGCCGGTCATCACTGGCCTCCCGGCCAACGCTCCCCCGATGGAGCCCGTGCAATCCTACGGCCTGGGATTTCCCAGTGTGTTCATTCAGGGGTTTGGCGATCCGCGCAGCTCGATTAAGAACCGCCCGATCGCCTTCTTTGCGCAGGATTCATGGAAAGTGCGACGGAATATCACGCTCAACTACGGCGTGCGTTACGACGTTGAGTTGACGGATACAATTCCGCCAATCCCGTTCCGCGATCCGCTCACTGGCACAAGCCTTTCAGCCGCTGAGCTGCTAACAGCTCAAGACTCTTTGGGAGTACAGCAGGGCTTTCCGCGCGACACGAACAATATCGCGCCGCGGGTCGGTGTTGCCTGGGACATAAATGGTGACGGCAAGACGGTCTTTCGGGCAGCCTATGGAATCTTCTACGACCATCCATTGCTGGCGGTAGCTTTCAACTCTGACATTGCGGACGGCTCGCAGCAGCAGCAGTACACCAATGTGTTGCCGATCAGCCCTTCGTCGACCGCCACGCTGAACCTTCTGAATATCTTTCAGGGCACGGTCTGCACTGCCGCGACAACCAACCCGCTATGCCCGCCGGGCACAGTTACACCGGGCGCCGCCTCGACGGCGCAGTATCTGCCGGGCCGTCTGGTTTTTAACGACCAGACCTTCGTTGGCTTTGGCCCAGTCTTCCCTTTCACATTGAACGTGGCCAAGGACTTCCAGTATGCCTACGCCAATCAGGCCAACGTTTCCATTGAGCGGCAATTAGGCAAGAACCTTTCGCTTTCAGCCGGTTGGATTTTTGTGGGCGCTCACCACCTGCCGCATCCGGAGGACATCAACGCCCCCCGATCGGATTTGATTGCGGAAAACTTCCGCCGCTTCTCGGCAAACAATCCGGTGCTTTGTCCGACCGGATGTCCCAATGGTCGTAACCCGACCGGTTTGGCTGAAGCCGTGCTATTCCCGATTCCCACGGCGAGCAATGCGCTGTACACCGTGCGCATTCCCGGACTGGTGGCCGTCAATAACACCAACGGTCAGGTGATCGTTAACGCGCTGGCGGCGAATTTCTTCCGCCCCAGCGCCCCGAACTACTTCTTCGTGCTTTCATCGACGGGCGGGTTGGTTAACCAGGCGGCTTTCAACGCAGCGATTGCGGGCAGCGTTCGCACACCAGGCCTGCTCTCGCCGTTCGGCGACGTCAGCGCGCAGCTCTCCGACGGCAACTCAAACTACAACGCGATGAATCTGGAATTGAAGCGTCGTTTCTCAAACAACTTCCAGTTCCTCGCTTCTTACACCTGGTCGCATTCAATTGACGACTCTTCGGACTTGCAGACTTTGCTCAAGCCGCAAAACAATCGTAACTTCCGCGCTGACCGTTCCGATTCGCTCTTCGATCAGCGTCACCGGTTTGTTTTCAGCGGCGTGCTGACGACGCCTGATGCATGGCGATCTTCCGACAGCTTCGGGCAGCGATTGTTCTCTAATTTCACCATCGCGCCGATTCTGGAACTCTCTTCGGGGAGGCCGCTCAATATTCTGACCGGCTCAGATCAGAACCTTGACCTGCAAAGCTCCAATGAACGACCGAGCGTTGCCGCGGACGGCACGCTCGTCATCCCGGCGTTCCTGACAGACGGCAGCCTCGGACGGAATAGCGGTATCACGCACAGTTACATGTCGCTCGATCTGCGAGTCATGCGATCGATTCGAATTGGCGAGAGCTTGCGGCTGGACCTGATTGCCGAGGGCTTCAACCTCTTCAATCGTTTCAACGAAGCAGCCGCGTCGCCTTTCTTTAATGATGTAAACACCTTTAAGCAGCGCGCCGGTAATGGGCGTTATTACAGCCGTCCGACCGCCGCCTATGATCCGCGACAGTTTCAGTTTGGTCTCAAGCTGAATTTCTAAAAAACGCCGCCAGCATAAACAGAACCGGAAGGACGATCGCCACCCAAGGTCGTCCTTCCGGTTTTTTGTGTCCTGTTATTACCCCGGCTACTTCATGTTGTCGATCAATGACACATCGCTCTGGGTCAACTCATAGTTTTGAGTTGGGTAACTTTTTGGTTTCGCGCAATGGCGCTAAGAAAAGCATTGTAGGGGCGGCACTCCGCCCCTTCTCCGCGTCCACTAATCATGTAGCCACTTACGAAGGGGTGGCCACGGAGTGCCGCCCCTACAATGCTTTTCTTACGCCTTCCCGCGTAACCTCAAACCACGTGGAATCAGGGCCCAGAGGCTCCCTTCGGCCGCTTTTCTTTTGGGCAGCAAAGCACTAGGCTGAGGGCGCAAGGCGAACCAAGTTTTCACGAAAAGCATCGGAAACTGGCAAAGGGAGCGCCGCGCGCCAAACAATCAAGCCTTTCCCCAGAAAGAATCGTAGAAATGTCCGAATTCAGAGATAAGTATTTTCGCCCAATTCTCCTCCTTTCCTGCATTTTCGCGGCCTCAACATTGGTTGTTGAAGCCCAAACGTCACGCCCACGACGGGTCAATCCGCCTGAGACCCTTTTGGGCCCGGGGCCGAAGTCGCCCCCGGTGGCGAACAAGAATGCGCCCCTGGTGGACGTCAGGCCGGCAAGGCCAGTCGGCGAGGGTCCGGTGTCGGCCGACACTTCGCACGCATACCAACTCTTGCAGCAAAAGCAGTATGCCGCCGCCGCCAAAGAAGCGAAACAAATTGCCGCCAGTTATCCGACTGATCCTGAGGCCTGGAAGATCGCAGGGTTTGCGGAATTAAGTTTGAAGCAGTACGCCGAAGCTTCTACCGATCTGCAAAAGGCTTTGGACCTGCAACGCGCCGCGCGCCAGGAAGATTCGCATACGGTCGATGCCCTTGCCGAGGCATACGTGCTGAGTGAGAATTTTGAGCAGGCCCTGCCACTCCTGGTCAGCGCCACTGCGCGACAGGCTGCTAAACCCGATGCGGTCTTTCTCTATTACCGCGGGCTGGCAGAATTCAAAACCGGAAAAGCAAAAGACGCCGAGCAATCATTCAACGCCGCGATCAAGGCCAACCCGAAGGATGCGGCCTCGCTATATTTCCTGGGACAGATTGCCCTTTCCCGTGGCGAGCTGGATGCTGCCATTGCGGCGTTGAATCGCGCCACAGTCAGTGATCCGCGACAAGCGCCGGCCTGGGCCTCGTTGACCTCTGCGTATCTACGCCGTGCCGGTACCGCCGGCGATACTCCGAAGGCTGACGCGGACAACCTGAGTGCGGTGCGCGCCGGTGAAGGGTTGACGCGCGTGCGGACTGACGAAGATGCAGTGCGCCTTTTCGGCCAGGCCCTGATTTCGGCCAAACTGTATCCGCGCGCGGCAGCTGCGCTTGAACCCGTCTCCGGTCCAAACGCCAAAGCGGTGACTTTATATCTGCTCGGCGTGGCCCACTCGCGGGCTAATAACTTTCCCAAAGCGATCGCCGCCTTTGAGCGCGCCAATACCAAAGCGCCTGAGGACATGAATGTCTTTCGCGAGCTGGGTTATGCCTACGAGAAAACAAAGCAGTACGCCAGGGCGTTTGCGCTTTACCAGAAAGCGCTGCAGGCCGCGCCTGACGATGCGGATTTCAAGGAGTCTCTGGAGCGTGTGCGCCCGGCCGTGAAACCGTAATTCTTTTTGTAGGGGTGTCCCTCCGTGGGCACCCCTCGGTTGGTAGATATCTCCCATTGAGGACAGCTGAATGTCTTTGAATACTTAGCCCCATTTGCGATAGCATCCGGCCCATGAGAAATCCCAAACGAATCAGGTCCTATGCCACACGACTTCTGAGCACAGCCCTTTTAATTTCAGCGTGCCAGTTTCCCATTTGCCGGCCCGCGCAGGCAGCATCCTGGGGCAGCATTCAACCCTTGAAATCGCGGCGGGCGGAGGTGGAGCGGCTGCTGGGGAAACCTGTTAACGAGAGTTCTGCCGGCGACTCAACGTTGCACTACAACGTCTCGGGCGGCAATGTGACAGTAAGTTTCGTAACCGCAAAATTCGTCGCGACGAAAAAGCTCTCGCCGGATCTGGAAGGGACAGTGCTGCTGATAGTTTTGCAGCATGAACGCTCATCGGACACTCCTGATTCGATGGGTCTGCCAAAAAATCGCGACTTCGATCGCCAGGGCGGAGATGACGTTGCGATCTATAGCAATATGAAGGATGGCATTGTTTACACTTTTATTGGCGGCAAATTGAAGACTTCGCGTTACTCGGCCTCGTCCGATGAACTGTTGCGGGCGCGAAAGTAAACACGACTTTTTCGGCCGGCTATTTGCCGCTGCCACATCGTTAAGTCCAATCAGGTTGAATAGTGAAGCAACCTCCGGGAAAATCTTTTGAGTAATCGCAATGGCGCTTCAGCTACTGCGGTGGCGTTCGTGACCTATTCGCTGATTCCCTATCTGGGAATTGTCTTCTGCCCTGGCGCAGTAGTGATGGGTATCGTAGGTTGGCTCGCTTCACACCGGTTTCCTGAAAACGGCACTCGCAGGGCATCCTCCGCCTGTACGTTAGCCGGGCTATTTATGCTGGGGGTGCAGGTGCTGCTCTGGTGGCTACTCTACAAGGTGCCGGCCTGGGCGGGGATAAGCCAGGCGGCGGGGGCAACCGGCCCTCCGTTTTGAGCGTCTTTTACAATTGTTCTTGCCGCATTAAGAAGAGAGGTAGTTATGTCAAAGTTTTTCAAAATCGCAATCACCACGTTAACGGTCGCGGCTTTGACAGCCACTTCGCTTGCTCAGCGCCCGCGATTAAATGGCCCCGAGCCGGCCAGGGATAAGGATGTGCAGTCCAAGCCGAAACCGGTACCCACTCCTCTGACCAATGTAAAAGCAAGATACGAGGGCGGCGTGGTTGGATTCGGCAGGAAAGTTGTGGGCTCGCTTCGGCTCGACGATGCCAACCAACGTCTGGTTTTCCACGACAAGAACCAGCAGGAAGTTCTATCCCTCCCTTACGGTTCAATCGTTGCTGCCAGTCCGGACACACAATCGAGAAGTGCGGTGAGCCCGACAACCGGCTCCGTCATAACCAGCATTCCCACCGTGGGAATACTCGGACTCCCGGCACTGCTCGCAAGAAGAAAGTTTCGCTTCCTGAACCTGCAGTATAACGATCGAGACACGAAGATGGCCGGCGTCACCAGCTTCAAAATAGACGGGAAAGAAGTTTTGGAGTCGTTCCTGAGAACGCTTTCGGGCAAGGTAGGGCTTACGGCTCGCGGCGAAGGATTCATTCGCGCGCAAAAGCCTGTGACTTACGTAGTCGGTGATCCTATTTTCTCCAAGCCACGCGCTTCCGCCCGCAGCACAATTACTAATGGCAAAGCGATAACTCTGCCCCAGCCCACGTATCCGCAGAACGCGAAGGACGCCGGCGCCGAAGGCACCATCACGGTTTACATCACGATTGATGAGAAGGGCGATGTGATTGAAGCGCATGCCCTTGGGGGCCATCCCTTCCTGCAAGATGCCGCCGTGGCGGCAGCCAAACAGGCGAAGTTTGAGCCGGCCCAGGTTGACGGACAGCCGGCGCTGGTCACTGCTTCCATCACTTATAGATTTACTCTCTAGACTGTAAAACAACTTGAGACACTTGAGGCTGGTCGCTTTGGCGGCCGGCCTTTTTTGCCGTAATGCAAACTGTTAGTTTGCGCATCGGCCACGATCGTAACCGAGATTGTAGGGGCGGCACTCCGTGGCCGCCCCCTTCTCCCCAGTTCCACTCAACTCTTTAATCATGTAGCAACTTACAAAAGGGGGTGGCCACGGAGTGCCACCCCTACAATCTTTCAACAACAGTTCGCGTTGCTGGGGCGACTCGCCCCCAGGAGGCAGCAAATCTCCCGGGAGGATGGGAACGATGCCAATCGGAAAGTCGCTCGTATTGTGAGTTTATAATCCGTACAACTCAATCAGACTTGAGCATTCGCTGGCTTAAGAGTCTCACGTCCTGCTTTACGCAGGCGATGGACTACCGCGGCTACCAGATTGCAGGTGTGCCTATTAATGACAAGATCACTGTTCGCCTTTCTCGCCATTTTGTTTCTTCTGCCGCTGGCTACGCCGGCGCAAACGGATGCGTCCCGGCTCACCGTTAAGCAATTGACGAAAGCCGAAAACGTCGTCCTCCGATTGCAGCAAATCGAGGCCATGATGCCTGCTTCGCCGGGCTCTCGCCTGGCAGAAGCAGCAACCAATGCTCGCGCGAAGGTCAGTGATCTGCCGGAAAGCAATATTAAGACAGACCTCTCTACCGCAATCTATTTTTACGAGTTGGCAGCTAACCGAGGAAACCGTCTCGACCTAGCCAATTCTGTTGCTTCGCAATGCGGATCTGAAAAGCCCGGAGCTTACCGAACACTGTGTGAAAACGGATCCGGGTCGCGTCGCGATCTGATCTCGGCCAAGGCGCGTTTGCATATGGCCTGGGCGATAGCCGGCATCGTGGAACAGAGGAGTGGGAAATATAATTCGGGCACTCTGGACGATATGGAGGCCGAGCGACGAATTGATCAGGCCCTGGCGTTGCGCATAATTTCAGCGCTCAAAGTACTCGAGGATGACGTCGTCGTTCATAAATCGCTGGGAAGCTTCGAGGAAAGCAATACGCTGGCTCGCGTTCCGTTCGAAACGTTTCAACGCGACTTGCGAAAAGTTTCCGCCGAGGTCGAGACAATGCTTTCCTGGCTGCCGCAGAATAAGTTGAAGAGCGCGCTCGGCAACGCATTACATTCTTACCAGGACGGCGGATTACGTTGGGCTGGCATCTACCGGCCGCGAGTAGTGAACGTTGCTAATCTGGTATCTTCGGGAATGATCCTCACGTCCGCGGACGCAGCCTTTCTTGCCACGACGCCTTACACTGTCGCGATCAACTGGAGGCAGGGCAGCAAGTACTTGAAACTCGCTGAGGAAACATTCGAGCGGAACGCCGGCCTCAACAACCGCGAACTAGCTCGCTTGCATTGAGAGCCAGCCAGTCACCTCGCAGAAAAATCCTTCCCGCCTGAAACAATCTCCCGTCTAAAGTGCAGCCCGTGAAACCGTGAGCCCTCGTCCTGCTATTTCGCTGGGGCTGGCACAAAAAATAATCGACAGTCCCGCAGCGCAGTATTTCGCGTCTCTGGCACAAACTCGTTTCCTTCTGCCGCAGCGGTTGGCAAGAGAGAGCGCTGTGATTGACGTGCCCGCTGGCGCGCGGGCCCGTTCGAGCAGACCAACTATTGCCGAGAGATGCGACGCGCCCCTATCACCTACTGCGCGGCGGTTGACGATTTGATATGCATCCCTGGCGCGCAACAGTCACGTGCCGAGGTTCATCACCCATATGTCACTTGTGGTGCGCCGGCGCGAGTAGACCAACTGGTGACCATCGCGCGAGGTGTGAGCGTCTTCTAGAAATAGGCCGGTCTCTGGAAAGTTAGTCACCTTTTCAGGCTGGGCCTTTCGCCAGTTCTGAGCCGGCCCGGGCACACGATAGATATTCCCGTGGTCGAGCGTGTAGTAAACCCATTTGCCTGATGGCGAAACGAAAGGATGAAACTCCTGCCGGCGCGTATCGACAACTATCCGGGACTCGCCCCCTTCTATCGGGATCGCTCTCACGTCAACATTACCGGCTGCGATAGAGTGATAAACCAGCCACTTGCCCTCGGGGCTTGGCACACCAATACCGTATATACCTTCCTCATTAGTAATGCGCCGGGAACTCTTACTTGCCAGATCATAGATGTATATCTGGCCGTCGGCGAAAGATTGATAAACGAACGCGCCCCCGCCGGGCATCCATCTTGGTGCACCGGCTTCCTTAATCAACAGTTGCGGATTTGCCCCATCGGCAGCCATCACCCATATGCCGATCGTGCCCTGCTCGCCTCTGGACGCTTCTCTAAAGAAAACGATGTTGCGGCCATCGGGCGACCAATCTGGATCGCTATCATCAAAGTTCGGGTCCGAGGTCAATTGAACAGGGGCCGAGCCTCTATCAACCCGCCAGATGTAAGAGCTTGCGCCGCGATGGGAATCGTAGACCGACGACATCCCGTCAGGCGAAATGCTGTGAAAGTATATCCTGTCACTCCCGCTGGTCACCGGCTGTGGCGCCCCCATGTTGCGCGGGGTTTCAGCGTCAAAGGGAAGCGACTCGATGTTAAGCGAGACGTCAAGCGCTGCGTAGGCGATTAACTTCCCATCGCGCGACACCGTTGCTTGCGAGTCATACCCGCGACCAACCGTAAGCGGAGAGGGATTGCCTGACGCCTTTCCTTCCGCACTCGAAAAAGGTAATTGCCAGAGAGAGTAGTTCTTGCCCGCTTCTACATTCGAATAGAAGATCGCTCCGGAGTCGGCGCCCCACACCGGGTGCTTGCCTTTAACTATCTTCTGTGGCTCGCCACCTTTGCTGCTTACAATGAATACAGTGTTGTTCGCCTCAAAGGCTATCCATCGCCTATCGGGCGAGTAACTCGGGTAAGCAAGATACGGGGCGCCTTGAGATTTGATGGGAATCTCCTCAGGATTGCCGCCGATGGAGGGGACTCGGTAGATTTTTTGGCCGTGCCACGGACCGCTGGAATAAATGATTGATGACCCGTCGGACGACCAGGACGGGAAGGTCCCCGATTCAACTATGCGCCGCGGGCTGCCCCCGAACGCAGGCATCACCCAGATAGCCCCGCCCATCAGCGGCTGCTCTGTGCCATAAAGGAAAAAGCATAGGCAGTTGTATTCGCCCGAACGCGACGAGACGAACGCTATCTGCTTGCCGTCGGGCGAAAAAGATGGCTGCATATCATCTGCCGGGTTGTTTGTGAGATTGATGTCAGGGCCGCCCGTCACCTGTTTAAGAAATATCTCAAAGTTGCCCGTGCGATCTGAGACGTAGGCGATGGTTTGCCCGTCCGGCGAAAAGGTCGGCTCCCCTTCGTAGCCCTGGTCAACGGTGATCGGCGCCAGCGTGACCCGCCCCAGCGGGGCAGAGGCCGCCTCTGATACGGGCTGCCTTCTCGAACGGTTGAGCATCCATCCGGCGACGGCTACGCCCAGTATGAGCAACGCGCCCAGGGCCGCCAGCATCGACGTGGCCCGCCAGCCGCGCGGCTTAATAATCGCTCCGGCTTTTACCTGAGAGCTCGGGAGGGAGTTTGTTTCAACGGCCCGTTTGAGTCGGCGCAAATCGAGCTCGAAATCCCCCGCATGTCGGTAGCGTTCGCCGGGGGCTTTTGCCATCGCTTTGGCCAGGATGTCCATCACTTCGGGCGGCAATTGTGAATTCAACTCGATGGCCGGGCGAGGCTCTTCGTTGATGATCGAGTGAAGCGTATCGATTGCCGATTTACCCCCAAATGGCCGTTTGCCTGTAAGCATCTCGTAGAGCACTACGCCCAGGGAGAAGATATCTGTGCGATGATCGACTCGGCGGGCTTCAGCTTGTTCAGGTGACATGTAATTGATGGTCCCCATCACAATGCCCGCCCCTGTCTTTACTAGAGAAGCAGTCGGTTCCTCGAGGTCGCCAGTCCCGCCTTGCTCGGTCAGCTTGGCCAGGCCAAAGTCCAGGGCTTTAACATACCCATCCGTGCGCACCATTATGTTTTCGGGTTTTATGTCACGGTGTACGATGCCCGCTTGATGAGCCGCCGCCAGCGCGCTTGCCCCTTGTATAGCAACGTCAAGCACTTCGCGCAGCTTCATTCTTGTGTCCGACATGCGTTCGCGCAGGGTCTGACCTTCTACATACTCTGTCGCTATGAAGTGGATGGAGTCTGCCTGCCCAATCTCATAAACCGTGAGTATGTTTGGATGATTGAGAGCAGAAGCGGCGTGCGCCTCCTGTCGAAACCTGCGGAGGCGGTCCTGATCTATGGTGAGTTCACTATGCAGCAGCTTGAGTGCGACCTTGCGAGAGAGCCTGCTGTCCTGGGCCAGGTAAACTTCTCCCATACCGCCGCGACCCAGCAAGTTAATGACCTTGTAAGGGCCCAGACTCTGACCCGAGGTCAAGACGGCCTGACGGTCAACTAGTAATTCCGTGTCGGCGTACGCCGGTGAATCGATGAAACTACCATCCTTCTCGTGCGCGGCGATCAACTTCTCGACCTCTCTCCGCAGTGCCTCGTCGCCGGCGCAGGCTTCCGTGAGGAACGCGGCGCGCTCCGCCGGCCCGCGCTCCAGGGCAGAGTGAAACAGTTCGTCAACTCGTCGCCAGCGTTCAGGAGACATTGTCTCGCTCTACTCCTCGCCGATCTCGGACCGCAGCCACGCGCGCGCCATGCTCCAATCACGTTTGACTGTCGCAGGTGATATCCCGAGAACTTCAGCCGTCTCTTCGATGCGCAACCCGCCGAAGTATCTGAGTTCAACGATCCGGCCCTTCTGCGGATCGATGGCTTCCAACCTGCGCAGGGCTTCGTCAAGTGCGATCAAGTTCACATCGGGCCGAGAGGCGAGGCGGTCAACCTTACTGAGGGACAGCATGTATTGCCCACCGCCGCGTTTGACGGCCTGCCGGCTTCTGGCGTGATCGACCAGAATCTCTCGCATCAGCCGCGCGGCGATGCCGAAGAAGTGGGCGCGGTTCTCCCAGCGCATCTGGTCTTGATCGACAAGCCGCAGGTAGGCCTCGTTGACTAAAGCCGTCGTTTGCAGCGTGTGGCCAGGGCGCTCGCGACTCATGTAATGGTGAGCCAGTCGTCGCAGTTCTGTATAGACCAGCGGCATCAGGCGGTCGAGCGCCGCCTTGTCGCCGTTGCTCCAGGCGACGAGGAGTTGGGTCACTTCATGCGGGGGAGACGAGGTAACACTCATGTGCTCTCTCCGGCGGAACAACGACTGGTTTGGCGGATTCTACCACCTTTCTCGCGGTGGCCAGCAAGCCGAATAATTCCTTAGAAAAATTTTGCGCTTCCGTGAGCCGTTTCGGTCCCCCTTTTCGCAGTAAGGGGGTGAAGGCGGAAAGTTGCTCGTCTCCGGCTCGTACCAGGATGCCCGAGGGGCGGTTGCTTCTCAGCGCGAGGTCGCTGAGTAGAGAGTCAAGGCGGAGTCAACACTGCGGAGTCAACACTAACGAGAATGAGAGGAGAAATCATGAAGAGAATTGGAAGACTTACTCTGGCATCGGTTGTCATGTGTTTCGTTTTGTCGGCGCTTGGCCTCAAGGCTGAGGCGCAAGAGCGGGAGTACATCAGGATTGCTCCCGAGGGAGCCCGGTCCAGCACGGCATTTGGGATTAATCCGCGCGGTGACATTGTCGGGTCATTCGTGGATCAAAATTCCGTCACGCACGGCTTTCTGCTGAGCAAAGGCGAACTTACAGTGATCGACTTTCCCGGGGCCGCCGGCACTATTGCTCGCGGCATCAGTCCGAGCGGCAAAATTGTCGGCAGCTATTGGCTAACCGAAGATCCCCTGGTGGCGTCTCGCGGATTTCTGCGCACCAAAAAAGGCGAATTCGTTGAGGTCCGATACCCAGGACATTCGTGGGAAATCGCGCAGCGGATCTTGCCCAACGGCACGATTCTCGGCTGCCGCCACGATACTGATCAAATGGCGACCATGAGGGGGGTCACAATCGGGAAGGACGGGCCGTTGGAGATCGAAGCCTTCGGCTCGATGAATAACGGGGCCACGCCCGACCTGCGGGTGATCGTCGGTTTTTGGTTCAACATGATGGATAACCAGCAGGAAAGCTACAAGATTGAAGACGGCGTCTTCACCCCGTTCATGAAGCCCGGCTCCAACTTGACCAACGCCTGGGATATCAACCCGGACGGCGTGATCGTAGGCGTATACCGGGTCGGGAGCACCGTGCGCGGCTTTGTCAGGACCGGGGACAGCTATGCCACGATCCATTATCCGGGATCGACTGTGACCAGGACGTTCGGCATCAACGATAGTGGCGATGTCGTCGGAAATTATATGTTGGCTGGTGCGACCTACGCCTATCTTGCCCGCGTGATCGAAGAATAACGATCTGTAGGGAATCGGAGGATTCTTTCAGCGTTATTTCGGCGATTTTTCCGAATTGTTCAAGGACTCCCAGGGGCGGGCGGGCTTACTCTCCGCCGCGAGGGGGGACAGCGCCGACGAATAGCTGGCGACAATCGCCCGCGACGATGGCGCCGCAGACCTTCCGAATCGTTAGAGGTAACGACAGACATCCAGGAAGTTCTAATCATGTTGACACGCTACAAACTCATCTACGCACTGCTCTCGGTCTGCTTCAACTTCTCCGTCGCCGTCGCGCAAGAGCCTGCGGCCACGCAGCCGGAGCGCGCGCCCGTGACGGTTGCGGCGACCGCGGAGCGGGTGCGGTTTGCTGCGCCCAACCGCATCGCCCGCCTGCGGCTGGAAGTCTTGTCAGTTGAGGGTGGGCTGGTCTTCGAGGCCGACTCGCGCGGCAGCGTTTTCGACTGGACTCTCTCGGACAGCCAGGGCGCGCGCGTGATTGACGGCACGTACCTGTGCGTCGTGACGATTAAAGATCTGGGGGGCCGTCTCAGCCAGCGCCTGGTGCGCGTGGAGATCGCGGGCGGGACAGTCGCGGCGCGCGCGGCCGCGCCCGGCGAACTTACCCCGGGACAGGCGCGCGAGGTCGGGCCCGTGGAGGAAGGCACGGCGAGCGTCATGACAGAGGGCGAGCCGGCGGCGGCCACCCTCCTGGCGCACGACGGCCATGATGGGCAGATCGTAACGACGACGGGCGCGCTCTCGTTCCGCGGCGGCGACTTCTTCACCGGCCGGGACAGGGAATTGATGCGGCTCTCCGCGGACGGATCGCTTGACGTGTTGGGCGCGCTGTCGGCGCGCGGGGGCATTCGCTTCTCAGACGGCTCCGTGCTCAACTCGGCGGCGGGGCGCGGCGGTAAGACTCCGGCGGGCGGCAAGGGCAGCGACTCTGGCGCCTCCCCACTGGCCGCCGGCAGCGGCACACTGAACCGGCTGGCGAAATGGTCGGAGACGGGAGGGGCGGGGACGTTAACCGACTCGCTGCTCTCGGAGAACGCGGGGCGCATCGAGGTCAATGCGGCTGCGGCCGGCACAGGCGTGACGCCCTCGATCGCCAACCCGTCGAACGTCCCCGGCTTCGCCCAACTACACTTCTACCCGGCGGCGGGCACCAACGCCAACATGAGCTTCGCCGTCGTCCCGCGCGGCACGGGCTCACCCAACAACCGGGCGCAGTTCTCCATCTTCGGCACCGACCTCATCGCCGACCCGGCGAACTACGAATTCGCGGGGATGCGGGCGCGGGGCACAGACTTTTTGCTGGCGTCGGGCAAGTCCGGCACAGGGCAGAACCGGCCCTTCGTCCTGGCCTCGGGCTTCCTCACGGACAACGTAACGAACGCCAACCAGCTCTTTTTGGCGACGAACGGCAACGTGGGCGTGGGCACGAACGCACCGACGGAGCGGCTGCATGTCTCTGGCAATGGTCTCGTGGCGGGGAACCTCACCGTCAGCGGCGCGCTCAGCGGGAACGGCTCGGGGTTGACTAATCTTAATGCCGGCCAGATCAGCATGGGGACGCTCGACAGTGCGCGCTTGGGCGTCGTCCCTGCGGGGAACGGCGGGACGGGTTTAAGTGCGGCGGGCGCGGCCGGAAACTTTCTGCGAAGCAATGGCACGAGCTGGACGAGTTCGGCGCTGCAAAGTGCGGACATTCCCGCGGGCAGCGGCAACTACATCCAGATCAACCCGGCGTCGCAGCAAGAAGGCGACTTCAACATCTCGGGCCGCGGCAGGGTCGGCGGGATGATGTTCGCTGGCGGGTTGTTTACGGTTGGCGGATTGCTGACGGGTGGCGGGGTCAACTTACCGGGGATGCTGACCGAGGATGGGATGGGGACTTGGTGGTATCAGCCCGGCTGGTCGGTGTGGAACTCCAACGGGCATCTCCAAATCTTCAACGCCGCGATCAATCAAAACGCCATGTGGGTAGATGCGGTTAGCAACAACGTCGGCGTCGGGACGACCTCGCCGGGCTACAAGCTGCACGTCAATGGCACGGTCGCGGGCGTCGGTCCCTACGTCGACGCCTCCGACCTGCGCTACAAGCGCGACATCCGCGCCATCCCCGGCGCGCTCTCGAAGGTGCTCTCTTTGCGCGGCGTGACCTTCGACTGGCGGCGTGAGGAGTTTCCCGCACTTAACTTCGCCTCCGGCCGCCAGGTCGGCTTCGTCGCGCAGGAGGTCGAGCGCGTAGTGCCCGAGGCCGTCGTCCGCGACACCGAAGGCTTCCGCTCGGTCGCCTACTCGCACCTGACACC
>JBDTOI010000083.1:0-17695 GCA_039933315.1 Pyrinomonadaceae bacterium
GTCATCTTAAAAATTGGCGCATGCCCGGCCATTGATTCAAGCAGTGTGTGTTCATGCCCGCCAATGATCAGGTCAACGCCCGAGCATCTCGCCAGCTGTTTGTCCTCCTGCATGGAAAGATGCGTCAGGGCAATCACTACTTGAGCGCCGCCGGCGCGAATCTGCGGCACGATGCGGGAAGCCGTCGCGCAGGGATCGAGAATGTCCACGTCGGGGCCAGGCCGGGAAGTGGTGATTGTTTCCGGCAAGGTCAGCCCGAAGATGCCTACCTTTACGCCCTCAAACTCGCGGATCAGAAAATCCGGCGTGTCGGCAAAGGTCCTGCCCGTCTTCTTGTCCACTACGTTCGCCGCCAGCCATTTGAACTTCGATTCGCTCATGCGCTCGCGCAGTACGTCGGGCCCAAAATCAAATTCATGATTGCCCAGAGTGGCGTAATCCAGTCCGCTTAGATTCCATGCATCGATCATTTGCCGGCCTTTGTAGGTGATCGATTCGACGGAAGGTGAAATTGTGTCGCCAGCCATCAGAAAAAGTGTGTGCGGCGATTCGGCCAGAATTTGCTTACGCAGGGCGGAGACCCGGGCCAGGCCGCCATTCTTTCCGCCGTCTACCGGAGCAAACTGATAAACATCGTTCACCTGTAACAGCGTCACACGGACGATGCATTCGGGCTTCTGCGCGAAGGTAGGAAAGATCCCACCCAGCGCTAATAAGAGTGCCAGCGCCGCACTCCGCGAGGCCCGTCGGGGAAAACGCATTTCGGTCATTGGATTTAGATCGCTCCTTGAGGTTGAATTATCGTTGGCGAGAGGCGTTGCATTATACTCCGGCGGCAACCGTGGCACAGACTTTAAGTCTGTGAAGGCCGTTTCTTCGATGTGGCTGCTGTCAGAACCGCCTGCGGTAGCGGGCGGGCACTTTATTTGCGCATGGCGAGGGCCCACCCGCTACCGCAGGCGGTTCTGACAGGTTTCACAGACTGAAGTCCGTGCCACTTTGCGTGAAACTTCATCACAGTAGAGAATACTTTTCAGTGCCTAACAACGAGACGACATTCATTACCGGATTTCCGGGCTTCATTGCCGCCCGCCTGGTTAAGCGACTGGCGGCTGACGGGGGCCGTTTCCTTCTGCTGGTGCAACCTGCTTTCGTCGAACGGGCCCGCGAAGAGATCGCACTGATTGCTCGCGAAACTAAAGCACCGTCGGATAGCTTTCGCATACTGGAGGGAGATATTACCCAGCCGGACCTGGGACTATCACGCGCCGACGCAGAGATCGCGCGCCGGGAAGCAAACACGGTTTTTCATCTGGCAGCGATCTATGATCTCGCGGTCGCTGAAGACCTGGCTATGCGCGTTAATGTCGAAGGTACGCGCAACGTCAACTCGTTCGTCAAAAACATTAAAGACCTGCGGCGCTATCATTATGTTTCCACTTGCTACGTGGCCGGACTGCGCGTGGGAGTGATTCGGGAAACCGAGCTGCGTCACGAGGCCGGCTTTCGCAATCATTACGAAGAGACCAAATATCTCGCCGAGCTGGAAGTTGAGGCGCTGAAGTCAGAGCTGCCTGTGACTATCCACCGGCCTTCGGTAGTGTGCGGCGACTCCCGCACCGGCGAGACCGCGAAATACGACGGCGTTTACTACTTGATTCAATACCTGCGCCTCTGGCCCGCCGGGTTGACACTAATCAACATCGGCAACCGCGAAGTGAGTTTGAATCTGGTGCCGATCGACTTCGTAATTGAGGCGATGGCAGCCCTCGCCGCAGACGAGCGCGCGGTGGGAGCAACCGTGCAGCTGGCAGATCCGGACCCACTGGTTACGCGAGAGCTCTTTGATGAAATTGCCCAGGCGCTCAAGGGGCGGGCCTCGATAGTTAGCGTGCCGCCCCAGCTGGTGCGCCCGGCCCTTTTGCTTCCCTTTTCGCCAAAGCTTAGCGGCCTGCCGCTGGCAGCCGTTCCCTATTTCTTTCTGGGTCAGACCTACGACACGACACGTGCTCGTGAATTACTCGAGCCGCACGGTATTCGTTGTCCTCGCTTTTCAGATTACGTGAAGAACCTGGTGGAGTTCGTTGAACGTCACCCGCAGTTGTGAGCTTGCGGAGTTATGACAGCAGTCTTTATACCGGAACGCTGAAGTTGCTAAGGAGCCACCAGATAAAGAAGAAGCCAAAGACCAGAGACGTAAAAAGCAGTCCCAGCACCCCCACCACTATTAATCCCACAAAAAGCCAGTCGCTTGTCCGACCGCGTTTAGCTTCCCCAGCCTGCACGGTGGCCCGCTTGCGCAGCAGGTTTATGTTTCGAATGTTAGGCTTCCACCAAACGGCAAAAATGTCTCCGAATATCGGTATCAAGCCCACAACGAAATAGATTGCGATATTCAACCCCATGCGCAGCAAAGTGATTTTCGGCACCCGGTAGCGCACGGCAGAAACAACGACGTAGAGCGCGACTAAAGTGGTGGCTACATCGCCTATCCCTGGTACGAGGTCGATCAGCGCGTTCAGACCGAAATGCCAGTTCAGCACGGGAATGCGGAACTTGTTGTCCATCAACTGGCTGAACACTTCCAACTCGCGCTCGATCTGTACTCCCGAAGGCCGCACGAGTGATCGATTGCGGATTGCGGATTTCGGATTGTGGATTGGCAGTTCGATCCTGGCGCTCTGATTAGGCATCGTTATGTTTTGCCTCGATGATTACTGCTTCTAGTGGAAGATCTTTCATCCGACGGTTGCTAAATTCCCAATGCAACCCGCAATCCGCACTGTCTTACCTGATTCTCGTCATCTGCTGCCAGAAGAATTTGCCCACTCGCGCGAAGGCCGTGAGCGGACCGCCGCCTTTCTGACCTTGTTTTGCCGGCAAGCCTAATTCGGCGGCCAGGTGCGCATCAGGAGGTGCAACGTCTTCATCACCGCGCTTGCTGGATAGCCAACGCCCAAAGGTGCGCGCCACAGTGCGGCGCTGGGCTAACGGAGCTTCCGCGATAAAGGCGCCGCGCAAGTCATCCAGATCGGCGATCTCAAACGCATTGGCCGCGTAGTAACTCTTCAGAGCAGCAAAATACTTCTCATCGCCCATCAGCCGCTGAAGTGTGACAAACATTAACGCGGCTTTACCGGCTACGATGGCCGTATACTGAAATGAATTTCGATAGTCGCGGGCCACGCGATCCGCCTCGAGATCTTCACCGCCAAAGGTGCGATAGACTTTGTAAACTCCGCGCAGTTGTTCTTCCATGGCGCTGGCAGCCAGCTCCTCGCCATGTGCTTCCTTGTAGTAAAGCAGTGCCGACCAGTTTGCCAGGGCTTCATCCAGCACCGGCTGGCGGGCCGGATCGCTGCCCACCGCTGCGCCCCACCATTGGTGAGCGACCATGTGCGCCACAGTCCATTCCAGGCTCTCTTCCAGAGACTCGCGCTGCTCCCGTATTACCTCCGGCATGTTGCGCATAGCCGGAGAATCAAAATCCACGTAGAAGGCGCTGGCAATCGCGCCCAACCCGGAAAACTCGGCACTGCCAAGACCCGCGACCAGAGGGGTGCCAACGATGGTCACATCTTTAAGTGGCAGGTGACCGAAGCGTGCGGAAAAAATTTGCAAGCTCTGTGCTGCCACTCCCAGGACATTTCGCGCCACTCGCTCGTGCTCCGGCAAATAGACCGTCCGCACAGTGACGTTCCCGATGGTGCGCTTTTCGGAACGCAGTGTGGGCCCGGCGACAATGGCAAAGTCCCGCAGGTTTTCGCCGGCAAATAACTGGCTCGTGCGCTTTAGCTCATCGCCCGCCGGTGTTCGATCCAACAGTTCGCCCGAAGTAAACAATTCCAACCCGGGAGCTGCCTCGATCTCTACAGCGTAATCGGCTACGTCGGCCAGCAGAGTATCTCCGACGCTGGGCTCAACCTTGCGCAGCCACTCGTCTCCGTTACGAGCGGCCAGCACTGGATAGGGTGTGCCCAGCATTAATACGTTGCGGCAACGAAAATTGATGTCGCGCGCGCGCCGCAACTCGCGATCACTGCGCAAGGCAGCGCTGACCTGTTGCACGATGTGTGTGACCAATCCCGTCTCTTCCGGATCGATTTCCGGAACGGCTCCTTTGAAACTGATCTCTACGTCAGTGCTGTTTCCGGGTGCTACCGTTTCACCCAGGTTTATGCGCAAGGTCGTGCCCTGATCGTCGAGGAGGAACGGCAGAGGTGCTCCGGTGCCGGCGGCTTTCACCGCGATCACATCGAGGCGCGGCTCATCGCTTTGCTGTAAGGGGCCATGCGAGACCTCCCCGTTGGGCGGGGCGGGAGGTTTCGATAAATCAGAGCGAAGGTTGGAATACAGATGAAAATATAGAACCGAAGTGGCATGGTCGCCGCGATTAATCCAGTGCACGAGTTCGTTGCCGGAATACGTGCGAGCCTCGAAGTCGAGCTTAAGATTGATCTGATACTTGAGTCGCTTCTCGGGGGGGATCGAGTCGTGCGATTGGGCGCAAATCTCAGGGATTGGTACAAGCAACAAAGCGAGGACAAACCAGAAGCTTTTGCCCCACGCGGGATACACGCCCGGCTTTATCAATCTTAAGACTGCTCTTTCTCCCGGCCGGTACTTTTTCATATCCAACCATTCCGCTACGGTCGTTCGGATACCGTAACGCGGCGGATGATGTCGCCGCGCGCAATGCGATCCACCACTTCCATTCCTGAGACCACGCGACCAAAAACTGTGTAGCCGCCATCAAGATGCGGCTGCGGCGCATGGGTCACAAACCATTGCGAACCGCCGGTGTCTTTACCGGAAAGGGCCATGCCCACGGCGGCGCGTTCAAAGGGCACCTCGTTGAGCTCACAGCGAATCTGATAGCCGGGCCCGCCATTCTGGTCGCCGCGCGGGTCGCCCGCCTGAACAACGAAATTCGGCACAACGCGCGGAATCGTCTGGCCATGGAAATAACCCTTACGGGCCAGTTGGACGAAGTTATCAACGGTCAAAGGCGCATCAGCCGGCAGGAACTCAATGGTAAAGGCGCCTTTGCTCGTTTCTACTGTGGCGCGGACTTGCTTGCCGATGCGCGCAATGGCGCGGCGATAATCAGATTCCGTATTGCGGCTTTTTACTGTCCCGATGCGGGACGAGAAATCACCAACGCCATTCGCTTTCAAGAGCGTGACTGCCTTCCGGCGCAGCAAATGATCGGAAGAGTCGAGCGCTGTCTTGATCGCATCATTCGCTGCAGAAGTCTTCTGCTTTCCCAACGTGTCCAGTATCGCCAGGGCCGCATCGTTTAATTCCTTGTCGACCAGCGCAGCCGGCAGCGCCGCGATCAGCGCCCGCGTGTTGGCTTCCTGCGGGGTCATTTCTCCCAATAACTCTGCCGCCGTTGCGCGAACGACCGGGTCTTTATGCTTGAGATACTTCTGCAGCACGCCCCCCAGATCATTTGATTTGAAGACCGAGTAAGCGCGCAACAAATCTGGCAAAGCTTTATAGGGTAGATCACGGACCTGCATCAAGTTGAAAAGTCTCAGAAGAGTGTCTTTGCGGGCAGTCTCAACCAAATCGGGCTTAAACGTCGCGCTTAAACGAGAAGGATCAGACAACTGTGCGCCCACTTCACCCAATCCCTGCGCAAAGACTGAGACAGTGCGCCACGTAACCAGAGAACTGTTGCGCCGGTATTGAGCAGGAGCTTTTTCGTGGGGCTTGAAAAAGGGGAGAAAGGCCGGATCGGTCCAGTATTGCCCAGGCAGATGTCGCGCCAGCGCAATCTCAACCTCCGGTGCGTTCGAATTGGTCGCCTCACGCAGAGTTCGGAGAAAGTCGACAATCTGATCTCGATCCTCCGTGGTGTTGATTCGCCCGAGCGCTGTAGCGATCTCCAGAAGTTCGTTCCGAGGATCGAGGGCGCCTTTACTGCCAGTCCTGACCAATTGCAACAAAGACTCCGATTGCCGCAAAAGTGGATTAGCGGCTCGTGCATCCTTCAAAGAGCCCAGCGATCGGATCGCACTGACACGGACGCGTAGGTCATCATCGTTAAGCGCCCGGTCAAGCAGCGCATCGTAGGCGCCTTTATCCTCAGCGGTGCCGGCCACCCGCGCTGCATTCGCACGCACGATTGGATCAACGTGCTTCACGAGTAATTGACGGACCTTATCATTGTTTTCCTTCAACCGCAGTCGCGACATTGTGTTGAGTGCGTCGGCTACGATGCGAGGATCTGAATGGTCGAGAAACTGGGCGATGACTGGACCCGCGCCGTCGGGCTTTGCGCGTAGAACGGCAGTAAGGCCCAGCAGGATCGTCAATCTGTCAGAGGCTGACAGTCGTCCCGCTTCGAACCGCAAAACATCAAGAATGGCTGCTCTGAAAACGTCGAGACGATCGTCCTCAGTTTTGGGAGCGCTACTTTGAGCAGGCTGCGCCGGTGCGTTGCTCGCCAACGCGGCGGCGATCTTACCCAGCGCCTCAACCGTCCGGGCGCGGGCCACCGCATTCGTGTCCTTCAATACGGAGATAAGAGCATAGGCACCCGCGGGCGATTCGATTTCGCCCAGGGCAAATGCCGCCACCCGCCGCACTTCCGGCTCCCGGTCGGTCAACAGCATTTCAGCCAGGACGGGGACCGCCCTTGCGTCACCGATCCGCCCCGCGGCCAGCGCAGCGCGTTGGCGCACCATCGCGTCCTTGTCTGCCAACAAAGCGATTAGACCTTCATCGTAGCGACGCTCATCTTCAGCCCGAATAATGCGAAGTAGGGTGTTCTGTGGAAATGCAGCTGCGCGGTTGCGCACGCGAGCCCTGTTCTGCTGCGCTACCCCCGTCGATGAGGCAATTAGCAACAGGCCGGCGCAAAGCAAAGAGAGTCCTTTCATGGTTTCGACGTATAGCTTAATGCGCGAGTGCGGAAAAGGAAAACCGCAAGGATGCTTGCGCCTTCAGTTCCGGCTTTCAGTCTATTGAGGCTTCTCTTCGAACGAGGCATGCCAAAGACGGTCCTGTCTGGCGCCTACCCTAATAAAAAAAGAAGGGCGGACAATTCCGCCCTAAATTGGGAAGTTAGATTATGGGCGCCCCGATTCGAGGCGCGGCCGGTGGCAGACTAGGAGTCTGTCGTCCTAGCTGGCTACGTCGGAGACGCTGGAGATGTCGGTGGAAACGGAACTGCTATCAGTACTGATCGATGACATGCCTGAGCCGGCGGCTGCTGCACTGGCGTCTTCGCGAGCGCGATAGTCACGCTTCCGTCCCTTTTCCAGGGCGGCGCTGGGTTGAATCATCTTGCAACTGCCTTCAAAGATTGCTCCCTGCTCGATCATTAGGGATGGCGTCTGAACGTTGCCGTTAACCTTGGCGGCGCGTCCCAACTCCAGGCGCTGTGTAGCGATAATGTCGCCGTTTACTGTTCCATGAATGGTGGCGATGGCAACTTCGATGTTCGCGTCAACCTGTCCGTGATTGCCAACAATCAGGGTTCCCGTCTCGGAATTGACGCGGCCCGACAGCTGGCCGTCAACTCGCAGCATGGCCTTGAAGTTTGCTTCGCCGGTCATCACTGTGCCACTGCCGACAAACCCGCTCAGCGTGCCGTCTTTGATTTCGCGCGCTAACGATTCACTTTCCGTCTGGGCCTTGACGGTGGCGCCGCCGGTCTCGGTCACAGGTCGCGTTTGCGTGTCGCCACTTTGATAGGAGGCGTAATTCTGCGGCGTGTTGTAAGTTTTTCCCTCTTGAGTGGTTGGACTCTCATTCTCTTCTTCTTTAGGGTTCTTTCCCATTCTAAGCATAGTAAACCTCCATCATTGAGAAGTCGCGAGACGTTGAGTCACAAATGCCTGAGGCTTTTCTGAATAAACACACGCGAGCAGTTGACGAAAATTGGCTGACGGCCAGTCGCGGTATCCGGGGATAGGGTCCCGGACCTCGAGCGAGGGACAAATAATAAACAAACGGTGAGAGGCTGTCCAGCGTTGCAATGAAAATAGCATCTTCGCCGGTTAGGGTCGCTGCAGCTGTGCCTTTTGCGGTTTCCTGCCCTTCGGCTTAAGCCGGCCGCGGAGATCCTTAGCATTCGACGAGCCATTTGACGCCGTACGAGATGCAGTGAGCCGGCGGTGGCCATTTCCATTCAAGGCGGCTCCCCGCAGATAACACTTGCCTTCAAACAAGGCGCCGGGCTGGACTGTTAGCGCGGGCGTGTGTAAATCACCGATGACGCGCGCACTACTGCCCAGTTCGATTCGCTCCCGGGCCTTTATATTGCCGACTACGGTTCCGTTAATGCGGGCCACGCCGACGATGATATCGGTATTTATCTCGCCACTCTCATCCAGCACCAACGTGCCATGATCAGAGCGGAGCCTTCCGGAGAAGTAGCCGTCTACATGTAGCGTCCCCTCAAAAAGAAGCTCGCAATCCGTCAGCAGCTCCAGCGGTGTGGAAGTTGTGGCAGGGTCCTCCGCGCGCGGTTCCGTTTCTGCCGGAGAAGGCCCTTCGGAGTAAAAAACGTCAACCTCTGGTTTCACGCTGTCGAGCCAGAGTTCAAAGGTGTCGGTAATGTCGGAAGGCACTCCCGGCTCCGCGGACGGCGAAGCCTGGGCCTTAGTGACTTCGTAATACACGCTCGTATCTCTTTTGATCTCGTACATGGGGGAACTCTCTTTGTCTCGTTACTATTTCGACGGCTCTGTGTTTTGCAGCATTCGACAAACACCTTCAAAAACTGCGCCTGGTTGAATGGCAAGCGACTGCGTCCAGATGTTTCCGTTGATTCGTGCTTCCGGTCCCACCTCAACGCGCTGGTGAGCGATAATGTCACCGTTAACGATACCGCCAATCACGGCCACGGCAACTTCCACATTGGCATCAACTCGGGCCGTTGAATCAACAATGAGAGTGCCCTTCTGCGAGCAGACTGTTCCGGCGATAAATCCGTTCACTCGCAACATCTCGTTGAAGGTCAGTTCACCATCAAGTTCAGGACTGTCGAACACGCCGTTACTGATTCTCTGCTTGATAGTATGCGTGCCGCCGTTGGTACCGAGGTGGCCAAGTAGCAGGCCGTTAACTGGCATGTTTCCGGTGAAAGCCGCTTCGCCGATGATGACCGGGACTTTGGAGTGAAACGTCGCCAGAACCTTTGCTTTGTTCCTGTCAGGGTCTGTGTGTGAGGCTCTAACAAGTTCGGGACCACGCGTCTGCCGCCCGGAGACTTCTGAAGTCCGGGCGCGTGTTGGTTGCGTAAAGGGGAGAGGGGAAACTTCCGCGTTTTTATCACCCGAACTGCCCGTCATTTCCTCGCGTAGAGATGGGTTTGCCTGGAGCATCGTCTGTTCTCCGTTGAGACTTATAGCCGCTTCGCGAAGATCGAGCGGCCAATTTTTGGATTGGAAAACTCAGACTGACTACGGGATCAGACGAGTTGAAGAGCAAGTAACCACCTTGAGGCGGCGCACGGTATCACAGGCCGAGGCGGGCCACAAGCATTTTTTGTGGATTTTCGCGTGTCAGGTTTACGGCATCCGGCGAGGGCGAGACGGGCACCAACGGAGTCCTGTTCTTCCGATGTTTGTGGGTTTTAAGTCGAGGCTTCACGCAAAGGCGCCAAGAAAGGAAACGCAGAAGGCGCAAAGCTGTTAGCCGAGGCGATGCGTGAGAGATTCAACGGTTCTTTTTGCCAGACCCTGATTGAGGTTTACGGTCGTCCCTTTTTTTTTCGGGGTGAAAACGATCGGCCAGCAATGGCAGCGGGTTCATTGCCCCGCCAGATCCGTAAACGCCAAAGTGGAGATGTGGCGGAGTGCCGGCGGCATTGCCGGTAGTGCCAACGTAACCCAGCATGGATTGCCGGGTAACATAATCGCCCACGGCGATCTGGGGCGCGTAGGAATCAAGATGCGCGTAGTAATAGGTACGTCCGCCAGCTCCAATTACTGAAACCGTTTGGCCGCCCAGATTATTCTCACCAATTTTCAGAATGTAGCCCTCGGTGCCGGAAAGGACCGGAGTGCCTCGCGGCGCAAAAATGTCTTGCCCTTCATGCTGCCGGTCCCCTCGCGGCGCATGCCAGGTGTTGGCAATCTGCTTTCGCGAGACGTCGCCCAGCGGCATGGAGATCTGCCGGTCAGGTTCCTGGGTATAGAGCTGGGCAACATGTACGTACAGGACAAATTTGTCCGCCACCCTTGAGGCCAGCAGGACTGATACGCTACTCAAAACCAGTGCAGCCAGGACAATTGGAAACAGCGCTATCAGGGACTTTTTCAACACGAACTTACGATGTGACAGTATGGATAGTCGTTGCGGGGTTCGCGAAGTTTGATCAGCAGGCGTCATTCATACTTGAAAACGAGATTTGGCATGCCGTGGTTCCCTGATTTTGATTGAACAGACATCTACAGAACACTGAGCATACAGAAGGCTCGGGAGCGACTATCGTCACAATTGTTCTATTTATGGAAGCGAACAGGTAACGTAATGAAAAACAGGGCTAACAAGCCCAGGGACTTCCTTTCACGCGGATTACAAGCGTGAATAGGTAAGTCCGGTCTGTCCCTGATACTTCCCGCCTCGGTCTTCGTACGACACGTCGCACGCTTCATCCGATTCGAGAAACACGACCTGGCCGATGCCTTCGTTGACGTAGATGCGCAAAGGTAAGTCCGCGAGGTTTGCGAGTTCGACGACCAGACGCCCGGTCCATCCTGCTTCGAGTGGTGTGGTATTAACGAGCAAACCAGCGCGCGCGTAAGTGGACTTGCCCATGGCGATGCCGGTGACGTTGCGGGGCATGCGGAACGTTTCCACGGTCACACCTAAGGCGTAGGAGTGTGGGGGTAGCAGATAATACTTTGAACCGTCTTCCGTAGTGTGCAATGGCGGCTCTACCAGAGATGAATCATCAAAGTTCTTCGGATCTATTTCGCGTCCATGAATTGGAGAGAAGACGCGAAAGCCGTCGTCAGCCAGACGCATGTCGTAGCCGTAGCTCGACGCGCCGGCGGAAATAATGCGCCGGCCATCGACTTCACGGACCAGCTTTGCTTCGAATGGCTGGATAAGTTGCGCTTCTTCTGCTGTGCGCCGAATCCACTTATCTGATTTAACTGTCATTTGAGATTCCTGTAGTGAGAAGTTTTGATAGAGCCTGGCTTGCCGAATTCTGCGAGCGCGACAGCATAAGCCAGAAGTAGGAAGGCGACAAGCCGCTAAGTAGAAGCCTTCTTTATTTCACCAGTTAGCACCTTGCGGCGAAAACACGCTGCGATCGATGAGAGGAGGGTCGTGAAGGCTCAAGGCGCGACACTCATTTGCTTAATGCTGATTGTTCCGTCTCCCACGGTAAAGCTTAGAGTTGCGCCGCCTGACCCGGTGCTCGCCTTTAGTGAGCGAGCGGTGCTGCCGGCTCGTTCTCGCGGCAAGAGGGCAGGATAGTCATTCGCAATCGTTCCCGTGCGAAGAATGTCAGCATTGATATCAGCGTTGAACCCGGCCGGCAAACCAACCTTCAGGTCTCCCAGGGCGAGCCGCGCTTCTACACCCGCGCCGCGCCAACTACGCGTGGGAACGTCGAGCTTGATTGAGCCTCGGCCAACCGTGACCATCACCGAGCCTCCAGTAAGCGTCAGAGTCGCATCGCTTTCCAGCGCCGTAACGCGCATGGCACCCTCAACTCCCGCAAGTCGTAGCGCGCCATTGCCAGTGTTTATCTCCAGGTCTGTAGCTACAGGAACCTTTATGCGGTAATCAATTTTCCAAGGCATTCCTAAGAGAGTTTTGGGAAAGCGTTTGGCAACGCGCCGCATGAAAACCTTGTCATGCGTGCCGGTGGTCACGATGCGCAAATGATCGGCGTCTTCGTCCAGTACAAAATTATCCACCGCGGCCAATAGAGTGAGGTCCTGTTCCGTACTGGCCTGCCATTCAATATCAGCTGTAATCTCCACTTCATTTCGTTGCCAGCCCTCGATTGCGATTGAGCCCTGCGGTGGTCCCACAATTGTGATGGTACCCCCGTAAGCGAACCGTCGCGTTTCGTACCTTGTTGTGGTCCGTTTTAGAACCGGCGGTGAAGGTGAAATCTTAGGGGACTGTGCAGCGATTTCGCGCACCCCTGGCGCCGCAGCGAAGATGAACACGCAAATTACCAGGAAATAGAATTTACGGTTGTTGCGAAGAGGATACTTGGTAATCCCAGTGCGTGTTTTTCTAACCATGATTCAGAGTATCGCATAGCTAAGCGACAAGATCATCGTGGTAGGATTGATCTGGAAGATGGCAGCTACTCCAGCTTAACACTATGAGATTGAAGTTAGCTCCAGGACTCGCCATTCAAACCTCTGCTATCAATGGCAGAGGCTGCTTTGCCACAGTTCGCTTTCCTCAACGAAGTAAGATTGCTGAGTACACTGGCGAGCTGATTCCTGATGTCGAGGCCACCCGCCGGGGTGAAAAACGCCGGGTGCTGCGCATCTGCGCTATTGATTATGATTGGAGTCTGGATGGTAGTCGCGGAGGTAATGGCACGCACTACATCAATCATTCATGCGAGCCTAATGCTTACATGAAAACGCTCTACGGCCATGTGCTGTTCTTCGCTCTGCGCGACATTGAACCTGCCGAAGAGATTACCGTCGATTACCAGACGACACTTCACTCGGATACGAAGCGTTGCTATTGCGGAGCCATGAATTGCAGGGGAACGATAAACAAGGTTTAGGCCAAAAGATAGGGGAAAGGCCAGGAGGCTTCTTCAGTCTGGAGCAGCTGGTTTTACAGCCGGGGCAACGTGAAACTGAACGTCGATCCGCGGCCGACTTCAGACTCAACCGCCACAGTGCCGCCATGCTGCTCGACCACTTCGCGCACGAAGGCCAGGCCGAGACCGGTTGACTCTTCATCCTTCTCGTGACCGTCACGCGCTATGCGATAAAACTTTTCCCAAACGCGATCGATTGATTCCGGAGGGATACCGTAACCACGGTCCTCGACGGAAACGCGCACCGCATCGGCCTCGAGAGCCGTGGACACCATTACCGTAGTCCGCTCGGGACTGTACTTGATGGCATTGCCCACCAGATTCGTCACTACTTGAGTGATCAAGCTCTTGTCGGCGGCTACGGGCGGGATCTTTGCCGGGGGCTTTTCCACCAGACGAATGCGTTTTTTCTTGGCTACGGACTGAAGATTCGCGACCGTGTCGCGCACCACATCGTCCAATTTCAGCGGGATCTTCAATACTTCCTGGCGGTCGCCCCGTTCGAGTTGCGTCACGGAAAGGAAGGTATTGATCATGCGCGACAAACGTTGTGACTCGTTGGAGATGATGGTGACAAACTCGCGCGACTCTTCAGGAATCTTATCGTCCAAAGCCAGCAACTCGGCAAAGCCATTAATGCTCGTAATCGGAGTACGCAACTCGTGGGACATCAGCGAGATCATGTCGCTCTTCAGTTTGTCGAATTCCTTCATGCGCGTTACGTCGCGCGCGGTGATCGCTAAACAGAGGGGCTGGGCGGCGCTGCCACCATTGCTGTTACCTCCGTTATCTCCGCTATGTCCGTTTTCACTTACCAGGGCGATTCTCAGTTTCAAAGTCTGGTTACGCCCGGCAAACTCCAGTTCCCTCTCATAGGCATCGCCCGACTGCAAGACACGACGCACCGCGATGGATGGTTCGTCAAACACTCCAGTACGGAAAGTCTCCAGCAAGCCAAACAGATCAAGACCGCCGGCTTCCAGTTTGCTGATGCGCGCAGCTTCGAGCATGGGCTGATTCAGATAAGCCAGGGTGCCATCTAGGTAGGCCACAGCGTAACCATCGGAGGCTTCTGTCAGAACGTGCGCGCCAAATCTCTGTTCCGTCAATAACCCACTGACTACATCGAAGGCTTCAAGGCGCCGACCAGCGGCACGCGCCGAAACAAAATTTAGTTTGTCAGTGCCAACTCTTTGTCGTCGCACTTCGTCACGCTGCAGGTTTCGCGCCAGCTGGGCCCCAACTGCAAACAATAACTTGCTGTCGCTTTGTTCGAAATCTTCCCGCAAGCGTAACAGCAGTGCTCCCACCCTTCGACCCTGGTGTTCGAGGGGCAGAGCGACGGTCTCAAATGAATCGATCACACCCGCTTTAGCTATGCTTATCTCGCCAGTCGCCACCGCGCTATCGCAAAGACTCACAACTTTTCGCCAGTGCGCGTTTCGCCCCGTCTTCAGCGAGCCGCTCGGCCCCGAACGCAGACGCGCCGAAGCAGCCAGCATCCCATCCTCGTTGGGTTGAAAAACAATGGCCTCTTCCATGGGCAAGACTGTTTCCAAAAGTTTTAGTCCACTCATCAGGCGTGCGCCATCGTTGCCTGGGGCTTCGGTTTGCGCCGCGACTTTTTGTACATTCCGCGCCAGAGTGGCATCGATGCTCCAAAGACGTCGCACCTGGACCAGCACCGTGGCACCGCAAGCTGCCAACGCCATAGGCGCAAAGACAATGTCGATCTCGAGAAAGCGCGATGCGGCAAGGCTCATGATGCTAAGAGCCAGGAAGCCGACGCCCAGAAACGGAAACGATCGGCGTGCTCCAACTCGTTCAACAAAGAAGCCCGCGTAGGTGCTTACCGCCACGATCAAGAGCATTGCCAGCCATAACCGTGGGGTGATGATGGTCTGGCTTTGACCGCGGAAAGACACAAATGCTTGTTGAGCTGAATCCAGCCAGCCTGCTTGCCAGAATCCACAGGTCACCAGGCCGGCCGCGACGGACAGCGCTAGCGAATAACACATTGATTTTAGGCCAGGTGAAATCTTCAACTTAATTGGGGTGATTGAGAGGGGCGCTTTTTGATAAGCGGGAGGGCTTAGTCGCCCTTAAAAATTGCGCGCTGCTTTGGAGCAAACGCTCGAAGACAAGGGATTATACACTGAAAAGCAATGTTTTACACAAGAACTAATCCTGGTTACGGTTTAGGTGATTACATCGTGCTGAACGATGAGGAAAGGGCAACTAGCGCCTGAAAAAGGTCTTCTTCTTCATCGTCGGCGACCGTGCGCAAGTCGATCAGGACGCGATCATCGGCGATCCGAGCGATGACGGGAGGATTCGAACGCCGCAGCGCCTGTTCAAGAGCTTCAGCTGGGAATCGTGAGTGTGTCAGCGTGATTAACTTGGTTTTTGGATGGGTAGTTGGAGCAGAACCGCCCCCGATGGCAGATTCGCCATCTATCATTTCGAAGATAAGCCCATCCCCGGCCTCAGCCAGACGAGAGATACAAGCCTCTGCACGTTCCCTGATGTCATTTTGCGAAAGTGCGATCATCCGCAGGGCGGGCAAGTCTGAAAAGGCGGTGCCACGATAATGGGCGGCCAATGTGGCCTCAAGAGCGGCGAGCACCAGCTTATCCGGTCGCAGGGCGCGGTAAAGGGGGTGGCGTCTTAATGAGTCGATCACTTTGGACCGACCTATAATCAGACCGGCCTGTGGTCCGCCGAGCAGTTTGTCTCCACTGAACGAAACGACATCGGCGCCGGCAGCTATTGAGTCAGCAATCAAAGGCTCGCCGCTTAAGCCGTATTTAGTGAAGTCCAGCAGCGCTCCCGAACCGGCGTCCTCGTAAAGATATAGTCCGGCGTGATGCGCAAGTTCCGCTAATTCGGCCAGGGCAGGCGTTTTCGTAAAGCCGACGATGCGATAGTTCGAAGTATGCACCCGCATGATGAGCCGGGTTTTGTCGCCCATTGCCTTGCGGTAATCCGAGAGGCGCGTGCGATTCGTCGTGCCCACCTCTACCATCCGCGTGCCGGAAGCGGCCATAACATCCGGAACTCTGAAGTCGCCCCCAATCTCCACCAGTTCACCGCGCGACACAATCGTTTCACCCTTACGCGCCAGAACGCTCAGGACTAGCAGTGCCGCGGCCGCGCAATTGTTCACTACCAGGGCTGATTCGGCATTGGTCAACTCGATCAGCAATTTTTCGACTCGGGCTGCACGTCTTCCGCGGGCGCCGTTTTCCAAGTCGTACTCGAGTGTGCAATAGCGCGCGGCTTCTTCCGCGATTGCTCGTCTCGCTGTTTCCGAAAGCGGAGCGCGTCCCAGATTAGTGTGCAGGATTACGCCCGTGCAGTTGATTACATGGCGCAAGCCAGGGCTCGCTTCCCGTTGGCAAGCGAGCTCCAACCTGGCGGTGGCCTCTGCGAGCAAACTGTCAGGCGTGTGCGCTCCATCTTGGCTGTTCTTTCTCTTTGAAAGGCTACGCAATTCTGATCGCAGCTCTTCGGTGACCTCGCGGGCTATTGCGGTTACGCGTCTGGGGCCCACTGTTGATATCAAGCGCTGGGCGGATTCAGTCCGCAGAAGCGCGTTCACGGACGGCAGTGAACGTAGTGAAGTAGCTTTCGATGAAGCGGCCTTTACCATAGAAGAATGCCTGCGGGTTGGAAGAGTAGTATGTCTCCCTGATTGAATCAATTCCTGCTTCCGGGACCCAAGTGCCAGAGATCGCGGCAGCGATGAAAATCGTTTGCGTACCCGCGGTCAAAGCTCGCGTCGCCACACCCGAGTATCGATTCAACAAGGTCGTTGACCTTAGCTTTCAAAGCGCCTAGACTCGAAAAAGATAGCCGGGCCTTTCGCGCCCGAACCCAGCAGGAGAAAACCCTTGCCGATTCGAGATAACAAATTTGCTCGCCGGACCCGCGAAAGACAGGAAAGAAACAAGAACAAGCAGGGCGTGCAGGAAAGCCAGATCACCGTCGATGATCAGCTCAGACGGCTTGAAGAGGACATCAGGAAACTGAAGATTGAATACGATGTTTACTTCAACGGCGGTACGAAGCGCGCGCCCTACGATACCAAGATGCGGGTAGAGGCGCATATCAAGCGCCTGGGAGACGATCGTAACCTGACCTTTGCGCAACGCTACCAATACAACTCACTGGGGGCACGCTATGCGACTTTCCGTGACATGTGGCGACGAACTATGCAGGGTCGTGAAGAAGGTCGCGACGCCGGTGCTGCCGCCAGGGCGTCAGCTCGGGCTGATGCCGTGAGTTCCGTTGAGCGCACCAGTTTCGTTTGCGCTGATGGACACAAGGATCTGAAGACAGTGAAGAACCTGTACGAGGCCCTCATCGAGGCGAAGCGAAAATGCGGCGAAGCTACAGAAGATCTTTCCTTTTCTCGTTTTCATCGGCTGATTGCCTCCAAGACGGACAACCTGAAAGAGCACCTCGGCTGCGAGCGCGTTCTGTTTTCGGTTGATATCGACGGCGGCCACGTTAGTTTTAAAGCCAGGGCTGACGACAAGGAATAAAGGCCACCTCCCCCGGCACTGGTGCAACCTTCAGCCCGCGCCGTAAAGAAAACCTGTAAAGCAGAACAGGCGGCCTCTTGAATAAAGAAGCCGCCTGTTTTGTATTCTACTAGCGCGTTCCGGGCTCATGACCGGAAGCGGTCAGTGGCTTTGCTTCAAAAGCAAGCCGGGGAGACTTACGCCTTGGTCACTTTTTCGGCCTGTGGTCCTTTCGGGCCTTGCGTCACTTCGAACTCGACTTCTTGACCCTCTTCAAGGGTCTTGAAGCCATCGCCCTGGATGGCGCTATAGTGAACAAAGATGTCGGAAGAGCCTGGCTGTTCAATGAAGCCATAACCCTTCGAGTTGTTAAACCACTTGACCTTACCGGTTATTC
>JBDTOI010000084.1:0-17609 GCA_039933315.1 Pyrinomonadaceae bacterium
ACCCGCAAAGATTTGAAGATGAAGGTACTTATGTGTCTCAAGCCTGGGCAGTCCATCGGCCCTGGGCAAGACCATACTTTAGAAACCAAATTCCAGGAATGAGTGAAGGGAACTGCGCGTGACGAAAAAGCTTAGGGTGGGTGTGATATTTGGCGGTCGCTCCAGCGAACATGAGGTGTCGATACGTTCCGCCCGATCCCTGATTGAAGCCCTCGATCGGAAAAAATATGACGTGGTGCCGATCGCGATCAATAAAGAGGGGAAATGGCTTCCGCCCGCGCTGGCGTCCGATCTCTTGCCGGCACCCACGAAAAAGTTTTTCTCTCCACAAACGCTTTCTGGTCCCACGGATGATGTAGCCATCATCGGCGATCCGTCCCGCAGCGGACTGGTGATGCTTGACCGGCACGAGGGCGGCTCTGCTGAACCGCTTGATGTAGTTTTTCCCGTGCTGCATGGGCCGTATGGCGAAGACGGCACCCTTCAGGGACTGCTGGAGATGGCGAACATTCCTTTTGTCGGTTGCGGCACATTGGCGTCTGCCTGTGGCATGGACAAGGTGATTATGAAAGGGCTCTTCCGCAACGCGGGGCTGCCAATTTGCGCTTACGCCTGGTTTTTGCGGACCGACTGGGAGAGCCGGCCCGCTGATGTTTTGCGCCGCGTAGTTCGCCAGATCGGGTTCCCTTGTTTTGTTAAGCCGGCGAATCTTGGTTCGTCGGTGGGCATCTCGAAAGCGACAGACAAGACCTCTCTGGAAGAGGCGTTGAATCTGGCGGCGCGGTACGATCGGAAAGTAATCGTGGAAGAGGGAATTGACGCCCGGGAGATCGAATGCGCTGTGATGGGCAACGATCTGCCTGAGGCCAGTCTGCCGGGCGAGTATGTGGTGCGACAAAAGTCGGCGCAGTTTCTCGACTACACGGAAAAATACGCCAGCACGGGAAACGTCGAATTCGTGGTGCCTGCTCCGGTATCAAAAGCGATCACAGCGCGAATTCAGCAAATGACGGTGAGTGCGTTTCAGGCGATTGACGGTTCCGGACTGGCCCGGGTGGATTTCTTTTTGCAGCGCTCGTCGAAAAAGGTTCTGGTAAACGAGATTAATACGATGCCGGGGCTGACCGACGTTTCGGGTTTCCCAAAGATGTGGGCCGCTTCTGGTTTGCCTTTTCCGCAAGTCCTCGAGCGATTGATTGAGTTGGCAATGGAGCGGCAGCGGGACAGGGCTAAGAATGTGACTAGCTTTGGTGGTTAGGGGCGGTATAGGGCCTATATGACTTATTGGACCTATATCAGTTCTTCGGGGCGCGATAGCCTTTGCGGGTGCGGACGACTACATCAGGCCGCGATACCTTGACGTCTATGGCGCGCCAGCTTCCATCGCGCGCGCGATTGAAAGGCCGGTAAGCGATCGTGTATTGCTGCCCCAGTTCGGCGACTATGCCGGCGAACGAATCGCGCAGCGCCTGCCCACCGGGAGTAGCGACGTAGATCCCGCCACTCTTGCTGGCAAACTCCCTGAGCATGGCCGCCCCTTGCAAATCCCTCGGGCCATTATTCGGCGACATGTTTACCGTGTAAATCGTCGCTCCTACAGCAAGCGCCTTTTCGAGGGCTTTCCCGGAAGACGCGCTACTTCTATTCTCGCCACCATCCGACAGCACCACTATCGCGCGTCGCTTCTCCGCTCGTTTCGCAAGATCTTCTGCCGCGCGCACGATGGCATCATTCAATACGGTCATACCTCCGGTGCGAATTCCATAAGCAACGGGTGTAAGGTCGCGGGTGGACGAGAAATCCTGTAACCGCTCAACCTTCGCGTCGAAACGGTAAACAGACGCCACGTCTTCCGGGCGCAATCCATCGAGGAAGCGAATTGCCGCCGAGCGTCCCAGCGACAAACGCGATTCCATACTTCCTGAAGTGTCCAGCAGGATGGCTGCCGCGAACGGCGTTTCCTGCGCGGTAAATGAGGACACCGTCTGGGCCTGCCCGTTCTCGGTTACGCTGAAGTCTGCCGGCTTCAATTTGTTAACAAATTTGCCTTGCCCATCCAGAACGGTGATGTTGACCAGCACGAGGTCAGTGTTGACGCGATAGACTTCATCGTCCTGATTGGTCGCCCCGGACGGCGTGGCTAGCAAGAGCGCTGAACAGAGCAGGGAGATTGATAAGACTCGCACGCGGCGGGAAGGGTATTGAGACGGGCGATACGGCATTGTGGAGGGCGCTAATTAGTGACTGAATCTGCGAGTGTACTCGAGAACTTCAAGCAGGCGGTTTGCGCATTCGATGACAGCAGTCGACACAACCTGGCGGGGTGTCTTCTCCACCTCTTTTCTCATCTGCTCTGACAAATCCGCCAGCCGGCTTAGGGCATCTTCCAGATCGCTGGGGACGCGCTCGAGGGCAGCTTCGGAATCTGACCCCCCGGCTTCACTTCTGACACGCCGCGTCAGCTTTTCCACTTTCTCCAGCTTCTTGCGATCAGATACGTCCAGCGCCTTCGTCGAAAGGAAGGCCTGTTTGAGGTTAGCGCTAAGCTTGGCGGCTTCACGGGCCCGGTCCAGGTTCTCGAGGTGCTGCTTCTCCGCCAGCTTGATAATGCGGCGGACGTGCATCTCTTCGATGGGTTCATTTTCGAAAATTGATTTGGTACTTGGCGCCGACTTGTCGGCGCTTACGGAATCGTTGGTGGGAACAGACCGGACCTGCCCGCAAAGCGAGATGGAGCAAATGGCGAAGACGAATGCCAGCGAAAGAATGTGCCGGAACAGCTTAGTGGTCATAGTTTCAAGCGGCGATACCGGGGCACGTCGAAAGTTTCAGCGAAAATATAGCGGAAAGCTAACTGCGCCTCAAGCAGAAGTTTCGCTGCTGTGACGAAAACCAGCGTTGTTTGGTTGGCTACCGCCTCCGAGATTGCCGACTCTATTTGTAGGGCGGCACTCTGTGGCCGCCCCTCGTAGTTACGCAAGAAAGGGGCGGCCCCGGAGTGCCGCCCCTACAAGACTAGATAAGAGATAAGTCGGGCGCCGACTTACGGTGGCGGTCAGGGAACGCGGGTCGGATTGTCGGGAGTGTTGAGAAACTCTTCACCGCGCCCCCGGGGCCGGCCGACCACTATCGTTTTCCCGTCAGGAGTTTTTTCCAGGGGCCGTTCTGCTCCCGGCAAAGTCTTAAACGGTACCTGGGCCAGCAACGATGAACTCTTAAGGCCCAGCACGCGGGCTGAACTATAGTCCTGAGACACTATAGCGAATGAGTAGCGGCCCTTCTGGCCGGGAGCGAGATCGCGTGGATCAAGCGAAATCTCTTTGATGTCGGTGGCGCCGTCCTTGCGCTTGCGCAGCTCGACTTCTACTGATAGTCCCGATAGTTGTTCGCCCGAGATGTTCTCCACAGTGCCGCCTATCAATGTTTGACTGCCTTTAGGCATGGCATCGTCCACGAATATCTGGGCCTTCGCCGGAACAATGGGTTTTGCCGGGGGCGTTTCAGCCAGAACTCGGGCGGCAGTATCCCTGGCGTGTCGTTTCCGCAGGTACATGTAACCGCCGAAGACCGTCGCGCTGAGGAGCAGGGCACACACTAACCCGACGGCTATTCGGGTGCCGAAAGATGACTGTTCATCTTCCCGAGACTGCGTCGAATCAAGTAACCTGGGCGTTATCATAGGTAGTACTTTTAAGGAATAACTTTAGAGTCGGGTAAATCAGCCGGGGTTCTTATCCGCGTTGATCACGGCTTGGGAACTGTGGGACTCCCGCCGGTAATATTCTCGATCAACGCGCGCAGAAACTCTTGTTCGGCAGTCCCGGTGCTTTGCAGACTTATCCATTCCGCGCCCCGAGCGCCGTCGGTACGCCCCTCAATCTTCGCGTTTACGGTTACGTTCGAGGCAATCCCGTCTATCGGTTGGACCATCACGGTAATAGTGTAGCGACCGCGTGTCCACTCACCGGCTGTGACATCCGGCAGGTTTGCGAACCTACCGAGCTGAGACTTGCTAACCACTGCGCCCTTGATAAAAGTGTAGGGCTGGCTGATCACTACACCCTCGTCCGGCCGGGAGGCGGCCTCGTCGACAATCATCTTGCGATCGCGCATGAGGTCGACTCCGGCTTTCACAATTGCATCGCGCCGAGCGGACAGCCGGTAAGGGTTCGGGATCAACTGTACGTCGGCTGAGTGGTCGCGGCCAAAATCCATGCCGCGGCCAACTCCGGTGGTCTGCTTAGTACCATTTGTGCCGGGTGCTGTCCCGCTGCCGGTATCGCGAATTCTTTCGTTTTGCTTGTCCACTCCCTTTTCCTGGGCGTTGGCCAGGATGGAGATGACGAGGATGAGAAATACGGCTTTGATAGTTTGTTTCACTGCGATAATCCTATGAAAGAATTCAAGCCAACGGGGAATACGCTCCGAAGGATAATTCACAAACCCGTGCAGCACAAGCTGCAATGATTGTAGGGGTGGCACTCCGTGGCCACCCCCTTCAGAACGTACTAAGGTTGCGAGGAACGGAAGAGAGGGGCGGCCACGGAGTGCCGCCGCTACAATCACTGCGCATCGCGCTCGCGTTCCCACTTGCGCAACGCTTCCACACCGCGCTGAAAGTCGGCGCCGTTGGAGTAAAAGTTGTGCGCCCCATCGTTGCGCGCCGGATCGCGCACGTAATAGAGAAAATCGGTCGTGGCGGGGTTGAGCGCCGCCGATAAGGAGCTGGCACCCGCTGAGGCGATCGGGCCGGGCGGCAGGCCGGTTACCAATCTCGTGTTATAGGGCGAACGTCTCTCAACGTCACTGAGGTAAACGCGGCCATCATCCCTCCACTTACCCGCAAGTTTTGAGGCATAGATGATCGTCGAGTCCACCCCGAGGGGAATACGTTTCTGCAACCGGTTGTAAATAACGGAAGCAATCATCGGCCGTTCATCGGCAAGCTTGGCCTCAGTCTCAATCAGCGAGGCAACCGTAACAATCTGGCGCGGAGTCATGTTTAGCTCGCGGGCCCGTTCGGAGGAAGTGGGACGCCACTCCTGACGAAATCTGCTTACCATGGCCGCAATCATGGCGGGCGCTTTTGTGTTTGGCGGAAAACTATAGGTCGCCGGGAAGAGATACCCTTCGAGGTTCTTCGCCTCCGGATCGAGATCGCGTATGTCCTTAACGTCATCCATCAAACCCAACGCCGCACTGGCATCCGGCAACTGCAACTCCGGGATGCGAGCCATCGAGGCGGCGATATCCCATCGGGTCCAGCCTTCAATCACTGTGAAGCGACTAAGGCGTTGTTCGCCTTCCAGCAGCTTCCTGAGCACGCCCATTGGCGATATCGGCGTAGGAAACCGGTATTCACCGGCCTTCAGGCGCGGGCCGGCGCCGGTAAGCTTGATGTAAAGCATCAGGGGCCAGGAGCGCCGCAACACACCTTCAGCGGCCAGCTTTCTGGCGACGGTTTCGGGCGAAGACTTTCGCGGTATCTCTATGTAATCCGCCGCATGAGAATGCGGGATTGGATTGTTGAGTTCGCGGTAAAGCCACAGAAAAGCTCCTCCACCAGCCAGGAGCAAAATAAGCAGCACCGCCAACAGAAGGCGTTTTATTAAACGTGAGCGGCGCGCCACTGGTGGTTTGGGAGGGGAACTATTTTCAGGTGTCACTAATCAACCTTCTCGACCGGCGATAAAGTCCTTGAGAATGATGGCTGCCGCTTCACTATCCAAACGGAGTTCAACTTCGCTTTGCGAGTATTTCATGGCCCGCAGATTTTCGCGGGCCTGGACCGTTGTCAACCGCTCGTCCTGCAGATAAACCGGCACATTTAACGACAAACGGAACTTCTCAGCCAATTGGCGAATGTTAGCGGCCGCGGAACCTTCCGTTCCTTCTAACCTTAACGGCAAACCAATCACCAGGGTTCGAGCGTCATAGTGGCGCACAAGTTCCGATACGTCCTGCAAAAGACGTTTCCAACTGGTTCGCTGGAACGGCGCCAGCGGTCTTACGGTGATATTCAACTCGTCGGAGATGGCGACCCCGACGCGTTTCTCGCCGATATCCAATGCGGCACAGCGGCCACCCGGATCTTCGGCTTCCCTGGTGGGCGGTGAATCTAGAGTAGCTTCAGGCAAGTGCTTTATATAGCTGCTGGGAATATTGCGTACTGGTGCAGCTTGAATTTAACGCTGAAAGTTTCGCTAATTTCAGCCCAGGGTTGGGCTTTGGCAACCCTGGGAAACAAGCGCCCCATTTCCAGAGGAGCAAACCCTGAAAAGGTTGCGCGCGTCACGTTAACAGCAAACCTGTCGCAACTCCTTCAGAGTTGCGACAAGACCAACGGGCATCTTATCCCCAGGGTTTCAAAGCAAACCCTGGGCTGGAATTAGCCAACGCCTTCGGCGTTAAGTTCAAACTGCGGCAGTACCGAGTATTGCGAGCTGTTGGGCGGCTGCGCCGGCAGAGATCGTTAGAGCCCGGAAACGCTTCTTGATTGTGTGCTTGCGCGCCTTTTCCGGCCACTGTATGATACCGAACACGTCGGCTTAAGTGTACTCCAACGCGTGTTCCGACATTGAATTCTCAAAGAATATCGAGGTTGAGCTAATGACATTTCGCGCAAAGTTTGCACTGGTTGTTTTATCTGCCAGCCTGGCGCTTTATACCGTCGTCGGTGGGTGGATTTCCACGCGCGCGCAGCAGCCGGCCAACGACCCGGGCGCCCAACTTCGTATCTTCGGAACGGTGCTCAACCACATTCAATACGATTATGTGGATGAGCCAAACATGGACAAGGTTCGCGCCGGCGCGTTGCGTGGTTTGGCCTACGGCCTCGATCCTTACTCCACATATCTGACAGCCGAGCAAGTAAAGGAATTTCAAAGCGCGGGCAACAACACCCGACCCGGTATCGGGGCGGAAATGTCGCAGGTCGCTTCTTACCTGTACGTGATCGCGCCGGTCAAGGGTTCACCTGCGGATCAAGCCGGGGTACGGGCGGGTGACATTATTGAATACATTGACGGCCGCGCCACGCGCGACATTTCACTTTACGATGCGCGTCAACTCTTGAGCGGATCAGCTGGTTCAGAAGTTAAGCTGCGCATATTGCGCGCGAATGCCCGCCCGATGACGTTGACGGTGCGGCGGGGTTTGTTCAAAGCACCCGCAGCGGAAGCACGCATGGAACCCGGCAAGGTCGGCCTGCTACGCATCAACAGTCTGGATACAGGTGAAGCCGCCGATGCGCGCACGCGTTTGCAGGAGCTACAGCGCCAGGGAGCGCAAAAAATTGTGCTCGACCTGCGGAACGTGGCGGGTGGATCGTTGGCTGAAGGGGTGGCGGTCGCCAACCTCTTCATCAAGGACGGCGCGATTGCCGAGCAGATCGGACGCGAAGGTGCGGTGCTCAAATCCTTTACGGCTGATCCCAGGAACGCTTTGTTCCACGGTCCGGTAACCGCACTGATTGACACCGGCACGGCCGGCGCGGCCGAAGTGATTGCCTCCGCCTTGCTCGAGCGCAAGCGCGGCGACGTGGTGGGAGAAAAGAGTTTCGGCGCCGGGGCCGAACAGAAGTTGTTTACTCTGCGCGATGGCGACGGCCTTTTATTGACCACTGTTAAGTGGGCCTCAGCCAGCGGCAAGCCTTTCCTGGGAGAGGATCGTTCCCATTCAGGTGTAACTCCAACTGTCGAAGTAAAACGCCCTGACGTACTCGATAGCGTCGATCCTGAGGACCTGACGGGTAACGAGGACGATCCGGTCACCAAGCCTGGTGTCACCAACGAAAAGCGCGATGCTTCAGCTGAGACCGCCAAGCCGCCGGTAGAAGACATACAACTCAAGAAGGCCCTGGAACTGATAAGGGAGAAGCCTGTAAGCCAGTAGTTCTTTTGAATAGCTGCACTGACGCGGAAGGCCGGGAGAAGATTAACTCTTCGCCGGCCTTTCTCTTTTGTAACGCAAACTGTTAGTTTGCGGCCGCGGGCGTGGCGAGTTCATATTTAAGACGCCTCACCAATGGCTCCATCTCATTAACACCCGGTTTCAACCGGGTGAACAGGCGCGCATTGAAGTTCCAGAACCGTTTTAACGGTTTACCTGCCGCTGCGAAATCAGAAACCGTTGAAACGGTTCGCACATGACGAGGCCGACTAGGTCACCCGGTTAAAACCGGGTGTTAATGAGATGAATTGCTCAACTCTCTACGGTTTTCCTGACGACTGCATCGACGTAGCTCGTGCGTGCCGCACGCTAATAAAGCAAATCGCTGTTCTGGAGTAATCAATCGACTGTTCGAAAGTGTTGAGGATATGGGATGTTTTGCGAACCCATATCGGGTAATGCCCCCGCTGACTGCTGCCCACTGTGTCCCAGCCATTATTGTAATTTTCTTGCAACGTACTTTATTCGCAGGTTCTATACAGGAAACTCGGCACTTTTTTGTTTATCTCGAAAAACTTCACCGCATAGCGCCGTTAAGGAATACCTATTGCACTTCATGTTCATGAATTCGCTCAAAGCGGATCTACACAAGAAGGAGATATCAAGCGATGATTATGAGAAAAAATCTGATATTACCGGTGGCGTTAGTCGCCGCCTTGATTGGTGGTTCGGTGGGCGCATTCGTGGTCAGCAGGCAAGGCAGCTCGAGCACTGATGCGAATGTCGTAAGAACCATGCCCGCGACTTACTCGGACGTGGCCAATACGCCTAACATGCAGTTGGCGAGCGCAAACTCAGTTGACCAGTTGGCGGCTAACGGCGCCTTGAGGTTCCAGACAGCCCAGGAACAGTCAGCCTATCGCGAAGGTTTCGCGGACGGTTTTCTAAGTGCGCGCGAAGCTACTAATGGCGCGGTAAGAACTGCCGCGACCACAGCCTACGCGCCAACCCGATCTGCAGCGAGAAACGTGCAGTATCGTAGTCAGGCTCGTAGCTCTAACAACTCACGCCGTGTCTATTACGACTATGGCAACACCACCCAGCCACGCAGCCGCACCTTTTGGCAGAAGCACCGTGACAAGCTCACCGTGGGCATGGGCACGGGCGCAGGTGCGATTGTTGGCGGCCTCATTGGCGGTAAGAAAGGCGCTGGCATAGGTGCCCTGGCAGGTGCAGGTGGCTCGGCCCTGTACACCTACAAAATTCGTAACAAGACTCGTCGTTACTAACCGCCTGGAGTAAATCCGGTGTTCAGTAAACGCGCGAGCGGAATTTGGTCAGGCCTGGTATTCATGCTGGGCCTGGCCACGATTACAGGGGCAGCCCCCAACGGGGCTGCCCGTGATCTTTCCCTCAGTCTTATCCCGAGACATGCGGTTTCGCCGCAAGCTGGTGCGCTCGCCTCATCGCCCGCCCAAGAGTCTGTCCGCTATCGAATTCCCAGGGCAGTTTTCTTCAACGAAGTAGCCGGGCGAGGCTTGCTGGTGAGGCTATGGATTAACGGTTTTGGTCCCTATACTTTTGCCCTCGACACGGGCGCAGGCGCCAGCATTGTCTCACCCAGGGTAGCTGCCGAAGCTGGCCTGCCGGTAAAGCAGGGAACCCAAAACAAAATCGCGGGCCTGTCCGGCGTGCCCCACAGAGAAGTGACCAGCGAAGTCAGAGCGGCAAGCCTGGCGATAGGCGATCGCGACAACGCGCTGCCTGCGACAGGCACCGTCCTCAAAGCAGATATTTTCCCGAATGATATCGACGGGATCCTCGATCCCACCGAAGCTTTCTGGCCGCTGGGCTATGCCATCGACTTTCCCAGGAGGGAACTGTCGGCCTTTGATCCTGCATTGACGCCGTTGCGTTCATGGCAGGGACCGGGCGAAGGAGCTATCGTTCCCTGGGTGCGGGAGCCTAACAGTCGCCGGCCCTACGTTTTGCTTGATAACGGACAGCGCGCGCTGATTGATACCGGCTCAGAGTTCGGTTTAGCGCTAACTGATCCGGCCGGCGGTTACGACCGAAGGACTTCACCCTCAGGCAGGGCGGTGCGCGACTTGGGAGGTGGAATGATTTCGGCGCGCCGCGTAGCGCCCCAAACGGTCGCCATTGGTTCGCTAATATTGCAGAGGATCCCCACGGACCTCGTGAGTGGAGCAGAAAGCGGCTCGCCTACTTTATTGGGCCGCGCAGCGATGCGGCCCTTCCGCATAAAGTTCGATCCCATTAGCCGTTTGATCGAGATTGCTCCGGTGGCGGGCGCGGGAGAAAGGTGAGATCAAGGTGAGGTTGTTTTTTGCAATTCTGCGAACCTGGACCTGCTTGATGCTGGCGGCGAGTTTGAACGCTGCGCACTTCCTCGCGCCCGTAACGCAACCTGTTATTTTCCGTGGCCAGTCCGGCCAATCCCGGCGCGAGCGCCCCAAACTCGTAAAGTCGGAACCGGCAAAGCCTGCCACATCGCCTTCCGGCCGTTCATTGCCGGAGGTCTCCGACGACGAAATAATTCGCACTGAAACAGATCTCGTAAACAATCTATTCACCGCCCTCGACAACCAGCGACATTTCATTACCACTCTGCGCCAGGAGGATGTTCGTATCCTCGAGAATGGCGTGCCGCAAAAAATCGACGTCTTTCAGCGCGAGACGGAGTTGCCCCTTTCTTTGGCCCTGGTGATCGACCTCAGTAAGTCTCAGGAGCGGACCTTGCCGGAAGAACAGAAAGCAGCAGGCGAGTTTCTTGACACGGTCATTCGGGCCGACCGGGATCAGGCAGCTGCAGTCTCGTTCACCGGAAATGCCCTCATGCAACAAGGCTTAACCAACGACAAAACACTCATTCGTAGCGCCATAAATCGTTTGAAGATAGACCTGCCGCCTAATGATCCGGAATGCGAAGATGATGCCTCGGTGGAGGAAGAGCCGCGTTGCTGGTCGGGTATCTGGGACGCGGTATGGGCCAGCACTAACGAAGTCCTGTCGCAGACTCCGGAGCGGACGCGGCGAGCGGTTATCCTCCTAACGGACGGCGACGACACCAGCAGCATCACGAAGAAGGATGAGCTCATCGATTTTGCGTTGAAACATAACGTAACCGTCTACGGCATCGGCATTGGAGACCGGGAACTTTACAAGATCGACGAGGGCGCGTTGCGAAAGGTTTGCGAACGAACCGGCGGCCGGGCTTTCTTTCCGCTCAACGATGCCGAACTCCGCGGCGCCTTTGCTCAAATCGAACAAGAACTCCGTTCCCAGTACCTGATTGCCTATTCACCGCAAAACAAAACCCGCGACGGCGCCTTCCGCCAAATCAAAATCGAAATCATTAATCCCGAACTGCGCAAGCAGAAGCTGAGACTGCTCTATCGCCAGGGTTACTACGCCAAACAGGCAAGCCCCGGAAATTAGCCGCGGATGAACGCAGACGCACGCGGATAAAAATTATGGAGTGCGCCGGCAGAGCGAAGCGGCGACGGCGCTTTGGATAACTTGAAGCTAGCGGATGTGAAACATAATCCAAAGCGGTGTCGCCGCTTCGCTCTGCCGCCGCTTCTCTCGTTGACTTATTCTAGTCGCTCGACCTGACATTCAACATACTTGTCTCCATCGGTTTGAGGGGGCCCTACTGTAATTGTGCTGCGGCGAAGCCGCAATACATGCCAGGACCTATCCTTACACAGCCCTTATTTTTGTTTGACACACAGGAGGGCCGTGGGTAATCTAGGCGCTCCATCGGTGTCCAGGCCTTTCAGAACAAATCGGGATCTCCACCAACAAAATGGATCGGGTGCAGTTCCCCTCGCGCTTGTAACGAACCAGGGAGAGTATGTTGCTCACTACTCTCATTCTTCATTCAAGGAGAATTGAACTATGCCGTCCTTTGTCCCTGAATCTCATGCCGCACCTTCCACTTCATTTGCCACAACAAAATCTAAAGCAGCGAGAGCGATGCGGACCCGCCACGGTTGGTTGGAGACATTTCTGGTGCTTGGCTTATTGCTGGCCGGCAGCGCAGCGGCGGTGCGCGGGCAATCCGCGCTCGACGGCTTTGACCCGAACGCCAATGGCGTGGTGCGCGTCGTTGTCGTGCAAGCGGACGGCAGGATTCTTATCGGCGGCGATTTCACAACGCTGTCGCCGAATGGCGGAGCGCCGGTCGCGCGCAACCGCATCGGCCGATTGAATCCGGACGGCACGCTGGACACCGCTTTCAACCCGAGTGCGAACGGTAATGTCTTTGCCATCGCAGTGCAGGCGGACGGCAAGGTTTTAGCGGGCGGCGGTTTCACGAACATCGGCGGCCAACCGCGGAATTCCATCGCCCGGCTCGATGCCACAAACGGATCAGTTGACGTGTTGGATCCGTTCAACCCGAACGCGAATGGCGTAGTTAACGCCATCGTGGTGCAGCCGGCGGACGGCAATATTTTGGTAGGCGGCGGTTTTACCACCATCGGCGCACAGCCACGGAATTACATTGCCCGGCTCAATGCCGCCAGCGGCTCGGCTGATTCGTTCGACCCAAAGGCGAACGTGCTTGTTAACGCAATCGCGCTGCAGGCCTCGGACGGCAAGGTTCTATTTGGCGGGCAGTTCACTACGCTCGCGCCAAATGGCGGAGGCCCGGTGACGCGCAACCGCATTGCCCGGGTGAACCCGGATGGCACGCTCGACACGGGTTTCGACCCGAACGCGAACGGTGAGGTCTTTGAAATCGCGGTGCAGGCGGACGGCAAGGTTTTAGCGGCCGGTGCTTTCTCAGGAGCGAACAGCATTGGTGGGCAGACCCGCAACCGCATTGCCCGGCTCAATGCCAGCACCGGACTGGCTGATTCGTTCGATCCAAACTCGAACGATACGGTCTTTTCAATGGCGATTCAGCCGGACGGTAAAATTCTTGTCGGCGGTGCAATTGGAGCGCTCACACCCAACGGCGGATCGCTGGTGATTCGCAATCGCGTTGCCCGGCTGAACGCGGATGGCACGGTCGACGGCTTCAACCCGAACACCAACGATAATGTCCTGGAAATCGCGGTGCAGGAAGACGGCAAGGTTTTACTGGGGGGCCCTTTCAACCTCATTGGCGGGGCTTTCGGAGAAACGCGCAACGGCATCGGCCGCGTGGAAACCGACGGCCGGCCCGATCGCACGCTCAATCTCAACACCGTCGGCGGCTTTGTTTACGCCACCGCCGTGCAGCCGGACGGCAGGATTCTTATAGGCGGAGGCTTTACCAGCGTTTTGACCGCGACCCGAAACAACATTGCCCGATTGAACACCGATGGCACGCTCGACACAGGTTTCAACCCGAACGCGACAGGGGACGTGTATACAATTGCGGTGCAGCCGGATGGGCAGATTTTAGTGGGCGGCTCTTTCAGCGGATTGAACAGCATCGGCGGAGTGACGGGGCAGACGCGCAATTACATCGCCCGGCTTAACGCGAACGGTACGCTCGACACCGGATTCGACCCGAACCCGGACTTTACAGTCTTTGCAATTGCGCTGCAGGCCGATGGCAAGGTTTTAGCGGGTGGGCAGTTTACAACCCTGGCACCGAACGGTGGAGGCGCGGTTACGCGCACTTACCTCGCCCGGCTGAACGTGGACGGCACGCTCGACAATCCATTCAACCCGGCTTCGAACGCAGGTGTCTTTTCAATCGCGGTACAGACGGACGGCAGGATTTTGGCGGGCGGCAGTTTCAACGGAGTGAACAGCATCGGCGGCGTGAGCGGACTAGTGCGTAACCGGATTGCCCGCCTGGAAACCGGCGGCACCCTCGACACTGCCTTCAATCCGGATGCAAACAATAATGTGTTTGCAATCGCGGTGCAGCCGGACGGCCAGGTTTTAGCAGGCGGCCAGTTTACGACCATCGGCGGACAGACGCGCAACTCCATCGCCCGGCTCGATGCCGGCACCGGAGCGGCTGACTTGACGTTCAATCCGAACGCGAACGCTGGTGTCTTTGTAATCGCGGTGCAGGGGGACGGCAAGATTTTAGCGGGTGGGCAGTTCAGTGGAATGGACAGCATCGGCGGAGTGACGGGGCAGACGCGCAACCGCATTGCCCGGCTGAACGCGAACGGCACGCTCGACGCCGCGTTTGACCCGAACGCGGACGGTATCGTCCGTTCAATCGCGCTGCCGTCGGACGGCAAGATTTTAGTGGGCGGCGAGTTCGCGAACATTGGCGGGCAACCTCGCAATCTCTTCGCTCGTTTGAGCAACGACACTGCCGCGCTGCAAAACCTGGCTGTGACGCAAACCACCATCAACTGGACACGGGGCGGCTCAAGCCCGCAATTCACGCGCGTAACTTTTGAGTATTCAAACGACAATGTGAACTACAGCCCCCTGGGCAACGGAACGTGGGACGGCAGCAAGTGGACCCGGACAGGTTTGAGCTTGTCAACCGGAATGAACTTCTACGTCCGCGCGCGCGGTTATTATCGCAGCGGCTACCAGACCGGCTCAGAGAGCCTGGGGCAATCAGTGCGGAATGCTTTTGTGGCGGGGCCGACCGCCGCGGATGCAACCATTAGCGGACAAGTAACAACTCCCGATGGCACAGCACTCGGTGGCGTGATGGTTAACTTAAGCGGGGCGAAGAGCGCCTGGACCATGACCGACAGCAAGGGCAGGTACCGGTTTGAAGACGTGGACACCGACAACTTCTACACAGTCACGCCGGGGCTGGTGAACTATTCATTCAGTCCGGCGAATCGTTCCTTCTCGCTGCTGGGGAACTATCCTGATGCCGTCTTTACGGCCGTGCTCAATACCGCGTTAGTGGGGAATGCCATCGACACTTCAGAGTACTTCGTGCGGCAGCAGTATTTGGACTTCCTTGGTCGCGAACCTGATCAGGGTGGGCTGGAATACTGGAATAACCAGATCGCGAGCTGCGGCAATGACACCGCTTGCATCAACAAACGGCGCCTGGATGTCAGCGCCTCCTTCTTCATGGCAAAGGAGTTTCAGGAGACCGGGGCATTTGTTTACGGGTTATACAAAGCCTCATTCGGTAGTCAGCCGAGTTACAAGCAGTTCACCGCTGATCGAGCGAAAGTGATTGGGGGCATGGATCTGGAAACTCGCAAGAATGCGTTGGTGGATGAATGGGTACAGCGCGACAGTTTCCGCCAGGCTTATCCCGATTCAATGACGCCGGAGCAATTCGTCAACAAGCTGTTCGAGAGTGCCGGACTGATTCTTCATACCGGCGAATGGGAGACCTACGTGATTATGCTCAACAATGGCGGCACGCGGGCGCAGGTGTTGCGATCGCTGATAACGCAGCCGGAGTTCACGGCGAAGGAGTACAACGCCACATTTGTGCTGATGGAATACTTCGGTTACCTGAAACGAGATCCCGACCCGGGCGGCTATGCCTTCTGGCTGGACGTGCTGAACACGCGTGAACCGGGCAACTTCCGCGGCATGGTTTGTTCATTCATCACTTCCGCGGAGTATCAGAAGCGCTTCAGCCCCGTGATCACGCACAGCAACGCCGACTGCTCCAGGTAAATCCATTTCCCTATCTCATTTTTCATTGCACGAACCGGAGGCGGTTGCTCGCAGTGAGCCGGGCCCCCAATGACGAAGGTCCTCAGACCTACTAAAAGGAAGCAACAGCCATAGTCTCATTAACACCTAACTTCAGTTAGGTGGATAAGGCTCATCTTTCAAGCCGTAACCGTTTTAACGGTTTCAATCGTCATACCATTTCAAGCCGTAGTTCTTTACAAACAATTCAAACTCCTGCCTGAATGTCTTCTTGTGATGGTGCTTTTCCTGCCCGGCAATATAAGCTGCAACTCTCTCAGCGTGTGAATGAGATACGGAGAAGGCTCCGTATCCTCGTCCCCAGTAAAACTTGCCACGTAATAGCCGCTGTTGATTTATCCAATGAGAGGAGCTTCCCTTCAATAGTTTCATCACTTCCTCGATGGACTTGGTGGTAGGAAGGTCGATGAGGGTATGAACGTGTTCCGGATTGAAGTAGTTAATCTTCATGTAGATACCTTTCTTAAGTGAATAATCTGTTAAGAATCGAGATGCCTCAACGGCGGCAGGTTTCGTTAGCATTGGCTCGCGGTCAAGTGTGGTCCAGATCAGGTGAAGCCAACAGCGTGAGTATGAGTGTAGTGACATGAGACGAGGTCCTTTCAAGGTGTTGAGTCGAACTCCTCTCCCTTTATCACAAGGTCCTCGATGCGACAGATAGATGTCGGAGGGGAAACCGTTGAAACGGTTTGCCGAGATTCTTGCTACAGCGGGTCACCTAGCTGAAGCTAGGTGTTAATGAGAGACGTGGACTAGAGTGGAGTAACTACGGCTGGGACCGCCACGCCGTACACCAGCGGTTCGAACAATACGTAGTAACGCCCGAGGTTTAAGCGGGTCGTCAACCTATCGCAGAGCTAGCTGAGATATGAAGTATGTACGAAAATGGATCGTGTGTCTTTTCAATGAGCCAAACACTCTACAAAGGAATGTTCCCGTGCTTCTTTGGTGGGTTGGTGTCGCGTTTGTTTTCCAGAACAGCCAGCGCGCGAATTAGTTTTGGCCGGGTCTGGGCCGGTTCAATTACTTCATCGATGAAACCGCGCTCCGCCGCGACGTAAGGACTGACAAACTTTTCTTCCAATTCCGCGATGCGAGCCTGGCGGGCTGATTCCTTATCAACTGCTTCTGAAATCTCCCGCCGGTAAAGCACTCCCACGGCCCCCTCGGCTCCCATTACCGCAATCTCCGCCGAAGGCCAGGCAAAATTGACGTCGGTGCGGATGTGTTTCGAAGCCATAACGCAGTAGGCCCCGCCGTAGGCTTTCCGGGTGATAACAGTAATCTTCGGCACGGTGGCTTCGGCGAAGGCGTAAAGAAGCTTCGCGCCATGTTTAATGATGCCGCCGTGCTCCTGCGAAACACCTGGCAGGAATCCGGGCACGTCCTCGAAAGTTACCAACGGAATATTGAAGCAGTCGCAGAAGCGGACAAAGCGTGCGCCCTTTACCGAAGCGTCAATATCAAGCACACCGGCGAGGTAAGCGGGCTGGTTGGCGACGATCCCGATCGCGCGACCATCGAGCCGGGCAAATCCGACGACGATGTTGGGCGCGTAGTCCTTATGCACTTCGAAAAAGTATCCTTCATCCACAATCAAATCGATCACCTCACGCATGTCGTAAGGTTGATTCGACGCCTCGGGAACAATTGAATTAAGCGCAGCTTCAGTCCGGTCCGCAGTATCAACGGCCACGGTACGAGGCGCGTCCTCCATGTTATTTGACGGGACAAAGGACAGGAGCTCGCGCACCATGCGTAGCGCGTGTTCATCGGAATCGGCGGCAAAATGAGCGACACCAGAAACTCGATTGTGCGTGCTCGCTCCGCCCAATTCTTCTTTCGTCACGTCCTCGTGCGTCACCGTCTTGATGACGTCGGGACCGGTGATGAACATGTACGACGTGTCCTTCACCATGATGTTGAAATCGGTGATGGCCGGGCTGTAAACGGCGCCGCCGGCGCAGGGGCCCATGATGCAACTGATTTGCGGCACCACCCCGCTGGCCAGGGTGTTGCGCAGGAAGATGTCAGCATAACCGCCCAGGCTGACCACGCCTTCCTGTATGCGGGCGCCCCCGTGGATATAAAGGGGC
>JBDTOI010000085.1:0-17240 GCA_039933315.1 Pyrinomonadaceae bacterium
GGGCGGCCGCGCCCAGCGACTCGCCAATTGCGAAGCCGATGAAGCAGGGGCCGGCGTAGTCTCCAGGGATGAACAGCAGAATACAAAGCATGATCAGCAGTTCGACGCTGATTAGCATCATGCCAATGCTCATGCCGGCTTTTAGAGGGATCGCGTACAACGGAAAAGGTTTGCCCTCAAGACTGGCAAATGCGGTGCGGGAATTTGCGAAAGTGTTGACGCGAATTCCGAACCAGGCAACGCCGTAACTGCCGGCGATACCCACTAAACTGAACGCCAGAATAATCGCCACGCGAAACGGCTCCATCCCGGACAGCAAGCCGAAATAAAGCACGATAACGGCGCCAATGAAGACTTCGAGAATCAGGATGAATTTGCCCTGCGTGATCAGGTAGGTCTTACAAGTTTCATATATCAGTTCAGAGATTTCGCGCATGGCGCGATGGACTGGCAGCTTCTGCAGGTTCATGTAGATGGCCAAACCAAACCCCAGGCCCAGCAGGCAAATGACGATGCCGAACAGCAAGAGCCGGTGCCCGTCAATGCCGCCGAAGAAGGTGACTTGGGAAAGATCCGGCAAAACCAGATTGGCCTCACCGCCGCCATGAGATTGAGCAAATGTCGGCACTGCGCCAACCGCGAGGGTGGCCAGAAGAGCGGCAAACGAAAGCGTTAAGCGACCAACCCGCGAGCTGAATAAAGACATTAGTGGAGTGCTCCTGTTGTTATTAATTTTGTTTCGAAAAACTAAGCTTGCCAGACAAAGTGCCAGCAGACTGATGATTGAGATCAGCGATAATTCCACGATTGGCTCATTCCTTTCGGTCTTGAATAAGGGGCGAGATTGCTGCCCGCGAGCCATGGGTCCGTCCCCAATTCGATACCGAAACTGCTATAGAACGCGCGCGGTATTGGCCGGATAGACTTACTTAGAATCGCGTATTATTGCCGATTATGGGCAGGGTGTCCAACGGTGAGGACTTAGGTCGTGGGTCATTTACCGGACTTAGCGTACTGGCCCAGTTTCAATTTAACGCTGAAAGCGTTCGCTAATTTTAGCCCAGGGTTGGGCTTTGGCAACCCTGGAAAGAAGCCCCACATTTCCAGAGGATGCAAACCCTGAAAGGGTTGCGCGTGGCGGTAACAGCAAACCTGTCCCAACTCCTTCAGAGTTGCGACAAGACTCACAGGCATCGTATCCCCAGGGTTTCAAAGCAAACCCTGGGCTGGAATTAGCCAACGCCTCCGGCGTTAAGTTCAAACTGCACCAGTACCCCGCACTGTGCGGCGGCAGAGCCGCAGGGGTAGTTCCCCCAGGAAACTATCCGGGCGAATTCGCTTCAGCAAGCTCCGCAGGTAAGCTTTCCGGGCGTTTACCCAACCTGAACCAACGACGCAGGGAATCGATAAGGATGACTACCGCGGCAGTCATGAGGATCGCAGTGAGGGATGTGTTTATGTAACCCTGCACCGCCGTCTCGGGCTTTTGCGACAGCGGCCAGAAGTTGTCCGTGATAGATTTCCAACCCGCCACCAAAGTAGTGATTGCGACAAAGGTCAGGGGAACCAATGTTATCCAGGCATACTTCGCCTTGCCCGAGTTGATAATGATCGTGGTGGCCACGCAGAGCGCTACGGAGGCCAGTAATTGATTCGCGATGCCAAACATGGGCCAGATAGTGGAGATCGATCCGGACCATATGAAAGCCGCCCAGGCAGCAACCACCAGCAGGGACGTGATTATGGAACCCGGCAGCCAGTTTGGCGCCTCGAGTTTGGGATAGAAGCGCCCGCCAAATTCGCCCACCAGAAAGCGCGCCACGCGCGTGCCGGTATCAATCGTGGTAAGAATGAAGAGCGCCTCGAACATTATTGCGAAGTGATACCAATACTTCATCAGACCGTTCAACCCGGGAATTCCGTTGAATATTTTGGCGATGCCAATGGCGAGCGTCACCGCTCCGCCAGTGCGTCCGCGCAGATTCTTCTCGCCGGATTCCTGTTCGAGTTGATCGATCTCCTGGGGCTTGAGGTTAAAACCCTGGGCGGTGTGTTCATCAACCATTCGCACGTATGCGGTTTTCTGCGCGTCGGTCTTTTGCGCTGTGTTGATAGCAAAGTAGTCACCCGGAAAAAGTGAGGTAGCCGCAATCAACGCCACCACACCGACTACGCCCTCCATCAGCATTGAGCCATAGCCGATCATGCGCGCATCACTTTCTTTGGCGATCATCTTCGGCGTCGTGCCGGAAGATATCAATGCGTGAAAACCCGAGATTGCGCCACAGGCGATGGTTATGAAAACAAAAGGATAGAGTTTGCCGGGAATGATCGGGCCGCCGCCATGAGTGAACGGTGTCAGCGCCGGCATATTCAGATTGGGATGAACAACAATGACGCCGATGATAAGAAAAGCTATGGTGCCAAGTTTCAAATAGGAAGAAAGGTAATCGCGCGGACAAAGCAGCATCCAAACGGGCAACACTGAAGCGATGAAGCCGTAAGCTGCCATCAAAATTATGATCGTATTTTTCGATAGCGTGAAGGCAGGAGCCAGACTCGACTCGGCAATCCACCCGCCCGCCACCACGGCGAATAAGAGGCCGACAACACCGAGCGCGCTCGCTTCGCCGATGCGACCTTTACGGAAGCGGTACATGTAGAGTCCCATCAACAGCGCCAGGGGTATGGTAAAGGCCACCGTGAAGGTGCCCCAGGGCGATTCCGCCAGCGCATTCACAACCACCAAACCCAATCCGGCGAGTGCGATCACAACGATGAAAAGGATCGCGAGACCGGCAACAAAGCCCGACAGCGGACTGATTTCGGTGCGGGCCATGTCGGCGAGCGATTTACCTTTGCGCCGCACGCTGCAGGCCAGGATCATGAAATCGTGGACCGCGCCGCCAATACACACACCAATCACCAACCAGAGCAGCCCTGGCAGAAAACCAAACTGCGCCGCCAGCACCGGGCCAATCAAGGGGCCGGCGCCGGAGATCGCGGCAAAGTGATGACCAAACAGCACCCACTTGTTTGTGGGATAGTAATTCTGCCCGTCATACATCGTTTGCGACGGCACCGGACGCTTGTCGTCGAGCGCCAATACTTTCGCCGCAATGAAGACGGAGTAGTAGCGATAGGAAATCGCCATTACGCACAGCGAACCAACTATTATTGGTAGGGCGTTCATAAGCAGGTTGTCAGCAGGACAACTATGAAAGACTAAGCACGAAGCTTTTATCACCGAGCGAGTTTAGCTTCAAGGTTTGCTTTGACGGCCGGCCATTCGATATCGATGATGCTGAAAAAGACTGAGTGGCGGAGGCGACCGCCGTACGCAATCATGTGATTGCGCAAGATACCTTCTTCCTGCGCGCCAATTCTTTCCAGCGCGGTGCGCGATTGATCGTTAAGCGAGTCAGTTTTGAACTCGACGCGAATACAGCCAAGGTCCTCGAATGCATGGCGCAGCATAAGGTATTTCGCTTCGGTATTGATGGCGGCGCGCTGCCACTGTGGAGTAATCCAGGTCCATCCGATCTCCAACCGGCGATTCTCTTGGTCGATGTTGCCGTAACGAGTGCTGCCAATAATCCGCCCCGAAGATTTCTCAATGGTGACAAATGGAATAGCCGTGCCTTCGTCCTGGGCCTTCAGCGCGGCCGAGATATAGTTCTTCATATCCTCGCGAGTCTGAATCAGCGTCAAACCCCAGCGCCAGATGGCCGGATCCAGGCCGACCTCGCAAAGTTGATCCAGGTGGGCCAGAGATAGCGGCTCCAGCCTGACGTGAACACCTGCGAGAGTTACTGGTTGCGGATCCATTAAACTGACGTAAACACTTCGACTTGTTTAGTTCGAGGTCTCATTAACACCGCACTTCAGTGCGGTGATCAATCGCGGCAGGTTTCATACTAACCGTTTTAACGGTTTCCCTCGGCGCGAGGTAGTTCTGCAGAAGCAAACTGTAAACCGTTGAAACGGTTGATGGTCTATAGACATGAGAGGCCGATCGAGTTTTCGACATTGACCTGCTCAGTGCTTACGGCCTACACGTCAAAGTACATGCTGAACTCGAGTGGATGGGGGCGCATGCGCAAAGGCTGAATCTCCCGCTCGCGTTTGTAATTGATCCACCGGTTTATGAATTCAGTGGTAAAGACGTTTCCTTGCAGCAGGAATTCCTGATCGGCTTCCAAAGCTTTCAGTGATTCATCGAGCGAGCCGGGCAAGCTGGGAATCTTGCTTAACTCCGCCGCCGACATATCGTAGATGTCCTTATCGAGTGGATCGCCCGGATCGATGCGGTTCTGAATTCCATCCAGGCCTGCCAGCACCATCGCGGAAAATGCGAGGTAGGGATTGCAGGTTGGATCCGGCGGACGAAACTCGAGTCGCTTCAGCTTTGGGTTAGTAGAAAACATAGGAATGCGGATGGCGGCAGAACGATTGCGCGCGGAATAAGCCAGGTTAACCGGAGCCTCAAACCCGGGCACCAGCCTTTTGTAACTATTCGTAGTAGGAGCGGCAAAGGCCACGACTGCGGCGGCGTGTTTCAGCAAGCCACCAATATAAAAGCGGGCCATCTCCGAGAGTCCGGCATAACCGTCACCCGCGAACAAGGGCTTATCGTCTTTCCACAAAGACTGATGGCAGTGCATGCCTGATCCGTTATCACCGTAAAGCGGCTTTGGCATGAAGGTAGCGGCCTTGCCGTACTGGTATGAAGTGTTCTTGACTACGTACTTGAATATTTGCAGGTTGTCAGCAGTGCCCAGGAGGCTCGCATAGCGGAAGTCTATTTCGCACTGACCGGCGGTAGCCACTTCGTGATGATGACACTCAACCCTGATTCCGCACTTTCCCAATATCAGCGAGATTTCGGATCGCAAATCACCGAGTGAGTCGGTAGGAGCGACGGGCACATAACCCTCCTTGGGTCTTATGCGAAAGCCCAGGTTGGTGCCGCTAAACTCGTCAGCGTCGCGGCCGCTGTTCCAGTGCGCCTCGTCCGAGTCGATCGTATAGCCGGCCGAGTTCTGATCGTTATGAAACTTAACGGAGTCAAAAACGAAAAACTCGGCTTCCGGGCCGAAATAAGCAGTATCGGCAAGACCGGTTGACTTGAGGTAAGTCTCCGCCCGCACTGCCACCGAACGCGGATCAAAGGCGTAGCCTTTTCTGGTCATGGGATCGACGGCATTGGCTATCAAACAAAGTGTCGGCTCTTCCGAAAAAGGATCCATCCAGAAACGCGAAGGATCGGGCACCAGCAACATGTCTGATTCGTGAATGGCAGCCCAGCCGCGGATCGATGAGCCGTCAAAGCCAAATCCATCCGCAAAAGAACTTTCTGAAAGTTCATCAATGGGAAAGGTCAGGTGCTGCCAGGAGCCTGGCAAATCTGTAAAGCGAGTGGAAAGAAACTTGGCCCCTTGATCGGAGGCATACTTCAACACAGTTTTGGGGTTCATTTGATCTCCTGGGTGGAATAGGGAGTGTTAGGGGTGCTCTTCGCCCCGAAGTGGCTTTTGGTGCGAAGTGGTTTGGGAAACCTTGATCGGCGAAACGCGACGAGCGTCATAAGGCGCGGGCGCATTGAAAAGCTTTGCATTATATTGAGGCGCGCGACGGTGTCAAGGTTTTTGCTGCGCGAGACAAAAGCAGCTGCCACTTTCCCTTGAAGCCGTCCGGCTTAACTTGTTATTACGAGTAGGGTTAAGTAGCATCGACGAAGTCGTCCAGAGGCAAAAATAGTTATAGACCGACCTCGGATTTTCTGTTAAATTGCGCGGATAGCGTTCCAATCCGTGAGTCTCCACTACGTCACTCGATTGAGTAGCCCGGCTTCGAAGCCGGTGGTACGCGCTTTTCTGGAGATCAGCACGCAAGGCAGGAGAGCACTAATTGACCACGGCCATCGAACAAACACTCGAAACATATGGCATTGAGAACTGGGGCGCGGGCTACTTTGACGTTAATCGCAAGGGAAACTTAATCGTTCACCCTTCTGATGGGGACCCCCGATCGGCTGATTTGAAGGAGATCATCGACGACCTGGCGCGTCGAGGTATTCACGCACCGGTCCTGCTGCGTTTTCCTCAGCTGGTTGCGGCCCAGGTGCGCAAACTTCAGCGCGCCTTCAGCAAATCCATACGCGAATACGAGTATCAGGGCGCCCACATGTGCGTCTACCCGATGAAGGTCAACCAACAGCGGCCCGTCGTCGAGGAATACCTGCGCGAGGGCTCGCGCTATGACTTCGGGCTCGAGGCCGGCTCAAAAGCGGAGCTTTACGCCGCCCTGGCCCTGGAACAGACACCCGATAGCCTGCTGGTCTTAAACGGCTTCAAGGATGAAGAGTTTGTGCAACTGGCTTTCGCGGGCGCCCGCTCAGGAAAACGAGTGATCATCGTCATCGAAAAGCTGAGCGAGCTGGACCATGTGCTGCGCATCGCCGGCCGGGAAGAGGGTCAGGCGCCGATAATCGGAATGCGCGTCAAGCTTTATTCCAAAGGCTCGGGTCGCTGGGAAAAATCCGGCGGCGAAGCTGCCAAGTTTGGTTTAACCACGACAGAGTTACTCGAAGTCATCAACCGGCTGCGCGATGCAGGGCGCCTCGATATGCTGCGCCTGCTCCATTTTCACATCGGATCCCAACTAACGGATATCAAGCGCATCAAGAACGCGATGAAGGAAGCGGCCCGCGTCTACGCAAAAATCTATCAGATGAAAGTCCCGATCGAGCTGTTGGATGTGGGCGGCGGCATGGCGGTGGACTACGACGGATCGAAAACGGCATTTGATTCGTCAGCAAATTATACGGCGCAGGAATTTGCCAACGACGTCATCTATACCATCAAGCAGGTCTGTGATGACGAGAACGTACCCCACCCGACAATCATCCAGGAGTCGGGGCGATTTTTGTCGGCCTACCACGCGATGCTGGTGACCAACGTGCTCGACGAAATCGAGACAGTGGTGGAAGACATTACGCCGATTGAAATCGATGAAGACGACCCGCAGGTGGTAACCGAGCTGGGGGAATTGCGCGAGTCAATTACCGTCAAGAATTACCGGGAGTATTACCACGATGCGTTAGAGCATCGCGAAGAGTTGTTCACGATGTTCAACCTGGGACTCATTTCTCTCGAGGATCGCGCTAAGGGGGAAGTCCTGTTCTGGGACGTTTGCGAGCGGGCTGACAAGCATGCCCAGATGGCCAAGTATGTCTCGGAGGAATTTGGCGAGCTACGCCGCTTGCTGTGCGCAAAGTATCTGACCAATTTCTCTGTGTTTCGCTCGCTGCCTGATCATTGGGCCCTCGATCAGCTGTTTCCGATTGTTCCGATCCAGCACCTGAATAAACCCCCCACGGAATTCGCTACGCTTTGCGACATTACCTGCGACTCGGACGGGATCGTCGATAAGTTTGTGGACCTGCATGACGTGAAGCAGGTGCTGGAACTGCACAAGCTGGTAGCCGGAGAGCCCTACTATCTCGCTTTCCTGTTGGTGGGTGCTTACCAGGAAGTGATGGGTAACAGCCATAACCTTTTTGGCGCGCCGAATGAGGCACACATACATATCGACGAAGAGGGCTACCTGATCAAGAAAGTGATCCGCGGCACGACGGTAGGCGAGGCCGCCGGCCGGGCCCGCTACGAGCGCGGCCTGTTGCACGATGGCTTCCGGCGGCAGGTGGCGCAGCGGATTAAGGATGGCGAGTTGACCGAAGCCGAAGGCGCCGACCTGTGTAACTACTACGAGTCGCGCTTCGATGCCTATACGTACGTGGCGGTGAACGGAGCCAACGATCGCAGGCGTAGTTGAGTAAAGTCGAGCGCTTCGCTGCAAACTGTCGATTGATACTAACTTGCTATCGAACGTTTTATGGCCCACCGATGAATTGAGAACATAGTTAAGCGCAGAAAGAGGTTGAGACGAACTTATGGTTACGCAACGAAAACCTAAACCAAGCAAATACCTGACGATGCCGACGCGGCCCGTTCAGGTGGATCGCGATCGCTCGGTGGCCGGATTGCTGGAAAAGATGGAAGGCACCGGCTTTGGCGGGCGGCAGCTGGCCGAAGCGCATCGCATCTGGCTGGATATGCTCGGTGATAATACGACGATCATGGTAGCCGGATCCGGGGCCCTGATTCCCGCGGGCATGCGGCGGCTGCTGGCTTACGTAATTAAGAATCGCTTCGTCGATGTGCTGGTTTTGTCCGGATCGCTTTTGTTTCATGACTTGCATGAGACGCTGGGCCGGCACCATTTTCAGGCCCATCCCAGCATGACCGAGGCCGAGCTGGAAGCGTCCCAAATCAATCGCATGTGGGATTTGCTGGCCAGCGATGAAGAATATCGCGAAGCCGATGAGTGGGTGGGTGGCTTTGCCAGTCAACTGGACCAGACGCGGCCTTACTCAACGCGGGAGTTCCTGCACCTGCTGGGTCGTGAGTTGGCGGAGATCGCGGCCGAGGACGGAGTGCTCACTTCGGCTTACAAGGCACGAGTGCCAATCTTCTGCCCGGCCATAGCCGACAGTGGCATTGCCGTGGGTATCGCCGGATCGCGCTTCGAGAAGAAGAACAATTTTCAGTTTGATATTGTGCAGGACGTTCTGGACATGGCCCAAATCGCCGCGCATGCGCGCGTCTCCGGCGTCATCAACCTGGGGGGGGGCATCGCCAAGAGCTTCATTCATCAGACTGAAGCGGCCGTGAATATCTTCAAGAACCAGATGCACGGGCATAAGTACGTGATCCAGATCTCGACCGACACGCCACATCCCGGTGGGCGTTCCAGCGCGGTTGCGTTTGATGAGTCGCTGGTTTACGGCAAACTGGCTCGCGGCGCACAGACGGCTTTCATCCCCTGCGACGCCACTATCGCGCTGCCTATCCTTATCACTTCGTTATCGCAGACAGCCGCGAAATACATGAAGGGCCGCAAGAGGCCGAACTTCATCTTCGCCGGCAAAGACCTGATGATCGAAGTACCATAGGGGCGAGTCAGGTGGTGAGTTTCCGACCGCTCGCCTGACTTCCATCTTTTGGGTGGGCAACCTTGCTTTTTCACGCAAAGGCGCTAAGAAAAGAAGGACAAAAGGCGCAAAGAAGAACCACTAACTCTTTGCGCCTTTTGCTTTTCCTTTCTTAGCGCCTTTGCGTGAAACCTCAACTTGAACCCACATGCCTGAAAGTTTCAAAACGCGGCATTACTTTCTCTGGCTTCTCGCCTGTACCTTCGCTAAACTGCGGACATGACCGAGTCGCAGTCTCTGCCAAACAACTTCGGCGGCATTGCTGAAGATGAGTTCTCCAGCTTTGACCACTCTCGCATTCTCATCTGGCCCGTGGCATACGAAGGCACAGTTTCTTACGGCGCCGGCACCGGACGCGGAGCGGAGGCAATTATTGAAGCTTCGCGCAATATGGAGCTCTATGACGAAGAGACTGATGCCGAAGTTTACAAACTGGGGATTCATACGCTGGAGCCTTCAGAGTCGATTGACCCTCCCGCCTGGATGATGCAGGCGCTTTACGATCGGGCCCGGAAGTTAATCTCCAGTGAAAAATTCGTCACCATGATCGGTGGAGAACATTCGATCAGCGCACCCGTGATCCGGGCCCACGCCGAAGCCTACCCGAACCTTTCCGTGCTACAGATTGACGCCCACGCCGACTTGCGTGATTCGTACGACGGCACGCCCCATTCGCATGCCTCGATCATGGCCCGGGTGGTCAAGGACCTGCGCATACCCTCGGTCCAGTGCGGCATCAGATCGATCTCCGCGGAGGAGGCGGAGAGCCTGGATAAGCTGCCGACAAAGATCTTCTGGGCCAAAGACATTGTCGGCAGGAATGATTGGTGGGAACCGGCAGTTGACGCGTTGACTGAGAATGTTTACTTCACTATCGACATTGATGGCCTGGACCCATCTCTGGTATCGGCCACCGGTACGCCTGAGCCGGGCGGGCTGGGCTGGTATGACGTGTTAGGCCTGATTCGCACCCTGGCGCAGAAGCGGCGGGTAGTCGGCATGGACCTGACCGAATACTCCTACGTCGAGGGCCAAAACGCCTCGGCCTTTCTGTGCGCCAAACTAATCTACAAGTCGCTCGCCTTCATCTTTCAAAAGGAGACCGAGCGCGTGCGCCAGATAAACCAATGAGTTTTGTTTAGCGGCGGGCAGTAGCCCGCCGCTAAACGGATAGAGGAACAGACACCATGCAGAGGACTAAAACCCACATCATATTCTTGAGTTCGCTTCTCCTAATTCTCGCGATTCCGTTTGCGATTTGCGCGCAGGACGCGGCGACCGTCAAGGCGCACTACGTCAAACGCGAAGTGCAGATTCCCATGCGCGACGGGATAAAGCTGTTCACGGCAATCTACGAGCCTAAAGACAAGTCACGCCCGTATCCCATCATGATGGTCCGCACGCCTTACACAGTGGCGCCCTATGGACCAGATGCTTATCGCACATCACTAGGCCCCTCGCCGCTCTTTGAGAAAGAGGGATACATCTTTGTCTATCAGGACGTGCGCGGGCGCTGGATGAGCGAAGGCCAATTCGAGGATGTGCGTCCATACATTGCGCGCAAGACCGGCAAAAAAATTGACGAAACTTCCGATACGTACGACACGGTTGATTGGCTGATCAAGAACATTCCGAATAACAACGGCCGCGTCGGGGTTTGGGGTATTTCTTATCCCGGTTTTTATACTTCGATGGCGGGGATTGATAACCACCCGGCAATTAAGGCCATATCGCCGCAGGCGCCGGTTTCCGACTGGTTTAACGGCGACGACATGCATCACAACGGCGCCTTATTCCTGACTCAGAACTTTGCTTTCTTTACCGGCTTTGGCCAGCCGCGCCCGACGCCGACTTCGAGTAATGACTATCTTAAGCAGTTCAAATTCGGCACGCAGGATGGGTACAAGTTTTATCTGGCAATGGGCGGCCTGGGAAATTCCGGGGAGATCTATCAGAGACAACTCGGCACCCGCATTAAGTTCTGGGACGATATGATGGCGCATCCTAACTACGATCAGTTCTGGAAAGAGCGCAACATTCTACCGAATCTGAAGAACATCAAGACGGCGGTGATGACCGTCGGTGGCTGGTACGATAACGAAGATCTTTTTGGCGCCCTCCAGACTTACGAACACATCGAGCGCCAAAATCCAGGCATCTTCAACGTGCTGGTGATGGGACCATGGTTTCATGGCGGCTGGTCGCGCGCCGACGGCGACTGGCTGGGCACTGCTTATTTCGGGCAGAAGACCTCGGTCTATTATCGCGAAAACCTGGAGCTGCCATTCTTCAATTACTTCTTGAAGGATAAAGGTGACATCTCGCAGATCAAGGAAGTTAACGCGTTCGATACCGGCGCCAACCGCTGGTCAAGTTTTGCCAACTGGTCGCCAACCGTGGCGGCGGACAAGTCGCTGTATCTGATGGAGGATGGAAAACTGAGATTCGGAGACGGCGTGGCCGGTAAACGTCCGCCGGCGACCGGGCCTCGATCCACGAGTGCGGGGACAACGGGCAATCGCGCATCCGAATACGATGAGTATGTAAGTGACCCGATGAATCCAGTGCCCTACACGCAGAAGATCACGCTCAACTATCCGCGTGACTTCATGACCGAAGATCAGAGATTCGCCGCCGGACGCCCGGATGTGCTGGTTTACCAGACTGACCCGTTAGCGGAAGACATTACGGTGGCAGGAGACATCAAACCGGAGTTGATCATTTCTTCGAGCGGAACCGATTCAGACTTCGTTGTGAAACTTATCGATGTTTTCCCGGATGATTATCAGTTTCCCGAGACCGGAAACAAGCTGCCCAACGGCCAACCCGAACGAATCAAACCGCCCGACAATTCTGCTGGTTGCGTGTTTCAACCCGGTGGTTACCAGATGCTGCTGCGCGGCGAGCCATTTCCCGCGCGCTTTCGCAACAGTTTTGAGAAGCCCGTACCTTTGCAGCCAAATGCGCCGACGAAGATCTCATACGTGATGCCCGGCGTGGTCCACACCTTCAAGAAAGGCCACCGCATCATGGTGCAGATTCAGAGCACATGGTTTCCGCTGGTGGCGCGCAATCCGCAGAAATTCATGGCGAACTACAAACTGGGTAAGGATCGTGATTTTCAGAGGGCGACCGAGCGGGTCTATCACAGCGTAGTACATCAGTCTCGGATTGTGCTGCCAGTGATGAAATAGGGCCTATTCGTCCTATAGGTCCTATTCTGAAAAGACCTATTCCTCAGACTTTTTTACTACCACTTCTTTCTTGAACGCCTCCTTCAGACCTTCCTGCGCCTCTTCATGCGCATCGTAAACATCGGGCCGCGATAGCACGACGCGATACTGCGCTAGAGCGTCATTGCGCTTGCCCGCCAGATCCAGCGCGTGAGCGGCGTAGAGATGGGCCATCGTCGCCAGTCCCGGCTCCGCTCCCTTAACTTCAGCCGCGCTGAGGAATTCTTTGGCGGCCCGCTCCAGTTGACCGGCTGTTAACAGAGCCTCGCCGTACTTGAAGTGGATCAAGTCAAACGACCTCGCCGCCGTATCGCGTACGCTGCGATCCCGCAACAAGGACTCATAAGTTGCCAGCGCTTCCGTTTCCGCCGCCGAGGTTGCGGCCGCATGATTTGCTTCCCGTTGCTTCGCTGCCTCTGACACCAGCGCGTCGGCAGCCTCCAAACGGAAAAGGTAGTTGCGGGGGTACTTTGTTCCCAGCTCCTGAGCGATTGCAGCGGCTTCCGCAAACCGCTTCTCGCGCGTATAGAGCACGAGGAGAAGCGACTTGGCATCGTCCTGGGCCCAGCGGCCTTGTTTCGCAACGCGTTCAAGCGTGGCCAAACCTCGCTTCCTGGAGCCGCGTATGCCGCCAATCCCTGCGATTACCTTTGCCGGCAGCGGTAGCGATCCTACTACGTAGTCATAAAGTCCAATCGTAATCTCCGCATCATGAAACTTCGGATCAAGCTTTATTACATCGCGATGATGATCGACAGCGTCAGACCCGTCCCGCAACGCGGCGAAGTGACGGCGCTCGACTGCCTCTTCAAACGAAGCCTTCAAACCCTGGATTGAGCCGAGGTAGTAAAGAGCCTCCACGTCTTTGGGAAATTGTTTGTGGCGGGCTTCGGCCAGCCGTTTGGCCTCGCGCGTCCACGAGCGAAATTGCTCTACCGTACGCGGGTCCACCTTGTCTTCCGTCTTGCTGTAGAAGGAGCGCGTGTTGTAAAGCGATGCTTGCAGCCGGCGAGTTTCATAAAGCGTTTCTATCCAAAGGCTCGCCGCCAGGAATTGTTGTCCGGCCGGGTGGTTGGGAAAGAGCCGCGCGATCTCTCTGAACTGCTTGCGCGCGCCTTCGTAGTCGAGGTTGTAAAGCGCCTCAACTCCGACCTTGTGGATACTTTCCAGCCTGGTGTTGTCGGCTTCGCTGAGCCAGGGTGTAATAGCTGGTTCCTGGGCCAGCGCCGGGCTAACGGCAAAGATTGTTATTATTGCGATCCAAATCATATGTTTCATAAGATTTTATCTCACCAGACTCAGTTGTCCGTTGTTACTTCGGGGTAGGAGTTTGCGCTCGCACGCTGGTCAACTTTTCCACGACCCGCTTTGCCATCCACGGCGCCCCCAGATTGCCATCCCAAACGATCACGCTTCCCGTGGCCACCACTACGCCGGTGCGCTGGTGCGCTAGCGAAAAAGTAAACTTATAAGTCAGCACCAGGTGATCGATAGTCAGAACCAGATCCGCCACTTCGCGGTCATCGACGAAGACCAGGCCCCAATTATCAAGCTCGGTCCTCTTTCTTAGTTCGTTAATGAGCTGTTCCGGTTTGAAGTGCATCGTCTGACTGGTAACGAAGATCGTCTTTGAAGCCAGCAACACATCCACCGGCCGCGAGGGTTTCACCACGACTGAGCCCGGCCCCCTTGGTTGAAGCGGTAAAACTGCCCGCTGTGGTAGCAGCACGTCACGCTGCGGAATAGGAACCGGAGCGGCTGAAGCCATCGCCGGCGAGGCCGTTAACGTTCCTACCGTCGGAATCACCCCGGTACTACCGTTAACCGATCGCGCCAAACCGATCACGCTGCTCAGCGGCACGGCATAACTTTGGCTCTCTGCCTGTGGCGGGGCGGCCGCAACACCGAGGGCTCGACCTCGCTCATCAATTAACAGGGCTCCGGAGCTGTGCGGCGGCATAGACGAAGTAAATCTCAGCACACGATATCCCCGGCCGGCGCCGCTGATCTCATCAGCCAGAGAAACTGAGCTCAGGATACCCGGCGAGGCATTTGCTGTTTCGCCTGTAGCACTAGAGACAACGAATACACGAGAACCTACTGCGCCTTCTTCGCCGGTCGCCGTTTGCAAGGGCGGCAAACCGGTGGCCGAAATCCGCAGCAGAGCGATGTTGCGACGCTGGTCATACGCGACCGGCTCAGCCGTATCAAAGATTTCGCCATTGCGTAATTTGATCTGGATTCGGCGCGCATCTTTGACGAGGTGATAAGCCGTCAGGATGAGGCCATCGCTGCGAAGAACCACACCGGAACCAACCTCGCGTGACTGGCCATCCGCTTCCAGAATAACCGTTACCACCGAGTCGAAAATCTGAGTGCCGCCCACGTACCTTGCGGTCGTTGGCTCGAACTGGCCAAAAACGCTCCCGCACGCAAGACAAAACATCAGGAGAACTATTAAGCGAAAATATTTATTTTTGAATTTCATCTGCTGATTCCTCCAGACGAAGCACAACTCATTAACTACCATAGCTCTCCGGATACTTCACGCCGCTACCGGTGTTGAAGAGCACAACTCGTTCGCTGGCCTTCACGGAGCCGTCAGCCAGCAACTTTTTCAAAGCAGGCAAACATGCGGCGCCTTCGGGTGCACAAAATATTCCCTCGGCGGCGCCAATCTCGCGGGTGGCGGCTATCAGTTCGTCATCCGTTACGGCGATGGCCGTACCCCTGGATGCGCGCAGGGCGTCGAGGATGATGAAGTCGCCGATCGCCTTTGGCACCCGCAAACCTGACGCCGTTGTCTGGGCATTGGGAAACTCGTCCGCGAATCGCTTTCCTTCTGCGAACGCCTTCACTATCGGCGCGCAACCTGCGGCTTGCACTGTCACCATGCGCGGACGCTTTGGCCCGATCCATCCCATCTGCTCCATCTCATCAAACGCTTTCCACATACCAATCAAACCTGTCCCGCCGCCGGTCGGATAAATGATTACGTCAGGAAGTTGCCAGTTGAACTGTTCGGCCAGCTCGTATCCCATCGTCTTCTTTCCTTCGATGCGATAAGGCTCTTTCAAGGTGGAAACGTCGAACCAGCCTTCGGCCTCTTTTCGTCGTCCGACCTCAGCCCCACAATCGGTAATCAGTCCATCCATCAGGGTCACGTGCGCTCCGGTCTGTTCGCATTCGATGATGTTGGCGCGGGGCGTGTCACGGGGCATAAAGATAAAAGCCTCCAAACCCGCTCGCGCTGCGTAAGCGGCCAGCGCGCCGGCCGCATTACCCGCCGAGGGGACCGCTAGTTTGCGCGCGCCCAGTTCCTTTGCCATTGATACTGCGGCAGCCATACCGCGCGCTTTGAAGCTCTGGGTCGGATTCAGCGACTCGTCTTTGATGAAAAGATCCGTGAGCCCAATCTGCGCGCCCAGCCGCGAGGCGGGCACGAGCGGCGTCCATCCTTCGCCGAGTGAAACAATATTTTCGTCGTGCTCTACTGGCAGCACTTCCCGGTAACGCCATAAATCAGCACCTCTGCCAGCCAAACTTTCCTTTGTCAGAGTGGCCGCCGCCTGCTTCAGGTCATAACGCACCAGCAGCGGCTTGCCGCATTTCGTACAGAGGTTGTGCAAGCGTTGTGCCTCGTGGGCCAGACCGCAGGCGGCGCATTCCAGGTGAGTTACATTCATTGGTTTTATGAGATCCTTCCAGCAAATTGGGGCTGATACCGAGCCGGACATCATATAGCTTTCGCCGCCAATCCGTCAGGTGGAGTGATAATCCGGCGGCTAATTCACAAGAAAAAAGGCATCGGAGAAAAGCCATGTGGTTAGTGACTCTGCTTCCCTTTTTGCTCTTTTCCTTCTACCTTTCCTTCTCTTTATGATCAGTCAGAACCGCCTGCGGTAGCGGGCGGGCCCATTGATTGCGGAATGCGGAATTTGGAATGCGGATTCAAGAACGTTAGAATTTCCTCAATCGTCATTCCGCATTCCGCAATCTCTCGGCCCGCCCGCTACCGCAGGCGGTTCTGACAAAACTCCTATGATTCGCTTACTGGCTCTTGATCTGGACGGAACACTGCTCAACTCGCGCGGCCGTTTGAGCGATCGTAATCGCAAGGCGCTGGCCCGGGCACGTGAACTCGGAGTGCGCACCGCACTGGTCACGGGCCGGAGGTTTCGCGATGCGCGGCCGATTGCGCTTGAGCTGGGAATTGATATTCCTTTGATATCTCATAACGGCGCGCTGACCAAACACGCGCGCACGCTGGAGACGGTGGCAGTAACATTGTTGCCGCTGGAAACCGCTCGCGAAGTGTTGCGCGTCGGGAGATCGGCTGGCGGAGACGCGCTCATCAGTGACGATCCCGAGGGCGCGGGCGTGATGGTGTACGACCACCTGAGCGGTGACAATCCGGCTCTGTCGGAGTACATTCGCTGGGCCCGTCACATTCATGGCGATGACTTCGAGGATGCGGTCAGGAAAGTGGATTCACTCGAGGACTATCTTGATCACGCCCCGTTGCATGTCGCATTCTCGGGTCGATGCGCAGCGATGCGCGCGCTCTATGAAATCCTTAATCGAGAGTTGGGCTCGATCGTAAAGATCTTTCCGACCCTGTATGCTCCGCGTGACTTTGGCCTGCTCGACGTGGTTCACCCTCAGGTCTCAAAAGGCACTGGCGTGGCTGCGGTAGCGGCAGAGTTGGGAGTCAAAGCGGTCGAAGTGATGGCCATCGGCGATAATATAAACGATTTGGAGATGTTGCACTTCGCGGGTACTGCGGTGGTAATGGACAATGCTGAGCCAGTGCTGCATGAAGTACCGGGCTTCCACGTGACGGCCAGTAATGATGAAGACGGGGTGGCCCGGGCCATTGAGAAGTTCTGTCTAGGTTAGAGCAGGATAAAGTAGCAAGTTTGTAGGGGCGGCACTCCGTGGCCGCCCCCGTC
>JBDTOI010000086.1:0-16840 GCA_039933315.1 Pyrinomonadaceae bacterium
AGTAGAGGACTTTCACCTCCAAGCTGTCGAACATGCTCGGCACACAACAAAAAGGCTCTTCAGATAATCTGAAGAGCCTTTTCATTTTGCGCGTTGTTCCTGGGCGGCTTTGCACAAAACTCTTATTTCGTGTTCTTTTGTTTTTGTTTAGTGTGAATTCGTGGATCGTGTGGCTCCGACTCTAAGCACACGATCCACGAAATCTCACGAAGTAACACGAACCAGCTCCGGCCACGACTATTTCTGACTGGCCGTAACTGTGGCCGCTTTCGTATCAACCTTCGGTCGCTTGTTCAGAACATAGCCGCGGAAGAAAGCGCGAAAGTAACCGTACATGGAAATAATCGACGAGAGGACGACCACCCAGAGCATTGCCCTCCCGGCGGTGTAAAGAAGCACCTGCCAGTCGATCCACGTCGTTTGCACAGGCCCCAGTAGATGACTCCAGGCAGTGCGCAATTCCGGCACAGTCCAAAACTGAATGGCCGGAAACGGGCGGCCAAAGTTCGAAGGCGGCGGTCCACCCAGCGGGCTGGAAATCGAAAGTATCAGCAGAGCTACCGTTATTACCTGCGCCCACATCTTCAGTTTGCCGATGTTTGAAGCCCCTATTACCACGCCATCGACCGCGGCTATGGAACGCAGACCGGTAACTGCAAATTCCCGCCCGACGATAATCACCACTGCCCAGGCAGGCGCCAGATGATGCTCCACCAATGAAATCAGTGCGGCCGAGATGAGCAGCTTGTCGGCTATGGGATCGAGCATTTGCCCCAGGCGCGACACCTGGCCGCGGCTGCGCGCAATTCGTCCGTCCAAATAATCCGTCAGCGCCGCCGCCAGAAAGATCATGACGCCAAAAAGGTAGCGCGGCACCCCCAGCCAATTCTCCGAAAATGGCGTGAGTAGTACCACTACCAACAGCGGCACAATGAATATCCGCGAGAGCGTCAATGCATTTGGCAGGTTCACTGGATTGGGAGCCTTATCCTTCCGGCTATTCGATCTTGTTGTTGGGCGCAGTCTAGGGTGCGCCAAACTCGAGTGTCAAGAAACAAGAATTTTTCGGTGCGAGTTGTAGGGGTGTCCTTCCGTGGGCGCCCCTTCTGACAACTTCGCGTTACAGGATTACTGAACTGTGGGGCCCAGCAGGCCCATACCGTGGCATTTCTAGAAAAAGGGGGCGGCCACGGAGTGCCGCCCCTACAGTGATTGCCAGCCTGGACGCGCCTTCTCCCCGTTACTTGCTGACCATACGGCACTCCGCTAGAATCATCATTTCTGCGTAGAGCGAAATTCTCATCTATAGGGCGCGTACTTTCTTTTCCAGCACTATGGCTATCGACCGCATCACCGTCCGGGGGGCTCGCCAGCACAACCTCAAGAACATCAATGTCGAGATTCCCCGCGACAAATTGACGGTCATAACGGGGCTTTCCGGTTCCGGCAAGTCATCGCTGGCCTTCGACACTATCTACGCTGAGGGGCAGCGTCGCTACGTTGAATCCCTCTCTGCCTACGCGCGCCAGTTTCTCGATCAACTGGAGAAACCCGACGTGGACTCCGTCGATGGGCTCTCTCCGGCCATCTCCATTGAACAGAAGACTGTGTCGCGCAGTCCGCGTTCGACGGTGGGGACGGTAACGGAGATCTACGATTACCTGCGCCTGCTCTTTTCCTCAATTGGCCTGCCACATTGCCACATTTGCGGGGCGGCCATAACCCGCCAAAGCCTGGAACAAATCGTGCACAACGTGCTGGCCTTACCTGAAGGCGAACGGGTGATGATCATGGCTCCGGTGGTGCGCGGTCGCAAGGGCGAGTTCAAGAAAGAACTTGAGAAGCTGGCCCGCGACGGTTTTCTGCGCGCCAGGGTTGATGGCGAGCTACTCTCGCTGGACGAAGAAATCAAACTGGATAAGCGGCGCAATCACACGATCGAAGCCGTCATCGATCGGCTCTTGATTAAGCCCGGCGTAACGGAGCGTCTTTCCGAGTCTGTGAGGACTGCCTTAAAGCTGAGCGGCGGCGCCGTGCTGGTCTCGGTGATCGATGGCGAAGAGATGCTTTATTCAGAGAAGATGGCCTGCGTCATCTGCGGCGTAAATGTGCCCACCCTCGAGCCCCGCTCGTTCTCCTTCAACTCGGCTTACGGCGCCTGTAAACGATGTCATGGACTGGGCACCGTGATGGAGATCGATCCTGCCAAGTTGATACCGGATCCCAACGAGCCGGCCGACAAGCTGGTGTTTATGGGACCGGCCGATCGCCAGGGTGCGGCCTATCTTCGCAGCGCGCTGCTGGCAGTGATCAATCATTTCCATGATGAACCGGGTAAGCCTTTTGCCGAATTAGGCAAAGAAGTTCGAGAAGCGTTCCTGCACGGCTTAAGCGGGCAGATTCTCTTCCGCCAGGGCGCTTACTCGTATAAGGGCCCCTGGAAAGGCGCGCTGAATTGGCTAGGAGAACGGCTGAACGACGTGCGGTCGGACAAGGTGAGCGAAGCAATCGACGAGATGGTTTCGCCAAGCACTTGTCGCGACTGCAAAGGCCGCCGCTTGCGTCCCGATTCGCTGGCCGTGCGCGTCGGCGGCCACGGTATATCCGATTACACCAGCATGCCGGTCGAGCAAGCGATGCTCGCCTTCGATGGTATCAAGCTGGCCAAGCGTGAAGAACAAATCGCCGGCCTCGTGCTGCGCGAAATTCGCCATCGCCTGCACTTCCTGGAGACCGTGGGACTCGGTTACATAACTCTTGACCGTCCGTCCACCACGCTGAGCGGCGGCGAAGGTCAGCGCATAAGATTGGCGACCCAGATCGGATCCCAACTTCGCGGTGTGCTTTACGTTTTGGACGAGCCATCCATTGGCCTGCACCCGCGTGATAACAAGCGACTGCTGGAAACTCTGTGCACCCTGCGCGACCTGGGCAACACCGTGCTGGTGGTGGAGCACGATGAAGAAACTATCCGGCGTGCTGATTATGTGGTGGATCTCGGACCTGGCGCGGGGGCGCACGGGGGAGAGATGGTGGCGTGGGGCACGCCGGAAGATGTGGCCTGCAATCCCAATTCAATCACCGGGCTCTACATTTGCGGGGCGCGGCGAATCGCTGTCCCGGCCGAAAGACGCCTACCCAACGGCAAGGCCATTACCATTCGCGGCGCGCGACACAACAACCTGCGGGACATTGACGTCACCTTTCCCCTGGGTTTGTTTACTGTCGTGACCGGAGTATCCGGCTCCGGCAAATCGACCCTGGTTGACGACATACTCTACCCTGCCCTGGCGCGCCATCTCTATTCGTCGCTGACAGAACCCGGCGCCTATACGGCCATCGAGGGCCTGGAGCACGTCGACAAGGTGATCGAGATCGATCAATCGCCCATCGGTCGCACACCGCGATCGAACCCGGCTACCTACACCGGATTATTCACGCCGCTGCGCGAGCTTTACGCGATGCTGCCGGAGTCGCGAGAACGCGGCTATAAGCCTGGCCGTTTTTCCTTCAACGTTAAAGGCGGTCGTTGCGAAGGATGCGAAGGCGACGGTATGAAGCGCATCGAGATGAATTTCCTGCCGGATGTCTATGTCCTTTGCGACGTCTGTCGCGGCGCGCGTTATAACCGCGAGACCCTGTCGGTGAAATACAAAGGGAAATCCATCGCCGAGCTGCTGGATACGACTGTGGAAGAGGCCTTGCCGCTGCTGGAAAACATCCCCCAGGTAAAGCAAAAGATTCAAACGCTCCTTGATGTGGGCCTGGGCTACATCAAGCTGGGCCAATCGGCCACTACCCTTTCCGGCGGTGAAGCGCAGCGTATTAAGTTAGCCAAAGAGCTTTCCAAACGCGCCACCGGCCGCACCATCTATATACTGGACGAGCCCACCACCGGACTTCACTTTGCCGACGTGCACAAACTGCTCGACGTGCTGCAGCGCCTGGTCACACTCGGCAACACTGTTATCATTATCGAGCACAACCTCGATGTGATTAAGAGCGCAGACTACATTATCGATCTTGGCCCCGAAGGCGGAACTCACGGTGGCCGGGTCGTAGCCTGTGGCACTCCGGAAGAAGTTGCGCGATCGCGCCGTTCGCACACCGGGCAGGTGCTGCGGCCTCTGCTCAACGGAAGTCTGAAGAGAAACGAGAAAGATTCAAAGCAAAATGGTAGCAAGGATTCTGGCACCACGACGAATGAGAACGGCGCGATCAACCGCCGACGGCCAAAGCAAGTCGCGTGATAGAATTCGTGTCATGGGCTCGTTCTATACACGGTGCACAATTGAGAACTCCATTGACCGAAATCGTTCGGCAGTGGTTCAAAAACTTTTAGTGGACACTGGAAGCGAATACACGTGGCTTCCAACCCCTACCCTGGAAAGGATAGGCATCGAACGAGAGAAAAAGGATCTGACTTTTGTGATGGCGAACGGGCAGCAAATTACGCGCAGCGTGGGTTTTGGAATAATTAGAGTGGGTGCGAGCTTCACCATTGATGAAGTTGTGTTCGGCGAGAGAGGTGATTTGCTTCTGCTTGGTGCCAGGACCCTGGAAGGTTTGAACCTGACGATCGATCCAGTGCGCAAAAAACTCGTAGCCGCAGGGCCACTTCCGGCGGCCGCTGGCAATGTCAGCGAAACGGTATTGGGTCAAATGGTGAGTCTATCCAGGGAGCAATGGGCCGGTCGGTCTCGATCGCACGGTGAAGAGGTTTATGGTTGAGGCACTCGCGGACCACACCAGGTCCAGAACGCGCCGGTAGCGAAATCAACGCGGTTGGCTTTGTATGACACGATTCCTTTGATATTTCCAAACTGGCCGTGAAGGTAAATCGACGGTCCCTCCAAATGGCCTACCTCCTGCCCGCTATCCTGAGTAAGAAAAAACACCTGGCCGCGCGCGTTATGGGTCACCTGACGAACAATGCTGCGCGATCCGCCGAAGCACCAGTTGCCGTTAATCCGGCTCAGCGTCCATGAGCCCGATTTGCCTGCTTGAGTGTAGTAGGTTCCACCCAGGAGATTGTTCCAGGTCTGCTCCAACCATCCTGTACCTTGCTGACCGGCAGAGTTTGTCCAATCAAAGGTGAGTTTCCTGCCCGCTAAGACCCCGTTCAAGTTCCCTGTGCGGCCGTTCGCATAAGTGATCACACCTGAAACCGATGTACCCTCTCGGGTGAAAAAAATCTGGGAAGTGCCGAAGTTATCGTCCGTAGTCCACCACTTCCCGTCGATGCTGTCCAGGGGACCGGTGCGGGGTGCCACAGCGGGCTTTGCAGATCTGACTCCAGTTGAGGACTTGCTACGGTTGGCCGATGATCTGGTCTTCACCTTCCTGACCGGCGTCTCTTCAGGCAACTTGCCACCGAACGGTTTCTGCTGGTCCTGAGTCTGGCCCTGGACCCACGCTCCTGCCACAGCAACAACGACGAAGGCGATTGCGATTTTCCGGACCCGACATCTACCAAACCCTTTCGCCATGGCCGAGACTCTAATTGCATGTATCTGAGACTGTCAATGCTTCCTCCAACGGTATATGGAAATTGGAGATCGGACACTGGATTAACAAGATCGCGTGATATAATTGGTATAGAAAGGGTAATGAATCGTGGACGAATTGCTTGAAGGAATAAAACTAGACCGCTCGGCCGTGTCTGTTTTCAAATCCTTCGCGGAAGCTGAGGCTGCCGATAGAGCTTATTGGTTCTCACGCACGCCGGAAGAACGCCTGCATCAAATGGAGGTTCTTCGCCGAATGAATTATGGGTCCAGAGCTACCGAAAGACTTCAAAGAGTTCTTGAGCTTGCTCAGTGTCCATGGCGTTGAGTATCTACTGATTGGCGCCTATGCGGTCGGATATCACGGCTACCCACGAGCAACCAAGGACCTCGACATTTGGACTGCTATTACACCGGATAACGCCGCTAGACTTGTGACCTGTCTCAAAGACTTTGGGTTTGACACGCCTGATCTATCAACCGAATTGTTCCTTCAAGAGCACAATGTCGTTCGTATGGGGCTAGAGCCTAATCGGATTGAGATCTTGACGTCAATATCCGGAGTTAACTTTGTTGACTGTTATCCGCTAAAAGTCACAGCCATCCTCGAAGGCATCGAGGTGAACATCATAGCCCTGGAAGATCTCAAGGTGAACAAGCGCGCCAGTGGGCGATTGAAAGACCTGGCCGATCTGGAGAATCTGCCTTAGCGGATCGCGACGCCTACAAATGTCAATCTACGAAGACTTGGAACCATTAAGCCTGGATGAAGTCAAAACGTATCCGCTCGCCTCGCGGCCCAGCAAAGTGAATCTCGCAGAGTTCGCGCGCCCAGTTGACGAGAACTCGTCATTGCGTGACTTCCTCGAACGACTCCCAAACATCCTGGCGGTACAGAACCTGCGCGATCTCGCCGCGCAAATCAGGCGCGCGCGTGATACAGGCAAGCCAATCATCTGGGGACTGGGTGGACATGTAATCAAAACTGGCCTGGCGCCGGTGATTCTCGATCTGATGCGGCGCGGGTTCGTCACGGCCATCGCTGTCAACGGCTCGGTGCTGGTGCATGATTCAGAGATTGCCCTGGTCGGATCAACTTCCGAAGATGTTGATGCCACGCTTGGAGAAGGTGCCTTCGGTGGAGCAGAGGAAACTGGCAGGCTTCTGAATGAGGCCGCTCGTGAGGGGGCGCGCGATGGCATTGGACTTGGTGAGGCCACCGGCCGGGCACTGGTCGCCAGGAATCCTCAACACGACAAGTACTCATTGCTCTGCGGCGCCTATGCTGCCAGGGTGCCATTCACTGCGCATGTGACCATCGGCGCCGACATTGCGCATTTTCATCCCGCGGCAGATGGCGGCGCCCTGGGGACCACAACCCATACTGACTTCCGTCTTCTGGCAGAGATAGTGCGCCGAATGAACGGTGGCGGAGTCTATTTTAATATTGGTTCGGCTGTGATACTGCCGGAAGTGTTTCTGAAGTGCGTTACGCTGGTTCGCAATCTGGGCCATCCACTGCAAGATATTACGACTGCCAACTTCGACTTCATTCAATCCTATCGACCGTTGACCAACGTGGTGCGGCGCCCAACGGCCGACGGAGCCGGTCGCGGCTACGCGATCACCGGCCATCACGAAATAACCATCCCCCTGTTGGCAGCAGAACTAATCTGCGGCTAGAACTTACGAAGGATATGGCCAATAGGACTTATTGGACCTATACGGCTTTGATCACGCAAATATCAATTTCAGTCCGGCCAGGATCAGGACCACCGCCAGCCACTGTCTGATTTGCGGAATCGGCAGTTTGCGCGTGCCCAATTCCGAGCCGATCCAACCCCCTACCAGCGCCAGCGGAGCCCACACAAATATCGCCCTGGGCACGGCAGCCACCGCCGATACGTGACCCAACAATCCGGCCATTGAGTTCACCAGAATAAAAACAGCGGAAACCGCCGCCGTCTCTTTTGTCCTGGCCCACCCCATCAGCAACAACAGTGGGCTCAGGAATATCCCGCCACCCACACCTGTCAGACCTGAAAGCAGTCCTAAAGCAGCTCCTAAAACCAGGGCAATCAAAAGGGGCGGCCGCTTTGGCCCTTCTTGATCGGGCCTCTTCGCGATTAGAAATAACCTGAGCGCGCTGTACAGCAGCACGACACCAACGATCAGCTTGTAGATATGACTCGGCAACGTGAGGCTGCCGCCGATGAAAGACGCCGGGATCGAAGTGATGGCGAAGGGCCAAAAGACTCGCCAGGTGAAGAAGCCCGCCCGGTAGAACTTGGTAGCCCCCACCAGGCTGACCAGAATATTCAGGGTCAGCGCGGTTGGCTTCATGACTGAAGGAGCGACGCCAAAGAGGGCCATCGCCGCGAGATATCCCGAGGCTCCCGCGTGTCCGACAGTGGAATACAAGAACGCCACTGCGAAGATGAGCGCGGCCAGTAGTGCAATCGTTAACTTAGTCACAGCAATCTCGACGCATGATATCTTAACCCGCCCAATGTTTGTTGAGTTTCAAGTTTCACGGCACTACTTTTGGGGAATTGTTATTCTGATCTTTGTGGACTTTCAAGTTGAGGTCTAACCCCAACGGGGTTGTGTCCTCCAGCCCAGGGTTGCCGCCTCGGCTACCCTGGGAAACGATGAGCGCAAACGTTTCCAACCCCAAAGGGGTTGTGTCGTCGTTCGTTGGATGGAATGCCCACTGTGAATTGACACAACCCCGTTGGGGTTGAGATTGGGCATTTTCAAACGTGTACCCAGGGTAGCCGAAGCGGCAACCCTGGGCTGGAGGACAGTACCGCTTTGCGGTACTTCCGGTTCGCTGGCAAGGACTCGCGGGGTCTTCTGAAAACTACTTTTCCTGATGGCCAACGGCAGGAGCCGCGGAACTGGTCCGCTTGCACGCGGGGCTGTACACCGGAGTGTTGGCAGAGTATAAGAGAGCCGACATTCCGTATGTTCCGCACATTACGCTGGGTGCCTTCACGCGTGAACCCGCCAGACTGGCGCCGGGCCTCGCCGAAGCAAGAAAGATGCACCTGGAATGCAGTACCCTGGTAGATCGCCTTAACCTCGTCAAAATTAATGCGGAGCGCACGACGCTGGTTTGGAATAAACCGTTCTTGTTAAGCGGATGACGGCCGGCGTCCGACAGATTGCGACCAGCACGCCCAATATGGCTTTGCGCCGTTTCTGAATCAATAGTGACGTTAAAGAGCTCAATCGCCAAAACTTTTCGCCAGTCTCTTGCCAATCGTCGGAGGGCGGCGCGGCGCAAAGCCCAGCGCAAAGCCCGACTTATGATTAGTGTTTCGCTCACGGCCGGTGGAGAGACGACGATGCCGCTCGAAGGCTATACGCGCGACATAAGTGAAGACGGATTAGCGATCATCGTGCCTTCCCTGCGGATTGGCGATAAATACCTGGATAGTGATGATTGCACCGTGCGGGTTGTGCTGCTTGAAGTTCCAGCCGGCTCTGTTGAAATACAGGCTACCCCGGTGCGCTACCAGCCGCTCGAGCAAACCGGTTCCGAGACAGGCCATCTCCTGGGCCTGCGCATCACGAACATGAGCGACTCCGACCGGTCGCGTTACGAGATGTATCTCAGGACGCTCGAGTAATGTAACGCAAACTGTTTAGTCTGCGGTCTCCCTACGCCACACTCGCATTAAATAGCAGGCTGGCTAGTCGGGTAAGTGGATTTTTCACGCAAAGGCGCTAAGAAGTGAAAAGCAGAAGGCGCAAAGGGTTGAGTGTTTCCTTTGCGCCTTCTGTCTTTCTTTGCTTAGCGCCTTTGCGTGAAACCGCAAGCTGAAGCCCAGGCCCGCATCAGTCAACCACTCCAAGAGCGCAAACTAACAGTTTGCGTTACATCTGCTTTATCCCTACGCGACGTTCCAGCTCAACGAAACGAGGGTCTGAACGCAGCGGGTCAAGCATTGGTTCGACTTTGGCAAAGGCCATAAAGCCGGAGCGCTCTTCGCAAGCTGATTCCAGATAAGCAAATGCCTTATCCATTTCATTCAAACCAAGGTAGATAATCGCAGGGTAGTAAGGCGAAACATATCGCCCACCATGGATTGCCTGCCCATCCGCCGAGCCGTCTGATTGGCTCAACTCGCTTAGCTCGGTAATTATCCGCTCCGCCTCTTCGCGTTGTCCCGCGCGCGCGCAAGCGTAACCAAGGTGTGCTTTGAAAGTCAGCCCGCCGCTCGAGTGAGTTTCGGCCTGTCGAAAAGCTGCCACCGCTTCATCCATCTTGTTCTGTTGGGCCAGGGCCATGCCCAGGTTCCAATACGCAAAAGTAAACCTGGGATCCATTTCCAGGGCTTTCCGATGTTGTTCGATGGCGAGGTCAAAGTGGCGCGCGAAGTAGTAGGCCCATCCCAAACTCACTCTGGCGAACAATGAGAGTGGCTCCACCTGCTTCACGTGAAGACAGGCGCGGATGGCTTTCTCGTGTTGCCCGGTGGCTTTGAAATAGAAGCTGTAACCATCGTGGGCGTTGGCGCTACCGGGGTTTAGTTCGATGGCACGTTTGAACTCGCGTCCTGCTTCGTCGAAATCCCAATCATAGAGCAGGCGAAAGAAGCCGAGTGAGGTGTGGGCCTCGGCGAGCGCATCGTCCAGCTTCAGGGCCTTTAGCGCTTCTTCTTTCGCTTTGGGATACCACTCGCGCGGCGGCCGTTCGCCGGTGGAAGAAGCAAAGAAAGCATAGGCGTCAGCCAATCCGGCGCGGGCTAGTGCGTATTTGGGATCAAGCGCGATGGCCTGTTGAAACTGCTCAATCCCCTTCTCTATCCACTCCGGGGTTCGCCTGTTGGTGTAGTAGCGGCCCTTGAGATAGAAGTGATAGGCATCAGTATTTTCAGTGTAGCGTTTAGCGAGCCGCTTGCGCTCCTCACCGCTCAGACGCAGACGCAGCTTGCCGCTGATCTCCTGCGAAATCTCTTCCTGAACGGCAAAGATGTCGCCCGGCGCACGACGATACTCTGCGCCCCACAACTGGGACTCGTGTTCCACGTCGATTAGCTCGGTCTTAACGACGAGTAGATCGCCTACCTGCAGCACTCTGCCGGTTAGCACAGCGCGCACGCCCAACGCGCGCCCCACCTCTTGCGGGTCCGCTTCACTTCCCTTGTAACGAAATACCGTGCTGCGTGGAACGACGCGCAACTTGGGAAGCTGCGAAAGGCTGTTGATGATGCTTTCGGTGATGCCCTCTGAGAGGTACTCCATCTGCTGATCAGTACTCGCGTTGGCCAGGGGCAGTACCGCCAGGGAATCTATGACCTTCGACTTCCTTGAACGGCGCTTGCGCGAGAGTGGAGTCGTCAGCGATCCCGAAGTATCGGTTGGCCCGCTCGGCATTTGTCCGGAAGTAAACACGGCGGTGGGAATGAAATCAGCTTCGCGCGGAAGCTTCAAGAGCGTTTCCCGCGATTCGGAAGCACCCGGCAGTTCTTCGCGGAGCACCGCGCCGTCATGCCGACAAAACTTCAGCGCCTCGTCAGCGAAAGTCCGCTGGCATATGGGGCAACGTTTCATGGAGTCTCAAAATGAATCTTCCGAACTGAGTGGTGCATGATAACGCACGCGGCGGTATTATGGGGCAGTTTTGATCGAGACTTCAGTGCATGGCGCACCGGCTTTGCAAGTAATTTCGTGGATCGTGTGCTTGGGATTCGCAGCCATACGATCCACGAAATCACACTAAGCTACACGAAGCAACACGAAATAAGAGTTTTTGTGCAAAGCTTGGCGCAGCCACTTGTGAGATTGTAAAAAAAGTTATTGGGTGAAGTCACTTCCAATTTAGAACGAGGTGCAGGATGAACTTAACGCTTGATGACCTCTTTGCAACGTGTTCAGGATGTAAGGGAACAGGAAAGAATCCAGAAGAGCAGAAAACAGACGGAGGGCGCCGATACGGTACCATCCTCCGTCCTCTGAGACTATTGATCTTGAAGACTGCGCGGCCTGCGGTGGCTATGGCCGCGGCAAAAATGACAGAAAGCGGCCAGGCGTTGTTAGACTTTGTGCGAGTGGTTACAAGGCGCGGCTTAATCTAAACCGCCCCAATCACAAGACTCTTATTTCTTGTTTCTTCGTGGAGTTTCGTGTGATTTCGTGGATCGTGTGGCTCCGAATCCTAAGCGCACGATTCACGAATTGACACGAAACCTCACGAAGCGACACCAAACCAATCCTGATCTTGATCATTCTCAGTGTTCGCCTCGAACCGGCCAGCAACTTTTTTTTCCAAAGCCTACATCTTAAATAAAGGCGCTCGGGATCACTAATTCGATTTCCGGTACGGCTCGCTCAATCCTTTGCGTGCCTCCTCGTACGAGCGGTTGAACTTTGGACGCTCCAGGACGGCACGATATTCAGCGAGGGCCTCGCGCCTTCTACCTGCAAGGTCCATCGCTTGCGCGGCGCGCAGCCGGGCCATCGTCGTCAGACTGGTTTGTGTACCCCCGCTTCCCTTCGCCGCAAGAAATTCCTCCGTCGCGCGTGCCGGTTGCCCTGCCAATAGCAAGGCCTCGCCATATCGAAAATGTATTAAGTCGCCGGCGGCGTCAGGCGCTCTCCCTTTCCCTCGGTCGCGAAGCAGTGATTCAAAGATGCGGAAAGCTTGCTGCTGATCAGCGCGCGCAACTGAGTCCGAGCCATTCTTCGCCCGCTGCAGAGTAGCCGCTCTAGCCATGAGAGCATCGGCCGCTTGTAGTTGGAAAAGATAGTTGCGCGGATATCTGGCGCCGAGTTCGCGCGCGAGGGCGATCGCCTCCGGCCAGCGCTTTTCGCGTTTATAGAGATCGATGAGCAGCAACCTGGCAATGCCTTGCGCCCAACGCCCTTCCCTGGCCACACGTTCCAGCGTCTCCAGACCCCGCTTCTTTGAGCCGCGCACACCACCGATGCTGGCCATCAGCTTGATCGGCAGCGGCAGAGACCCAATGATGTAGTGATACATGCCTATCGACAACTCCGCATCGCGAAAGCCGGGATCGAGTTTGAGCACTTCGCGATGATGTTCCACGGCGCGCGAGCTGTCGGACAGAGCCGCCATGAATCGCCGCTCAACTGCGGCAGCAAAGACTGCCTTTAGTCCCTCCGTCACGCCGAGAAAATACAGTGCTTCGACATCCCGCGGATTACGTTTTAGGCGTGCTTCCGCCAACGTCTTCGCGGTTCTGGTCCACTGGCGAAACTGCTCCACCAGGCGCGGGTCCACTTTGTCTTCACTTGTCGAAAAAGATTCCGTGCTGTACAGCGAGGCCTGCAGGTGGCGCGAGCGATTCAACTCCTGCAACCAGAGAGTTGCCGCCAGGCACTGCGGTCCGGCCGGGTGGTCCGGGTACAGTCGCGTCATCTCTTTGAACAAGCGACGCGCCTCTTCATAGTCGAGGTTGTACAGCGCCTCGTATCCCTGCAACCTGAGTTCGTCGAAACGTTTGGCGGCAGCGTCAACTGGCTGGGTCTTTTCCGGCGACTGGGCGAAAGAAATGCCGGACATGAGGAATAGAATCAGTAAGGGTATGATCTGCCTTCGAAACCTCATACTTCCTCCTAAGTGGCACAGACTTCAGTCTGTGTAACTTGACCAACCTGTCCATCTTTTCAGGCCCTCACCTCAATCCACAGACTGAAGTCTGTGCCACTCCCGGGCTCCCCATTCGGCCGGCTATTACAGTTTAAGAAGTGTCACACCCCGCATGGCACCAATCCCCTCCGAAACCTTATGTTTAGCTGCGAAGCAGCTATCGATGCTGCGGGGCGACACAGGGAAAAGGAGCCTGCCAGGATGAGTGCTATTCAGTTTTTTCCGGCCAGTGCCGCTCGCGCCGGGTGGAGCCGGCCGCAAATCTATTTCCTAAGCCGTTCGATCATCTGCGGGGTAGTTCTCATTTCGATCGGCACACTCTTCCTGCGACCAGAGGGCCTGCCGGCGTTCATACTGGACACGCTGTTCCGCACGTATCTGATCTTTATCGGCACTGTGATGGCGCATGAAGGGGTGCATGGCCATCTCGGTAGCTCAAGGAAAGAAAATTACAGATGGGGGCGGTTGGGATTGATCCCCAGCATGGTGCCTTTCACCAACTTCAGAAAGACGCACCATCTGCATCATGCCTACACAAACATTCCCGGCAAAGACCCCGACCACTTCATGAAATCGCGAAGCAGGATCGAGATTGTGTTGCGCGCTGTCGCCATGCCGCACCAGTGGTTCTTTTGGTTGTGGAAACGGGGCGCTATCAAGCAACGCGACTTAATCGAACTGGTGCTGAATTACGTTCTTATCTTCGCGGTCTATGGCGCCGTGCTGGCGTTTGTTGGCCCAGCTCGACTGTTCTGGGGGATGGCCCCGGCGCTGGTGCTGGTTTCAGTTCTGCTGTGGTATCCCTTCGCCGTGCAAACTCACGAAGGCTTTTCCACTGGAGCTGCGGAGTTGCGCTCACACAACTACTACGGCCGCTTCATGTACTGGTTCTCACTCGGCCTGGCAGTCCACCGCCAGCATCACCTGCAACCGAAACTCGCCTGGATTGAGCTGAAGCAGTACGTTGAGCAGGCGCCGACAGGCTCTGCAACGAGGCTGCTTCCGCGGCGCGATATCCGGCTGGTATCGACAAGCTCATGAACCCGTCCGGCGCAAATAGGGGAGAGTTCTCGGCGATAGATCTCGCCCTGGTGGTCATGGATAGTCCGCGGCGGCCGCTCGACTTCACGCTTCTGTTTCACTTCAGCGAGGCGCCCGGGATCGAGGCATTGCGCGCCGGAGCCATCAGCGCACGCAACCTCTATCCCACCACCGGGTCGCACCTTGAAGGGAAGCACTGGGTTCGATTTCCCCACCCGGAGGCCGGCGTCGGCACGGTCTCGATTGCTTCAAGTAGAGAAATTACTAAGGTGGTAAATGAGTTTCTGGAACGGCCAATCGACTTGCGTACGCAGATGCCGGTGCAGCAACTCGTTTTAGTAAACGAGACCAATTCGCAAGTGACGCTGGTCACACGGTTTCATCATGCTGTAGCCGACGGTATGAGTGCGGCGATGTGGCTGGGCCATCAACTTCGTGTGGCCCACGGTAAAGAAACCCCGGTCACCGCTGCCGCTCCCTTTCAGGAGTTAGCGTTGCGAAGCCATCCGGCACCCGTAAGGAAGAGCCGTTTTGCGTATCGTGGTGCGTCGGATCGCTTGTGGACGAGAAACGGTGAGTCCTCGGGCACGCGACGTTGGCTCACAATTAAGATTCCGGCGACGGCACTACGCAACGCCTGTCGCGGCGCTGGGTTTACCTACAATGACTTGCTGGCTACCTGCGCGCTCGAAGTTTTTTCTCGCTGGAATCGCCAACACTGCGGCGAGCGCAAACTGAAGCTGGGGCTTTGGTTGCCGGTGAACATTCGGCGACAGTCAACGATAGGCTTCGGCAACGGCACTGGACGGATCAGGCTCTACCACCGTGCGGGCGAGGGGGCCTCAATTGCGGATAAGTGCCGCGGCATTCGCCAACAGCTTTCATGGACAACTCAGCACGGTGAATGGGCCGTGCCCGGCCAACTGCCCTTCAAGTCTTTGCCGTTCTGGCTCACGGGGAAACTTCTGCGAGGCTATCTCAACCGCCCGGGCGTCGATATGGCGACCGGCGTGTTTTCGCATGCGGAAAGGTGGATGGGAGAAGACTCCGAGCTTTACAAACATCTGGAGAAGATCGAAAGCATTGGCCAGTTGGATCGGCGCCATTGCGTGGCGATTAACGGAGCGACCCACCACGGCGAGACCTGGCTCACATTCACTTATGATCCAACGCAGTTGGCTCTTGCCGACATCCAGAGTTTCGTTGAGATGTACCAGCAGCAGATCGGCCTGGCGCAACAAGAATTGGCCGCGGATGAACGCGGATTGAACGCGGATAGATCGAAAATAGAAAAAGGATCTAAACAGCGTCCGGCCAAACTCCCATTTCCTATCTGCGCAAATCCGCGCTCATCTGCGGCTAAATTTGTATGAGAGGCGTGATCAATGACTGCCTGCGCGATCTGATTGGGTTCAGCGTCAGAGCGCTCGGCTTGTTGTTCGCCATCCGCCAAAGAGTCCAGTTCATCTGCTTCCGCTGGAATCAGAAGCGGCTGCGGCGTCGGTACCGGATATTCGCCGACACACCTATCCTGACCTTCGGACCAGAACTCGAACAACTCATAAAGCAAGCAACGATGGGCACGGAAGAGCCAGCGAGGTTCGCCTTCACCTCAGGCTCGTCCGCGGCCAGCAAGCGCATCCTGTACACAAAGAGTCGCCTGCGCATGCTGAGACTCGCCTACATCGATTTCTTTGCTCGCTGCTGCTGGTCATTGCGTCTGAAGCGCACAAGTCTTTACGTCTTCAGTTCCCTTACCAGTGACAACTCGCTTACTTCGATGCTGCTCGAGGAGCGTGGCCTGCCTCCTTACTTATCAACGCTGCAGGCGCCTTATCGAGTGCACAATCATCCGGCAATGCAGTCCCTGGCAAGTGAATATGGAACTGCGGCGGTGCGGCTTTGGATTCTCGCAATCGCGAATCCGGGCGTGCTGTACAGCACCAATCCCTCGACGCTTTCGACCTTCCTTGATGAGCTTGCAACGGACTGGCTTCGCAGTTCCCGACTAATTGAACACTGGCATGCTGCGCCTCACGAATTCCCTTCTGAGGTTCACACGATAGCGAAGCGCCTCGACTCGTGCGGCAGCGATCAAAGGATCCGGCAGATTGCATGCTGCGAGTTCGCGCTTCCTCTACAGGTTTGCGCGCCCGCGGTCGCCGCGTATATCTGCTGGACTGGTGGTTATGTAAAACCATTCCTCGATCGCGTGGCGAAACATCTGCCGGGCGAACGGTACCGGCTGATTCCCATGTACTCAATGTCCACGGAAACACTTGAGACGGTCGGCCATTTCGCGGGAGACACGGCATCGTTCCTGCCGTTGGCGCGGCGCGTGCTGTATGAGTTCATTGAGGAGGGCCGGCCCGATCGCCCCGAGAATTTACGGACGGCGGAGCAGCTCGAATTGGGTAAGACCTATTCGCTGGTGGTGGGTGATCCATTTGGTTTGCGTCGCTATCAAACCGGCGACCTGTTCCTTTGCGATGGCTTCGTTTTCGGACTTCCGGATCTGCGATTCATGCGGCGGCGTGATCTTGAATACTCTTTTACCGGCGAGAAACTCACTTCCGAGCATGTCATGGGGGCATTCCAAAAGTTACGCGCCGAGTATGCGCTGGGAAGTGACACTTTCTTTACCTGCATACCCTCCCAACCGGTGGATGAA
>JBDTOI010000087.1:0-16778 GCA_039933315.1 Pyrinomonadaceae bacterium
GAGTTGTTGCCGCCCGTCGTGTTTGCAGATCCGGCGTTCGAGCCGACGAACGAGTTGTTGCCGCCCGTCGTGTTTGCAGATCCGGCGTTCGAGCCGACGAACGAGTCGTTGCCGCCCGTCGTGTTTGCAGATCCGGCGTTCGAGCCGACGAACGAGTTATTGCCGCCCGTCGTGTTGAGCTCACCCGCACGTGCCCCGAAGAATGAATTGTTGGCTGCCGTATTCGCTTTACCCGCGCTGCGCCCGAAAAAGGAATTAAAGTCTGCGGTTGTGTTCGCAAGGCCCGCTTCCACACCGAAGAAAGAGTTGGCGTTGCCCGTCGTGTTATAGCCGCCCGCAGCCGAGCCGAAGAACGAGTTTGAATTGCCTATTGTGTTCCCAAGGCCCGCATTGGCGCCAAAGAATGAGTTTGAACCACCAGACACATTGGCTTGACCGGCCGCGTAGCCGAAAAACGCATTTTGGAAGGCGGTCGTGTTGTTTGCGCCTGCCCCATATCCGAAGAACGAGTTACCAAAGGTCAGGTTCGACTGACCCGCACTGCTGCCGAAGAACGAGTTGGCGTTTCCCTGCGCGGTAGACTCACCGGCATTCGCGCCGAAGAACGAGTTGTCGCCGCCCGACGTTTGCGCGGCTCCGGCATTTCTGCCGAAGAACGAGTTGCGGGGGGCCGTTGTGTTCGCCGCACCGGCGCCGCGCCCGAAGAAAGAGTTGTCGCTGGCCGTCGTGTTCGAAATGCCCGCCTGGGTGCCGAAAAAAGAGTTACCTGTGCCGGTGGTATTGGATTGACCGGTGCTGAGTCCGAAAAATGAATTTGCCAGTCCGGCCGTATTCGAAACGCCCGCATTGGTGCCAAAGAATGCGTTGCCGTTGCCGTTGGTGTTTGACGCGCCGGCACCGCTGCCGAAGAACGAGTTTGAACTGCCCGAATTAGTTAATGCTCCGCCCGCGTTGGTCCCGAAGAACGAGTTGCTGTTGCCGGTGCTGTTGGTTCCGGCGTTGATGCCGGCGAATGTATTGGCGGTGCCGTTGACGCTCAGCACGCGACTACCGCCGATTAGGTACTCCGTCGCGGCGTTGATCTTGCCCGCCACGTCCAGCTTCGCCGCCGGGTTCGTCGTGCCGACACCGACATTGCCGTCGCTGGCTAAATAGAACTGCCCATTGTTGGTGGTGTTATCGCTGAGATAGCCGGACGCAAACATGAACGGCCGGTTCACTCCTGCCCCCGATTTGCCCGACCCAAAGACGAAATCCGTGCCCCGCGCCCGCAGGGCCGCAAACTCATAGTTGGTCGCGTCGGCATTAACATCCGTATTGAAGACGGAGAATTGGGCCCGGTTGCCGGCTGTACCTGTCCCCCGTGGCACCACCGAAAACGACATGTTGGTGTTGGGCCCGGCTACCGGATAGAACCTGAATTGGGCAAACCCGGCCACAGTGCTCAGGTTCGTCAAGGTGGGATTGACTCCTATGCCCGCCACCAACGGACGCAACTCAACTCCGCCTCCCGTCTCTCTCAGCAGCGAATCGCCCAGCGTGCCTGAGTTGTCCGTCCACTTGGCCAGCCTGTCTTGCGTGCCGCTGCCCGCTACCGTAGGAATGATTGAGCCATCGGCCAGGGTCTGTTGCAGGCTGCCATTAGCTGTGGTCGACAGCCTGGTGGCCTGCGGGCCACTGCCAAACTCAATACCGTCCCGGGTGCGAATCACTCCTGCCACATCCAGCTTCGCTTGTGGGTCGCTGGTGCCCACGCCGAGATTGCCTTCTTCCGTCAAACGCATCTGCTCTTGGTCTTTGCCGGCGAAGAAGTCGCCCCGGCGGAATGAAAGCGCCCCGCGCGTGCGTGACACCTGGCCGTCTGCGCCGTCGTGGGTCACGGCAGTCACTGCTTCGGCTTCGCTCTGCTGCAGCACGGTAAAGGCGGTATTGGCTTCCACCGAACCGATGGTTTGCTGCTGGGCCAGCGAGAGTTTTCCCTCTGCCGCAGCTTCGACCGTCGCTTTCTCACCGCTGACGGTCACTATTCCCATCCGCTGGCTCAAGCGTCCGGACAAACTCTTGATGGTCAGAAGTGAAGCGTAGGAACCGGGCGGGAGCTGCTGGCCGGCGCCGTCGAGCAAGTGCCAATCCAGCACGTTGCCGCCATGCAGCTCGGTGTCGAAAAGTTTCTGCCCGGCTTCGTTGAAGACCTCCAAACGCAGTTGCACCACCGTGCCCGGGGCGACAAACCTCACCCGTTTGGCTGAAGCTGTGGCGGTGACCAGTGGAGCGGCGGCAACTGCTGGCGGCGGGTTATCAACCGGCGCGCGATTCTCCTGGGCCAATGCGAAACTGGCGCTCGCGAGCAATAGAACTAAAGCGATTAATATTCTGACTTTCATAACAACTTCTCCTGCACAGCAAGCCCGCGCGCGCGGTGCTGGCATGAATTGCGGCAGACCAGTAACGCGCCCGCCTCGGTTTCCCAGAAATGAATCTCGCCCGCTTCCGCCAGCCGAAAAATCTCGCGGGCGGTAGTTTGCAAATGCATGGCGGCTTCTTCCGGCGCCAGCATCATGGTTTCTTCCGCGCAACGCTCGCACCAGGCGATCTGTGCTTTCCGTCCCAGGCGCATGGTCGTGCGTTGAAATTGTTCTACCGTAATGACTGTTTTTTCCCTGCGATGAATCATTTTTTCTCCATGCGTGTTTAGAGCGTCATCCTTGTATCAAGCGGCAGAGCCACGAGGCAGAGACTTCGCCGGTGCTCAATTGGGCGACGATGGCGGGTCGGGTTGCGGGTCAAAGCCTTTCGTCGTCCCCGGCGCCACATAGAGGCCGCTCTTACCAGTAGCGTCTTCGACCACTTCGCCGGCCATTACCAAATGATTCGCGTTCCTCCTGTCCACGTGCGCTGCGCCACGCATCTGCACCCGCGCCTCGCTGCGCCCGCCAACCGCTTCGCTCCAGCTAATCTCGAACGAGCGCATCTGGCCGGGCGCGAGCGTCATTGTCGCGCCCTCCTTGAGGTGCGCGCCGTCGCCGTCGAATATGCAGGGCTGTATCTCAACGGGACGGTTGCCCACGTTAAGGAAGGTGACGCGGAACGTCTGCCCAAAGGTGATGCCGACCGGGCCCAGAGTGCTGGTCACCCGACCGTCACGAACTGGATCGGGCGGTTCAGTTGTTCCCAGCACGTAGAGACTGCTCTTACCAGTCGCGTCTTCGATCACCTCGCCGGCCACCATCAGGTGTGTCAAGTCAGTCCTGCCCGCATGCACCCCGGCGCGTACTTCGACGCTGCTCTCGGTGCGTCCGCCAATCTCGCTGCGGCTCAGGTCCAAAAAGCGCATCTGGCCGGGCGCGATCGTGACGCGGTCACCTGTCTTGAGGTGCGCGCCGTCGCCGTCGAATATGCAGGGGACGATCTCCAGCGGATTGCTGCCCACGTTAAGGAAGCTGACGCGGAGCGTCTGCCCGAAGCTGATGGCGACGGGCGGCATGACATTGACGGCACGGTGCGGGGTCCCGCCGCCGGTATCGCCGCGCTGGGCGCGGGCGACCGGGATGGTCAAGATGGCGGCGAGGGCGATGACCCCGAACGCGAGGCCGGCGATTAATCTCTTTCTGGTGTTCATTCTGATGTTCATGGTTGTGCCCTTTTTGTTTGATCGAAATTTTGTTTCAGTCTCCCTATGCGATTCTTCCGGAGCTATGGTGTTGATGGGCGTCTACTGTTTTTCCGCCCAATCTTCGTGTGCGGGCGATTCTTCGCTATGATCCTTTCTCAGTAATCACGGCGAAAACCAGCACGCGCTGAATTAACCTTTTGGCGAACCAGCCACACTCTCTCTCGCGGCACTGTGAAAAGTCCTTAAGTTTCGGGGAATTTTTCCGAATAATTCCTAATTTGTTCCGAAGGTGAAGATGAAGGAGCAAAACCAGCAGATTTACAGTTTTGACAACTTCCAGCTCGACGCAGGCAACAGGCAATTGCGGCGGGATGATAGACCCGTGTCTTTGCCCGCCAAGGCTTTCGATCTGCTGGTCGCATTGGTGGAAAACAACGGCAGGCTGGTGGAGAAGGACGAGCTTTTCACAAGTGTCTGGCCCGGCCAGATCGTCGAAGAATCGAATCTGACGGTTTACATTTCACAGATTCGCAAGGCCCTGGGCGAAAAGACAAAGAATCAGCGTTTAATCGAAACCGTTCCCGGTTACGGCTATCGCTTTACCGGGAAGGTAGGGGTTGCAGGCGATGATGAGTTCGTCATTGAGACGCAAACCCTCTCGCGTATCACTATCGAAAAAGAGGAAATGAGCGATGCTGAAAACGTTGTTCCGCTGTCGGTCGCTGCTCTGCCAGAACGCGATGCGCCAGTCAATGCGTTCCTGTCAGATACGGCCGGGTTTTCCGGTGGGTATGCCGCCGAGGCCTTAACGCAGAGAAACGGAAACACAACGAGACGCCGGGCCCTGGAACCGGGAACCTTCACAGATCAACTGAAGACTATTAGCGGGCGACGCCGGCCTTTGCTGCTCGCGGTGATCTTCATTCCGGCACTGGGCATCGCGGGCGGCGGTCTTTTTTGGCGTTACTTCCCAAAGCAAAACAATCAAGCGCGTTCCGCCGCCATCCCTTTCGCCGATGCAAAAATCAGGCAGTTGACGACCGGCGGGGGAAACAGTGACGCATATCCCACGCCCGATAGTAAATGGATTGTTTATCACTCAACCCGCGACGGCAAGAGATCCCTCTGGCGCATTCCCATACAGGGCGGCGAACCTATCCAAATAACCGATAAGGGCTCGCTTGACGCAAATGTTTCGCACGACGGAAGACTGGTTGCCTTTGATTACAAAGCGGATACCAGGTCGCCGGTACAGCTGGCGCTTGTTTCGCTGGAAGGCGGAAAACCCGTCAAGTTCTTCGACGTTCCGCGCACCTCACAATTTAACAACGGCATCCGCTTCACGCCCGACGACAAAGCCGTCTGTTATCGCGATGTGGCAAACGGCATCTGGCGGCAGGACTTGAGCGGCGGCAAACCCACGCGGCTCGCCGGCTTGCCCGAAGAAAAAATCTACACCTACGGTTGGTCACGCGACGGGAAACTCTTCGCCTTTACCCGGGGCCGAGAAATAGGCGACGCGGTATTGATTAAGAATTCTCAGTGACCGCTAGAAATTCGTAGGGGTGGCACTCCGTGGCCACCCCTCGTTGCGCTGGCGACAAAGTTTCCTGGGATTGGGCGAGCCCACGAGGGAGGGGGGCGGCCACGGAGTGCCGCCCCTACAAGGCGTCAGCCGGGGCAGAGAAATAGGCGACAAATGCCTTCAGGCCGGCGCAATGATTAAGGTAGAAACCACCATCTGAATTCCGAAATCCGTAATTTGAGGAGCGAAGCGACGAATGATCTGTCCCTCTTGCGGTCATGACAATCTTGAAGGCATGGATCGCTGCGAGAATTGTCTGGCGCCGTTTCGTGATCTGGATGTCCCGCGCGCCGATAACGCCTCAGGGCTGGCGCGGTCGGTGATGGAAGACGACTTGCGCCGGCTGCAACTGGACGAGACTTTGTTTGTTAGTCCGGACACCCCGGTGAGGGAAGTGGTGCGGCGCATGAAAACGGCGCCCACTGGTTGTGCCCTGGTGATCGAGGGCGATCAGCTCAAAGGAATCTTCACCGAGCACGATGTGCTCTGCAAAATGACAGGCGCAGGAGGCGTGGCGGGAGATACCGCGGTAAAAGAGTTGATGAGCCCGAATCCCGAGACATTGCGGGAATCAGATTCCATCGCTGCGGCCCTGCACAAGATGTCGCTGGGCCGCTACCGTCACCTTCCATTTATCAAGAGCGACGGCGGCTACGCAGTCGCCTCAATCAAGTCGGTGCTCGAATACATCGCGCGGGAAGACTGGTAAGATTGGTCAACTCTGAATAAGTGAGCGCCCACTTACCGCGACGCTTCCGTCTTTCCTTTCTTAGTGCCTTCGCGTGAAACCTCTACTTAACCCGCAAGTCCTCTCCAATTCTCCCGTTCATCCAACGGCGACGGGCAACTCCATTCGTGACTGGCAGGTCTAAACCGCACGTCACCCCGGGTTCGGCCAATCATGGCAGCCCTTGAAAACTATCCCGTTCGCCGCCCATACCCGATATGAAAACAATAATCTCAATCGCGCTATTCGGATTCCTTAGCCTGCTCCCTAACTCCGCGCAGCAGGCTGATTACGCCAAACTCAAGTCCGACGCCGAACAGTATTATGCCGCCGGCTCGTACGCCCGCGCCCATGAGGTCTATAGCAAAGTGGTGCAGACAGGCCTCGCCCCCGCCGAGGTTCGCTGGGTCGAGTTTCGTCTCGCCGACACTTCATGGCGCGCTCAGGCAGCAACCGAAACTGCCGACAACACCAAATTTGAGCAGGCGCAGAAACAGCTCGAAGAATTAATCCGCACCAACGATAAAGACGACGAACGCGATCTCGTCTGGGCCGAAGCCCACGAGTCGCTGGGTGACTTCTTCTGGACCCGGCGCAATCAGGTGAACTGGGGCGGAGCCTGGCCCCACTACTATCCGGCGCTTGATTGGTGGGCGGGCCAGCGGGATATCCAACTCGCGCGCGCACGCTACCTCAGAATTGTTTTCAAAGCCTCCGATCCACCACGCCCCAACGAGCATTACTACTACACCTACTACGGCAACTACATTCCGCTCGACGTTCTGGAGAACGCGCTTAAGATCAGCACCAGCGAAAATGACAAAGCCCGCCTCCATTTTCTGATCGCGATGACCATGCGCTACACCGGTGGCGATTGGGAAACGCGACAACGCGTACCCGAAGAGTTTGAGTCAGCCCTGAGAGCCGGCAAGCAAACCGACTGGTATGACGACGCGCTATTTCATTATGCCCAATGGATGAACAGCAACGGTTCGATCATTCAGTTGGACAACGGCCAGTGGCAACAGGAAGCAGACTACGTCAAGGCGCTGGAATTATTTCGCCGCCTCACCAAAGAATTCACCAAGGGCGAAACCCGCTATTACGATCAAGCCCAGGAACAGATTAAGCAGATTATCGAACCCCATATCAGTGTCAGTGTGGCAAATGTCTTCCTGCCCGCTTCGGAACTGCAGTTTTCCTTGAGTGCCCGTAACGTGGCGCGCGTTGAGTTCGCGCTCTACCGCATCGACCTGACCCGCGACGTTCGCTTCACCAAAAATCTGGACGAGGATGAAGGCGAGGGATCCGCCGAGAGCTGGGTGCAACGATTGTCTCTGGCAGGTCGCTTGCCGGTAAAGGCCTGGTCGAAAACGCTCGACAGCCACGGCGATCACAAACCCTATAACGGCGAAATACGCATCGAAAGTAATTTACCGCTCGGCTCTTACTTACTGGTCGCGAAGGGCGGATCCGTTTCTGCCCGCGACCTGGTCTTAATCACAGATGCCGCCCTGGTACTGAAGTCGTCGGCGACACAGGCCCTGGTCTATTTCTGCGATGTCATCACCGGCGCTCCGATCGCGAATGCCAATGTCGTGCTGTGGGAAACCTATTACGTTAACGACCGGTGGCGGTCTCGCCGGCAATTCAAAACCACCAACAGCGAAGGTTTGGCTCCGTTTGATCTCAAGGACATCGACAACAGCCGGAATCTCTATGCCGCAGCCGCCAGCAACTCCGGTCCGGCCAAAGATCGCGAGGCATTTGCTGCCGGAACAGCTAATGACAACTCGCGCAGTGGCGAGGGGTGGCGAATCTATGCCTACACCGATCGCCCTGCGTATCGGCCAAAGGAAACTGTGCAGTGGAAATTCACCGCCCGGCGTTTCGGCAGCGGTGACGGAGTCTATTCCACGCCGGCGAACCAGGTTGTTGAGTATCAGATTAACGATCCGCGCGGCACCAAAGTGAGCGAAGGCAAATCGACCCTCAACGCCTTCGGCAGCGCCTGGGGCACGCTGGAGCTCGGTGAACAATTACCACTCGGCGAATACAACATTCAGTTTTGGGACCAGGGCCGGCAAAACGGCATCGGCAACGCGAAACTGTTTCGCCTCGAAGAATACAAACTGCCTGAGTTCAAAGTTGCGGTGAAGACACCGGAAGAGAATGGCCGGAAAAAGGCCTTTCGCCTGGGCGAAAAAGTCGAAGTTGATATTCAGGCCGACTATTACTTTGGCGGGCCGGTCAGCAATGCCGCAGTTGAAGTCGTCGTTTATCAAAAGCCCTTCTATCAATACTGGTATCCACGGCGCGATTACTCCTGGTACTACGCCGACTTTGACGAAGGGCGAGGCCGTAACTATTACGGCGGGCAGGGCTCAGTCGTAAAACGCGAAACGATCAAGACAGATGCCACCGGCAAGGCGCGCCTGACCTTCGATACACCGCGCGAGAATTACAATCAGGATTTTGAGTATCGCATCGAGGCGCGCGTCACTGATTCATCACGCCGCGAGATCGTTTCCAGCGACAACGTGCGCGTTACGCGCCAGCGTTACTACGTATATCCCCGCGCGCAGGAGAACATCTATCGCCCGCAAGACAAGGTCACCGTCGATTTCAAGGCACTGGACGCCAACGAGCAGCCCGTAGTCACGGAAGGCACGGTTAAAGTCACGCGCGATTACTGGTGGGAAGTGTGGCTGGATCCTTCTGGCCGCGAAGTTAAAGGCCCGGAGCTACGCCTGCTGCAGGAGAAATCGCGCGGCGGGTTTCCCCCCCCGGTTATTCGAGGACAGAAACCATGGCGGCTGAAGTTTCGCGGTTACCAGCACGACGACATACTCACGACGGCCTTAAAGACTGACGCCGCAGGAGAGGCGCAATTGCAATTCACTCCCGCGCGTGAAGGCTACTATCGCGTCTCGTGGGAAAGCAGTCAGATTCTACCGGGGTCGCCCAAACGCGATCGCTTCCTGCCGCCCATCAAAGCCGAGACATACGTTTTCGTTGCTACCAACGCGTCCACCGATCTTGGCTACCGGCACCAGGGCGTCGAGATCATTGTTGATAAAGACACCTTCCGCGCCGGCCAAACCGCGCCGGTGATGCTGGCGGTAAATGCCAGCGATCGCTATGTGCTCTTCGGCGTTGAGGCTGAAGATCTATATAGCTACAAACTCATTCACGTCACGGGAACAGCCAAACTGATCGAGTTGCCAATCGAAGAGAAGCACGTTCCTAACATTTACCTCACCGCGTTCATGGTGAGCGATGCGGAGTTCTTCACCGACACCAGGCAGATCGTGGTGCCGCCTATCCAGCAGTTTCTAACGGTGGATGTGAAGGCAGATCGCGAACAGTACCAGCCTCGTGAAGACGGCACGCTTTCAGTTACCGCGAGGGACGCCAACGGCAGACCTGTGGCCGCGGAAATCGCGCTGGGGTTGATCGACCAGTCAGTCAAATATATCCAGCAGGACTATGCCATTGATCCGCGCCAGTTTTATTACGGCAGCAAACGCGGGCATTCAGTGGAGACGCAAAGCACGTTTCAACAGAAACCGTACCTGCAACTCGTGGAAGTTACGAAGGGACAGTTGGTCGATCGGAGACAAGTGGGAAACAAAGATGAAGATGATAAGGAGGGCGGGAACACGCGGGGCGGCGAGCATTTCGAAAACCGCCCGGCAGTCGCAGGCGCCCTGGCCGATCTCAGTCGCGCCAAATCGGCTCGCTCCGTCTCGAACGAAACGGTGAGCGACTTCGCTATGGACGGACGCCGGATCGATAGTCTGGCTGCATTAAGTCCTGGCGTCGCGGCGCCGCCTCCCGGCCAGGAGCCGGCCGTGCAGGTTGTGCGCAGTGATTTTCGTTCAACGATTCTCTGGTTGCCGGACGTGATGACCGACAACAATGGCGCCGCTACAATTAAGGTCAAGTATCCGGATTCGCTGACGACCTGGGACGCTACAGCGCGCGTGGCCACTGCGGGAAATCAGTTCGGCATTGGCAATACTTCAACGCGCACCAAGCAGCCACTCATTGTGCGGTTACAGGCGCCACGCTTTTTCGTGGTTGGCGATCAGGTCACCGTCTCAGCTGTCATTAACAACAACACAGACCTGCCAATGCGCGTCGCCTCGTCATTGACCGCCGAAGGCCTCGACATATCCAGGCAGAAGGGAGGGTTGTCCAATCCGTCAACAATCGACGTCGCCGCCAACTCTGAAGCCCGGGTTGACTGGCCCGTCACCGTCACCGAAGCCCGCGAAGTGAAACTGAAAGTCGAAGCCCGCGGCGACAAATACGCCGACGCGATGGAAAAGACGTTCACCGTTTACGAACACGGGATCGAGAAGTTTATTTCGCGCTCCGGCAAAATGCGCTCCGACAGCGTTGCCATCAGGCTCGACATACCAAAAGCCCGGCGACCGGAAACAACCACGCTGACGGTGCAGGTTGCGCCCAGCATGGCCACCACTATGCTCGACGCGCTGCCTTACCTCATCGACTATCCGTACGGCTGTACCGAACAAACGATGAGCCGCTTTCTGCCGGCCGCGATTACCGCCAAGACGCTGCGCGATCTGGGACTGAAACCAGAGACCGCGATGCACAAGATCTTCGGTGGCATCGAACCAGCGACGGCAGCGGCCACCCATCCCAAAGGCTCCCGCGATCTGAAGGAGCTCGACAAGATCACCAGACAAAGTCTGGAACGGCTCTACAACTTCCAACACTCTGACGGGGGCTGGGGCTGGTGGAAAGACGGCGACAGCGACCACTTCATGACCGCTTATGTTCTGTGGGGTATGTCCCTGGCGCATCAGGCCGGCATTAAAGTGAAGCCGGACGTCATGGCCCGCGCCGCCGAGTATCTCGACAAGGAACTGGTCGAAGAAGAAACCACCTTCGACATCCAGGCCTGGATGCTGCACGCCCTCGCGGTCTATCACGGTAGGCGGGGCTTGTCAGAACCGCCTGCGGTAGCGGGCGGGCCCGCCTCTCCTGCAGCCACTGAGTTCCAGTCCAAAGCCTTCACCAACCTCTGGACCAATCGCGACAAACTCAACGCCTACACGCGTGCCCTGCTGGCCCTGGCCGCGCATAACTTCGGCTACAACGATCAAGCCAGGACCCTGATCCAGAACCTGGAAAACGGTGTAAAGATCGACACCAAACCCGACACGTCAATCGTGCAAATCGGTGCGCAATCATCCGACCCCTCCGTGATCGGCACCGCCCACTGGGGCGAGGACGGCATTTACTGGCGCTGGTCAGACGGCGGCGTTGAAGCAACTTCGTTTGCCCTGCGCGCACTACTGGCCATCGATCCGCAAAACCGTCTGATCGAGCCCGTGACCAACTGGTTGATTAAGAACCGACGCGGCGCGCAGTGGAGCAACACGCGCGACACCGCCATCGTGGTGCTGACGCTCAACGACTACCTGCGCACGAGTAAGGAGCTACAACCACAACTCGGTTACGAGTTGATCGTGAACGGGACTTCGATTGCGACCAGGCAGATCACGGCGGAAGACGCGCTCGGTGCGCCCAGCGAGTTTGATATTCCGCGCGAAGTAATTCGTGATGGCACGAACGAGATCAGCATTCGTCGCACCAGCGGCAATGGCCCGCTCTATTTCTCGGCGCAGGCTAAGTTTTTCAGTCTCGAGGAACCGGTAACGCCCGCGGGCAACGAGATCTTCGTGCGCCGCCAGTATTTCAAACTGGTAAACCATCAGACGCTGCTGAAGGGCATCGTCTCGGAACGCGTGGCGCTAAACGACGGCGACACAGTGAAGAGCGGCGATCGAGTGGAAACAGTGATCACCATCGAAGGAAAAAACAATTATGAGTATTTGCTGTTCGAAGATCTGAAGCCGGCCGGCCTCGAAGCCGTCGAAATCCGCAGCGGCGAGAGTCTATACGTAAAAGAACTCAAGTCTGGCGCATTCAGTCCCGTCAGTGCCGCGGGTGCCGGCAGGTTGTCGATGATGAACTTCAAATCACCAGCCGACTTCACCGGCCGCACGCGCTGGGTCTATCAGGAGCTACGTGATCGAAAAGTCGCACTCTTCATCGACCATCTGCCCGAGGGCATCTGGCAATTGAGTTACGAAATGCGAGCCGAAACCCCCGGCAGCTTCCACGCGCTGCCGGTGCTGGGTCACGCCATGTACGTCCCCGAGATCCGCACGAATGGAGCCGAGGTAAGAATCAAAGTGATGGATTGATTTGTGATTAGGTCTAATGCCGGAATCGCGCGTCTACCGCGAAGCGGCGTGTCTACCGCGAAGCGGTTGTGCCCTCCAGCCCAGGGTTGACGCGCTTCGCGGCTACCCTGGGATTCGATTATGAGAGCGCCGCAACCCCAACGGGGTTGTGTCGGTTTTCTCTGAGATCCCCGACGTCAGCCGGACAGTCTCTCCTACGAAAACGCGACACAACCCCGTTGGGGTTGCTATTTATTTTGGTGATTTCTTTCCCAGGGTAGCCGCGGCGGCAACCCTGGGCTGGAGGTCAGAACCGCTTTGCGGTTCAATGACAAATGACAAATGGAAAATTACGGAAAATGATATATGGAAAATCTCATTCCCCTCTCACCGTCGTTCTCAAAAACCTGAGGTTACCCCTTCCCCTTACGTTTCCCTTTTCCACCACCGCCATGATCCTGGCCGCCTCCGTGACCGGGCGATTTCTGCTTATCACCACCCTGCGGTCGACCAACATCACCGCGCGGCTCATGCTTCGCCGGCTTGCCTACACGCTCTCCCTGCGCCGGCGGTGTAGCCTGGCGCTGGTCCTTCTCCTGATGCCGGGCCTCTTTTGCTTGCTGGTGCTCAACCTGCCGCACCTGCCGCTGAGCTTCCTTGTTGCCTTTGGCAGCTTCGGCAGTGATCCGATCAACTTCCTGTTTGCGTTCGTGTTCTACCTCCCGTGCTTCGTGACGCTCATCTTTGATCTTGAGCTTTTGATTCCTGTCTTTATCGGAAACACGTTCCACCCGCATCGACTTTGCCAGGTCCTTCCTGAACCGCGACTGCCTCGGATCGGCGCCGACAAATACCTGCGTGTCGCGGAGTTTCTTCGCAATGCCGGGCGGCAGATCAATCTTGCCGCGTCCCCAGGCCGAATGGATCACCGCGTTTCTCAAAGGCGTCAGCGTCAAAGGATCCAGCGTCGGCCTTAATGATGCCAACACCTGCGGATCAATCCGTCTGACATTGCGCGGATCGATAACCCGGCCAAAGGCATCCACCGGCACCACCGTGACTGCCCCGGGAATAGCAAAATTGACAAGTTTTGCCGGCACTATGTCCGCCCGCGTCAGGTACTGCGGCTGCCAGTTGTCGTCATAAAAGCGCGGCGCGTAACTGTCGCCCGGTCCCAGCGGCACCCAACCGATCTGGTTCGCATCGTTCAATGGAACAAAAGCCACGAGAGCCGGCGCATACGTCGGCGTCGTGTTCACGGCATCGGGAACCCAGTACCACTGGTTATTCACGTTGGCCCAACGGCCATAGTGATACGGCGCATAACCCCAGGGTTCATTGGAAACCCAGGTTGGCCCGTATGGATAGTCATTGGACCATGAACCCTGCTGGTAAGGGACCCAGCCGGAATCAACCCGCGGCCGCCATGCATTGCCATAGCCCGCGACGTTCTGCCAGTCGCCGTAATTATCCAGGTCGTTGAGGCCGGGAATCGTTGAACTCGCGTACTGGTAACTCGCGTTGCGGCGATAGGGATCGTAATAGTTAGGATCGTTAAGATAGGCGTCGTAATTGCTGTACCGGCCGTCATAAGAATCCGGATACTGGGAGCGGTAATAGTTATCCACCAGAGATCCAGCATCGTTGCCATTCAAACGCGACAACGCCAGTTGTGTGGCCGTCTGGCCCAGCAGCGTAAGCATCTCGCCTTTATTAATCTGGCCCGAGCCTCCCAAACCTACCACCCGCGCCAGGCCGCTCAGCACTGAGACCAGCACGCCACCATTGTTATCAAAACCAACGTTGTAAAGCCCTGGCTGATCGAAATCTACCGCGCCGTAGGGCGTGGCGACTTCAAACACTTCATTAGGTTCCAGGTACCCGACATCGAACATTGCCGAGCCATCGCGCATGGCCAGCTGTGTGCGTCGATCGCCCAGCGACACCACGTCCAGCGATGTGTTGGGGTCGAGCCGCGCGAAATTGCGCCCGCTAAACGCCAGCGAGGTGCGCGAGTTATCTCGCGTGTAGATCCTATCCCCAATCGAGAACGGTTGGTTCGGAGTCGCAGCGATCCACTCCGGATTGGCATTGTTGTTCGCCAGGCTATCGCTGAACGCGACCTCGCCATCCACGCGTTGAATGCGCGCGGCATTTGGCAGCGCCTCAGCCTGCACCGTCTGTTCATGTTTCAGATAGAACGCCACGCCCAACCCGGCAATTAGCGCCACCGCCACTCCCATAATCACCACATGCGGCCATACTTTGATCCTGTTCATAAAAACTCTCCTTATGTAATCCAAGCGAATGGTTAGGTCGATTTCTCCGGTTTGCTCACGTTAATCGAGATTGCTGAAAAGAAAGACAAGCACCCGATCCACGAACCCACACGAAACAAACACTAAATTCCTTCGCGTGATTTCGTGAGGTTCGCGTGATTTCGTGGATCGTGCCCTCGTCGTCGTTTTACAAACCTCCGGAGAGAGAGACTGCTGTCGGTATCTAATTTCAGCCCGCTGGTTGTTTTTCAGGGAATATTGTCGCAAGAACCATACCCGCAGCGCGGTCATAGAAGGATGGAGGAGGGAACGAAGTAGAGATGCGAGAGTTAGATCAATGTCCGCAACGGTTGCAGTCGCAGACCCCACCATTTAGTCACAATCTTGTAAGGATATTGCTAGACAGGAATCGCGAGTTAAAGACGAAAAACCATGCTATATGCGGTGAAAACGTACCCATTCAGGGCGCTTCATCCACCGCCCACTCCCTAATCAAACTCCGAAGTGAAATACACCTTCCCATCGACGTGGGCGGAGCCCCAACGCGGAGAAACGGGTTAACGTGGGGGCGAAGCCATCACCAGGACGCACGCGGGGCAGCCGAAGATACCGATATATTACGACTAGCGCCCTTTCTTCCAACTCCATATCAAATGTAGTCCACCCGTGATTTGACTTACTTACTTTCGTGCGTTAGCGTTCTTATCTCAAGTTGGATAAAGGAGACCCGAATTGGAAACCACAGCGACATCGAAAGGTCAGATAGTAATTCCTGCGTCTATGCGTAGGAAGCTCGGAATCAAAGAGGGAACCCGCATTCAAATCGAACTGAATGAGGACGCAAAGGAGATCACCCTCAAGCCAATCACGCGCGAGTACGTTCACAGCCTGCGCGGCAAGTTCAAGGGCAAAGGTCTGCTGAAAACTCTCATGGCCGAGAAGAGAAAAGAGAGGGAACTATAGATGGCCCGTAAGCCACGCGCGATAGTGTTGGATTCCTGGGCAATCATGTCCTATCTCGGAGGTGAGCCATCAGCGGAAAAAGTGGCAGATATCATGGCCGATGCGCATGAAGAGGATATCCCGCTCTTTATGACCGTGGTCAACGCCGGCGAGGTGTGGTACATCCTCGCGCGCGAAGTGTCTGTAGCGGAGGCCGACTCGAGTATTCGGCAATTAAGGCAATTAGGAGTCGGCTTCATCGACGTCGACTGGGACCTTGCGCATGAAGCGGCAGGTTTCAAGTCGAAGCACAAAATGTCATTTGCCGATTGCTTCGCTGCGGCCCTGGCGAAGGCGAAGAAAGCTCAGTTAATTACTGGTGATCAAGAATTCAAGCAGGTCGAAAAGGAAATAAACATAACCTGGCTCTAACGAAAGAAAGGAAGTCCACATGAAAGCAGCTACCTCACTGGATATCGTTGGTGGAAAAGTTGTAGACCCATCCGACCTGCCCAGGTAGCATGGTCCAGTTCTAGCTCAACTTGTTGGCGCGTAAGATCAGTGACACTCAAACTTCTCCCCGGGCTTTACGAAAGCCTAATCAACAAGTTCATCGAAGATCGTTTAGCGGACGCTGAAACGAGGCAGCTGCATGCCGAACGTCGGGACCTCGATGCTGGAGACAGTCATTCTTATTTCGCTCAATACCTCGCCGACGAGATTCGCAGAGCTTTTCTGTCGTTCCCACAGGCAGACCGTCTCGTAAAACAAATAGAACTCGCAAACAAAATCTTGCTCCTGCTGGCAGCTAATACACCTGAGAGTTTCATTTCGATCGATTCGACTATTCTCCGTGCTGAATTGCTCCTCGCGCTTTCCAGTGCTCCGATTCAACGGGCAGATACTCCTCTTTCGACCAGCTGCTTGATGACTGGTACGCGCCAAGATCCGACTCTTGTGTCGCAACTGCGGAAAGAGATAGCCAGCGCCGATCGCGTCGACATTCTGTGTTCCTTCATTAAGTGGGGTGGAGTTCGGATCCTCGAAGAATCGCTAAAGGAGTTAACTTCCAACAAACCGCTGAGAGTTATCACGACCTCTTACATGGGAGCAACTGACCTCAAGGCGGTAGAGTTTTTACGCATACTACCGAACACTGAACTACAAGTTTCTTACGACACGCGCCGCACCCGGTTGCATGCGAAGGCTTACATAATCCATCGAAAGACTGGTTTTGGAGTTGCCTACATCGGCTCCAGTAATCTTTCGCAAGCGGCGCTCACAGATGGTCTGGAGTGGAATGTCAAAATCAGTCAACGCGAGTCTCCGCATCTCTGGGGAAAAGTTTGCGCTACCTTTGAAACCTACTGGAACGATAGTGAGTTTGTTCCTTACAACGAAGAGTCGA
>JBDTOI010000088.1:0-16389 GCA_039933315.1 Pyrinomonadaceae bacterium
CCAACTGGCCGAACGTGCGCTTCAAGCTACTGACGGAAATTTGACTGAAGCAGCCGCTCGCTTGGGCATGCACCGCATCACTCTCCACAAGATGTTGAGAAAGGGCAAAGCCGTTGGTGAGGTTCCTTCTCCGTGACTAACTCACCCGGCTTTGCAAAAACGTGTCTCGTCTAAGTCCGCGATAGCGGACGACTGAGAATAGCCCAGCGATTCATCGCTGGGTAGAACGTAAATGGGCGACGAAAGTCCGTGCAGCGGACGAATGAAGGGAGTTGATATCCTGGGCGTGTCATTCAGCCGTCCGCTTCGCGGACTGGTTGCACGAGCTTTTTGTGCATAGCCCACCCGCCAACGCTCCCGTCAGACCTGAACTGTAGCCACCATGACTACACTGGCGATCTTCGCCACTCCTGTCGTTATCTTTCGAAAGCTCAATAATCTTAGGGCACAAGCTCGCTTTCGTCCGGTGTCTAAACCTTGAGTGTAGTCGCGCTGACTACGCAAGGACGCGCTGAAGATTGTCCTCGATCTATCGGCTAATTCAGTAACTGCTTTTCAAATCAGAGTTTAGTCCCGCCTGCGTCATTGATGTGCCTGATGGCATCAATGTTGCCATTGCAGTTCACTGTTATGAGACACAACAAGGTAAAGCTGCGCCACACTTCTTTCGTGTTGGCTTTTATCGCAATTCTGTTCTGGGTTGGCGCGGTCTGCGCCCAAACTACATCGTTTACCTATGCGGCGCTTTCACTCGTCAGATGTGTTGGTTTCCCTTTAGCCTAGTAAGGTCTGCGCCTTTCTATATCACCCTTAATGCCCGTCATGGGACGGAAAAGGAAAGTTCTATGAAAAGCCCTCTCAAAGTCGCCTCTGTGATCTTTGTTTTGTTGATAGCGATGGTCATCAGCAACATAGGCCATGCCCAAAGTGGCTCATGGGCCACCAGGGCTCCGATGCCCACTGCGCGACTTGCGCTCGCCACTGGCGACGTCAACGGAATCGTTTATGCGATAGGAGGCACGCTCGGCAGTTGTGATGCTTTCGCAACAGTGGAAGCCTATGACCCAGTCGCCAACACCTGGACCACGAAAGCTCCGATGCCGACGGCACGCTATCATCCGGCCATCGGCGTGGTGAATGGCACTCTTTATGCGATAGGGGGCGGCAACTTCTGCGGCGCCACCTACGGGACCGTGGAAGCCTATGACCCGGCGACCAATACGTGGACGACGAAAGCTCCCATGCCCACAGCGCGATTAACTATGGGTGTCGGTGTTGTCAACGGCATTATTTATGCGATTGGTGGTGCTCCGGCGGCATTCGCTCAGTCTGCAACAGTCGAAGCCTATGATCCGGGGACTAATACGTGGACGACCAAAGCGTCAATGCCAACCCCGCGAGATTTTGTCACCGTGGGCGTTGTGAACGGTATTATTTACGTTGTGGGCAGCCGCGACTCGAGCGGACCAGGATCGATCTTGGCCTATGACCCGGCGACAGATACGTGGACGACGAAGGCTCCCGCGCCAACGGGTCGTGACGAGGTTTCCGCGGGCGTGATTAATGGCATCATCTATTCCGTGGGAGGCAATTCTCTCGGCGTCACAGTCGCTACTGTTGAGGCCTATGATCCAGCAACCGACACCTGGACAACCGAAGCCCCGATGCCGACAGCACGGCAGGAGTTGGGTACGAGCGTGGTGAACGGCGTGCTCTATGCCATAGGGGGCTGGAATGGCATCCCTTTGGCGACAAACGAAGCTTTCACTCAAACTTCGACACCAACACCAACGCCAACACCCATACCGACACCAACGCCGACACCTTCACCGACGCCGGCCTCCTGCACCATAGTCACGAACTCCGGCAACGCGGGCACCGGTTCGCTGCGCCAGGCGATCTTATGTGCTAACTTAAATCCCGGCCCGGATACGGTGAGCTTTAACATTCCAACTTCCGACCCGGGATTTAACGGCTCGGTCTTTACGATCCGGCCGCTATCCGCTCTTCCCACACTCACGGACAATGGCACAACTATTGACGGCGCGACGCAGACGCTGTTTACGGGAAATACCAATGCCGCTGGTCCTGAGATAGTCCTCAATGGAAACCCGTCTGTGTTCTTCAGCGCCGGCCTGACGATCATTTCCGGCGCCAACACGATCAACGCGCTGGTGATAAATGGATTTAACAACACGGGGATCGTGATTTCGGGTGCGGGTGCGTCCGGAAATCACATCACTGGTTGTTACATCGGCACGAATGCGAGTGGCTCGGCAGCAGTGCCAAATACGTTTGATGGAATCGCCATTACTAACCTGGCGACCAACAATGTAATCGGCGGCACGACCCCGCAAACACGCAACGTCATCTCCGGGAATAGCCGATCTGGCGTACTGCTGTTTTCCCCCGGCGCGAACGTTTTTAACAACGTGATTGAGGGAAACTTTATTGGTACGAACGCGAGCGGTCAGTTCGCGGTAGGAAACCTGATGGGCGTAACGCTGGTATGGGTGACGTCAAACACAATCGGCGGGACGGCGCCCGGTGCGGGAAACCTCATATCAGGCAACTCGCAGGAGGGCATCCATTCAAACGGAAGTAGTAGCCAGACTATCCAGGGAAATTTCATCGGCACTGATGTGACTGGCACTGCTGCGATACCCAACGGATTCCTGGGCATCAATATGTTCACAAATAATGGGTTCTCTTCGGCAAATAACCTGATCGGTGGCTCAGTGGTTGGCGCTGGCAATCTCATCTCCGGTAACCAGGGGACAGGTATAGGAATTGGCGGCACTGGTTCGGACAACAACGTCATTCAAGGTAATCGTATCGGCACCGACGTGGGCGGCAGCGCGGCACTAGGCAATGCTAACGGCGGTATCAGCCTGGGCTCGGCTAACAATTTGATAGGAGGAACGTCCGGCACGGCGCGCAATCTAATCTCCGGCAACGGCGGGAACGGCATCACGATCTTTGGAAACACCGCGACCGGAAATCAGGTGCAGGGAAACTTCGTCGGAACTAATGTGACCGGAAATGCTGCCGTGCCGAATGGTGGCCACGGCGTGAGCATTAACTCCGGCAGCAATGTTGTCGGCGGAACGTCGGCGGCGGCTCGTAACGTCATTTCCGGAAACGACGCGCATGGCATTCGCCTGATAACTGCGGGCGCAACGCTGAACCTGGTGCAAGGCAACTACATTGGTACCGACGCTAGCGGCAACCTCGCCCTCGCCAACGGTGGCAATGGCGTCGTAATGACCCAGGGAGCAGCGGGTAATCAGATTGGGGGCACCGCACCCGGAGCAGGGAACGTCGTCTCTGGAAACGTGGTAAGCGGCATCGTTTGCCGCGGTGCTGGAACATCAAACAACACCATTCAAGGAAACTTCTGCGGGACAGATGCATCAGGCACCGCAGCCATTCCGAATGCTAATGATGGAATACGATTCGAATCTGGAGCCACGGACAACCTTGCCGGTGGGACAGCCCCCGGCGCGCGCAATATCGTCTCGGGAAATCTAGCTCACGGTGTTCATATCGACGATTTTCCGGTCGAGGATGGTGGTCCACACCTGGGGACGGCTCGCAACACTGTGCAGGGTAATCTCATTGGCACAGATGCGAGCGGAACTCAGCCCATCGGCAATCAACTTCCGGGAGTGATTATATTTGGTGGCGCATCAGACAACCTGATCGGTGGTACGAATCCGGGAGCCGGAAATGTAATCGCCTTCAACACAGGGAGTACAGGCGCTGGTATCTCAATTGCCAATGACGCTTTTGCCGTTGGCGACTCTGGGGGAGGGAACTCTGTTCGCAACCGCATCTCCCAAAACTCAATCTTCTCGAATAGTGGGCTGGGCATCGACCTTAGTAATTTGGCGAACGGAGCAGATCCGACGCAGGGCCCGACAGCCAATGACTCATGCGACCCTGACTCGGGTCCAAACAATTTCCAGAATTCCCCGCAGCTTACTTCGGTATGCCACACAAGCAACACAGCCACTGTTCAAGGGACACTTAACAGCGCTCCCGGAACGACGTTCACCATAGAATTTTTCGCAAACGCGGCTTGTGATTCTTTGGGCTTTGGCGAGGGACAGACCTACCTGGGTTCGATTCAGGTCACTACTGACGTCAACTGCACGGCCAACTTTACCTTTACGGGGACGACTCCCGCCGGCCAATCTTTCATTACCGCAACAGCTACGGATCCGGCTGGTAACACTTCGGAGTTTTCAAACTGCCTCACTGAGGTAGACACAGACGGTGACGGGACAACCGACTGTCTCGATTCATGTCCGAATGATCCGAATAAGATCAATCCCGGGGCCTGCGGTTGTGGCGTTGCTGACACCGACTCGGATGGTGATGGCACGCCCGACTGTCACGATACTTGTCCGAACGATCCTAATAAGACTAATCCAGGCACTTGTGGCTGTGGTGTTCCGGATACCGACACAGATGGTGACGGCATACCAAACTGCGTCGATGCCTGTCCTCTGGATCCCGCCAACGACGCGGACCAAGACGGAATTTGCGGCAACGTTGATAACTGTCCCAACGTCGCAAACGCCGACCAGGCTGACAACGATCACGACGGCATAGGCGACGCCTGCGACCCGGACGACGACAACGACGGGGTACCGGATGCAACGGATAACTGTCCGTTTACCTTCAATCCTGATCAGGCTGACTTTGATCTCGATGGAGTTGGTGATGCGTGCGATCCGCACACGGGCCCGCCTCGAGACAAAGACCAGTGTAAGAATGGCGGGTGGCAGAGGTTCGATACACCGCGCACATTCAAGAACCAGGGTGACTGCATCCAGTATGTAAACACTGGCCACTAAGCTGATACCCTTTACGAGGAGGCAGCCGCAAAGGGGCCCTTCGAGAACCAGGGACAGTGCGACAGTTTGCCCAACCACGGATAGTTTGATCGATGGCAACCCCGTTAGGGTTGGTATCGTTTCCCATAACTCGGTTGATTCGATCAGAAATTGCTTGGCTGTAGGGATCGAACCAGTGGGCTCAAGAGGAAATCACAGACTGAAGTCTGTGCCACTAAGAGAAAGGCCGCTCGCACCAGATGCGCAGCGGCCTTTTGTTGAACCAGAATTCTGCCGTCAGTTATTTAATCTTCAGATCGAACGGCAGCAGGAACATGGCTTCGCCGTGCTTGGCCCGATCAAGCAGTTGCGCATAGCGGAAGGCACGGCGCGCATCTTCGGGAAGAATTGCGAGCAGAGCCTGCTGTTGTTTCCGTTCGGCACTCACCCTCGCTTCCTCACCGCCCCCGCTGAAGAGTTCCTCAAAAAAGTTGCGCGGATAGGGTAGCACCACGCGATGAACCCCTTTGTCAGCCGGTATCTTTGCCAGTTGCTTCGCAACTTCTACGGCGCGATCCAAACCGCCGAACTCATCGACTAGTCCGTGGCCCTTACCCTGCGCGCCGGTCCACACCCGTCCCTGGCCGACTGCATCGACTTCCGCTGCGGTCTTGTTACGGCCCTTGGCCACCTTGGGAACGAAATCGTTGTAGTAAGTGGCTGATAGCCACTCTTCAAACTTCTTGCGTTCATCAGGCGAAAACTTTTCCGTCTCACGAAAGATGCCGGCATTCTTGCCGCGCATCACGTATTCGTTAGTCACGCCCAACCAATCATAGAGTCCCTTTATCACCGGTTTGCCGCCGACTACACCAATCGATCCGGTGATGGTGGAGGGCTCGGCAATAATCTTGCTTGCGCTCGCCGAGATGTAGTAACCGCCGGAGGCAGCCACGTCGCCCATGGAAACCACCACCGGTTTGACTTTGTTCGCCGAGTCCACCGCGTGCCAGATGATATCTGAAGCCAGACCGGAACCTCCGGGACTATCGACGCGAAGCACAATGGCCTTAATCGACTTGTCATCACGCGCATCGTTGAGGGCTTTGGCCAGAGTCTCGGACCCGATCGATTGACCACCGGTAGGACTGTTTTCGGATTGCCCTGATCCAATGTCTCCGGTGCCATAAATGATGGCAATCTTTTCGCCCTTGTTGAGGCCCAGGGACTCCTGCGAGATCTGGCGATAGTCGGCCGTCCTGGTGATGCGCAGTTTGTCCGCCTCTTTGTAACCCAGCCGCTGCTTCAGTTCCTTTTCCAACTCGTCGCGATAAACGGCGCCGTCAATGAGTCCGGCATCCTTGGCCTGTTGGGCGCCATAGGGCGCGTTGTCTATTAGCGCTTTTACTTCCTCGACCGATTTGCCGCGCGCGGTAGCGATCGTCTCTACGTAACGATTGAATAGATCGTCCAGCAGCTCGTTAATGAACTGCCGGTGCGCGTCCGACATGTCCTTGCGGGTAAAGGTGTCGCCGGCGCTTTTGTATTTGCCGATTTGAAAGAGGTCCGGATAGATGCCCAGCTTATCCAGCGAGCCGCGGAAAAACATTACGTCGGCAGACAGGCCCGTGATGAACAGCTCGCCCGGCGGAGCCACGTAGATTCGATCGCAAGCGGTAGCTATGAAGTACTCCTTGTTTAGACCCAGCTCGATGAAGGCGTACACAGGTTTGCCCGACGACCTGAAGTCGGCAATGGCCGCGCGAATCTCTTCAGCCTTGGCCCACCCGGCCCCGGACATATCGATTTCCAGCAGTACTGCGCTGATCCGTTTATCGACCTTCGCCTTCCGGAACTGGTTGAGCAAACTTGTAAGCGACTGCTCGTCATTCCCGAGCAAACGGCGAATCGGGTCCTCCGGAACGTAATCCGGCATCGACCCGGAGACGCGCAGGGTCAGTACGCTGTTGTCCTGAATCGAAGGTGTTCCGCCCCGCATGGCCGAAATAATCACCGCCAAACCAGCCACGGTTAGCAGCACGAGCGCCAGAACAATCCCGGAAATAATGAGAACAGTTTTTCTTCTGCTGGACATTGCCATAGTTGTTTCTTACTCCAATCAAGTAGCCCGCGCACAAAACTGCCGCGAGATTTGATGTCTTTACGCGTGCCGGCGGGAAAAGGTTTATTTTGCGGCTTATGTGCGTCAGTTGGCCCAGGCCCCGGATGGTATCGGCCCGACCAGGGACCGGCAGTTAATGTCCGCCAAAAAAGCGCGGAAATCCCTGGATTTCCACTTGCAAAGATCTTCTGGACCAATGAATCAGGGGACGGAAGTCACTTTGGCTGTTTTATCTTACGTTATCCGGTTGCCCGGATTGGGACCCCTGACTAGAATGCGACGCATAGATTCGAGTGTAGCGCGTGGGTACCCACGTGAGACATCGGGTTAAAAACGACGGCCCAATGCGATCGGGTGATCCCCTTTTGCATTGGGCCGCTTGTTTTTGATCAAGTCTGACGTTTGGCGCGCGTTAGAGGGATCGGCTAAGCCAAGCCAAGCTAACCTCGCACCCTCTCCATTGCCACTTCCGAAATCTTGAATCCCATCTTTTCCCAGAATCCATCGCTCTTGTGACCCGCGCGCAAGACCCAGGTGATCCCCGAATCATCCTTGAGCAGACGTTGCACAAGCGCGCGCCCGATACCTTCCCTGCGCCGATCCGCCGCTACAGCAACCATCGAGATATAGCCATTAGAAACCTCGTCGCACACGGCCCGGGCAAATCCAACCACACGAGAATTGTCAACGGCGACCACGGTCCGGTTCGAGTGCTCCATCATCCTGGCAAATCTCTTTGCATCAGAGACACGCTGCTGCCAACCCGGTTCCGATAGGAAACGACGAACCGGCTCATAGTCCTCAAGGGTTATGGCTCTATAGTCCATGTTCAATTCCGCTGGAGATTCAGGGCTCGGCGTAATCCTCGGTCCAACTCAACCGCCGGCGAGCTAACGAAGATAACTGTGTTTGCACGGTCAAAAGGCGGGCAGAGATCAATGGCTTGTCTTCAGTCTGCGCCAGAGTCGCCAGTGATAGAAGACAGCTACCAGGTAAACGGCTATCACCACATAGTTGAAAGCACCCACCTGACCTCTGATGAGGAATGGCGGCAAGCCGAACAGGCACGCCATAAGTAAATAAAACAGGATCGAAAAGAGGAATCGCTGTGAGGGCGTGCTAGCCCAAAGGGGAAAGCGCAACTGCGTCATGAAGTTCATTAAGCCGGCGTCCATTCTTTTGATGAAACTCATAGGGACATCTCTGGGGTTCCTGGTGCAGGTTGAGAATCAAGCTGGCCTGGGAAGTGACTTAAAGACTGCGTAAATCGCCGGGTTCACACTTCGAACGGGTCCTTATCAGCGAGGTAGGCCAGCACTTCCTCCTTATTCTTTACCCTATCAAGCCAGGAACGCATCTTTTTGATCTCCTCATAATCCTCGGCCCCGAACCGGCTGATGTAAATCTCCTCCAGTCGCTTCTTCCGGACTTCCCGCCGCGCTTCCGCTTGCCAGAAGGCAGTCAACATGGCGTTCAAGTCATCATGCAGGTTGCGCTTGCGCAACGCTTCCCATTCGTTCCGGTCAAGCCAGATCCCTTTGCAGCCCTGGCAATGATCCAGGGTGAAGGCCAGACCGCGCCCGACCAGGTACTTGACCATGCGGAAGCGACACTCGGGACAATCGATGTGAATACCCGGTTCAGCCAGAGACAAATCGTCGGTCTCAGCCTCCGTCTCCGGAATGTTGGCGTGCTCTTCCAGCCACTTCCAATACTCGGCGCCGCGAATCCAATGCCCCCCGCACTGAGAGCAGGCCAGGGAGGAAAGATTTGTTTCCAAACCGATTGGCGCCAGCTCGACTGACTTGCAAACCGGACAGTTCATGCGATCCTTTGCCCCCCGTAGAGTTCGGTAAGGCCTATTCTAACGCCGACGATGCGAATCTGCGCTATGCCTTTTATCGGCTTTGCACAAAGAGTCGCCGACTGGTTCGAAGCGGACCGCGGTGAACGTCTAAGATCAGCATTAGTTCGTTTTGCTTCGTGAGATCTCGTGTAATTTCGTGGATCGTGTGCTTGGGATTCGGAGCCATACGATCCACGAAATCACACTAAGCTACACGAAGGGACACGAAAGAAGAGCTTTTGTGCAAAGCCCCTTTTATTTTTAAAGTGAATCCGCACCCTGTGCTGCTGCTCCTGCTTCCCTGCGACTCTTCATGTAACGCCGCATTACCGCTACTCGATCATCAGCGTCCGGAAGGCGTTGCACCACAGGCTCAAGATGCTTCAAGTGGAGATAGGGCGGGATACCAGGGATCGCACGAATCTCTGCCATGAATGGCTGAAGCTTGGCATACACGAGGACGTGCTCAGTATTTATGGCATTGAACATTTCATCGTTAATAGCTCCGAAAACGACGAACGCCGCCGCCATGTCCCAGTACGAAACCACCATCCGAAACTCGGCACTGTGCTCGCCCCCCAGGACCTGAAGAATATCCTGCGTGCTCTCAGGGTGGAACCCCGTGGCAAACCAATTACGGGCCTTACGCATGGTCGACTCAGATCTCAACTCATACAACTTGAGAATGCCCATCATGCTCTCATGCTCGGTACTCATAGAAGATTTCCTTTCTGGGTTAAGTGCGAATTAAATCAAATTGCCGGCGAGAAAGCAGTTGATAGTCACAGCTTCGTCCTTCGCTGGAAGTTGGGTTTACGACCTGGCACGAATAGCTGAAATTTCTTCGTTGAAGAAGACGCTATCCCGCACTCAACCTGCATGACTTGTCACGCGGCGCGGGCCTCCAATTCATCCCAGTTCCTTCTTTGCCTCGGTTATGAGCTTTGTGACCTTTATCAGGTTCAATGTCTCCGCGAGATTAATCGCTGTGCCATCTTTTTTTACTATTGAGCGGATCACTCTCACTTTTGTTGGCCGCGAATGTTTGCTATGAATCTCAATGACTCTGAAGTTAACATCTTTGATCTCGTCCCAGCGATAAGTCTCTATTTGACCCTTGCTCTCATAGGTGAAGCCTTGTTGATAGATCCTCAGGTGAACCGTCCTGGTGGCAGACCATTTCCGAAAATCGCTGATCAAGAAGCTACCGAAAAGCGCTAAACACAGAGATGAGACACCCAGACAGATGAGGGGACTGGACGCCCTCTCAAACGTGCCGTTTTTCGTTTGCGTAAAAAGAGAAGTGAATGAGTCAAGCGTTAAGAGGGCGCCCAACACGACTGGCATTAATAGACCTAGAAAGATCACCGTCATAATCCAAATTCGAACTGTTACGGGTCGGTGGGCGCTACGCAATTCGCCAAGATTGGGGTAGTAGTTTTGCATCTTATCCGGGAGAGTAGCGTCAGCCCTTTTCTTACGGATCGAGCGGGTCATTGGCATCAAAAAATAATGAAGCCACCGAGGGCTTGAACTCCGCTGCGACCGGAGATACTCGGGAGATAAACTCCATCGGGAAGTATCCCAATTCCGTCGAACAACGAATGCGAAAACCATCCTTTGTCACGAGGGCAATGTGGTCCTCGCTTGAGGTAACGAGAGCCTTCAGGTCAGCCGGTATGCCATACCGAAAAACGAGACGCGCCGCATTGCGAAAATTCGTAGTTGTGTGACGCGCGTATGGCTCGATCAAGATACTCTTCTCCGGTATCTTGAATTTCTCCAACAGGTATTTTTTCATCTCGATCGCCTCGTCATAAGGCGTCTGCATCGGGTGAACATGCCCACCCGACAAGATAATCAAAGGGGCTTTATGCTCGAGGAATAGTTGTGCACCCTGGTCCGCCCTTTTCGCCCCTATCGGACTTAGCCTGACCCCGCGCTGAGGGCCCGAGCCCAGGACCAAAATGAATGAATATGGATAATCGTGCCACCTGATGTTTTTCATTTCCTGAAGGCACGTTTTGTTTTCGCCATCTTCGAGTGGTTCGTAACGACCCGCCTCATCACGTTGATTAACTTCTAACAGTTTTAGAGCAAAATCGAGCGTGGGTTCAAAAAATAGCAGGTCTTTGGAGAGCGCAATCTCCTTAATCTTCACCTTAAGGAGTTTGCTGTATTCTTCGCCCGAGACATCAAAGCTAACCCTATCAATATCCTTATAAAATGGGTTCGTGCCGAGACCGTAAATAGTCAGCAGCCGGTTCATTCCCTTTGCCGCATCTCTCCACGCCGCAATCAACATCTCTGAATCGGATTGATGGCTGTATTTGATAAATGCACCCGACGGACGAAGATCTTTCATAACAAGTTTCTTGAACTCAGGGTGCTTTGCCAATACTCCTAGTTGGGTTGCAACCATCTCGATAGTCGGCCCACTGAAACGAAACAACCGGTCGAAGCAACCGACGTCGTTGCAGTTCGCGGCCATTCTTAAAGCCTGAAGCTTCTCGCGGGACAGCTTTCTCAGAGCTTTGTTTTGTCTTAAGAGTTTTCCAATTTCTGGATGTCTTTGAAACAAACTCAACAGATAGAAGTTCTTGTCCTGGACCGGCTTCCGAAGTATTAGCTTGTAAGTGCTATCAAAGCCTGACGAGTTGAGCCCTGGGTTCTGAGCAAGTGAAGTGGTTGCTAATAGCTGGTAAGTGCTATCCCAGCCTGACGAGTTGAGCCCCGCGTGCTGAGCAAATGAAGTATCTATTAATAGAACAAAAGAAAGAATAAGGTGTCGAAACATCATGACTTCTCAGGAGTAATCACCGGAACCCGTCTCTATCCGGCATGATTACCTTGCCATTCTGAAAATCGAAGATGACTCCGCGGTCCGGTCGAAGCGTGCAGTTGGCTTGCCGCTTCCACATCACCTCGTTTACACCCAGGAAACCTCCGCGCCTGGGTTCGTGTTCGATTAGAGTGACGACCTCTCCCACCAGGTCATCTTCGCCGTCTGCGAACAGCTCCCTGAATTGAGACCTTGTGGTTGAAATCGAAGGCGTCTCTCGCCATGACGTGAATTAATGGGATTGGGGCAAGTTCATTCGCCGTGCTACATCTTTCCAACGCGGATCGGACTTGAGTTTGTCGAGTGCAAGGTAATTAGCGTAACCGAACATAAAACCTTCGCGCCGGTCAAGGCTTTGATTTATGACTTTAAAGGCATTGTCGAAGTCGTCCAAAGCGGTATAGACGAGTGCCAACTCAAACCGGTCTTGATCGGACGACCGATTCAGAAAGTCCAGTGCCTTTTGGCGATTGCCCATCCGAGCATAGATATATGCCATTGATAGAGGATTGTTGCTCCATTTCTCAGCCAGCTTTAGCGCTTCATCGAACCTGCCAAGCTCGACGTAGAGGTCGGATAGGGCACGGTACGCAAAGCGCCAGTTCGGATCGATCACGATTGCGCGTTTCAACTGCCTTTCGGCTTCTTCAAACCGACGTGCCTGGATCAACCATTGTCCGTACGTCGAGGGCCACCACGGCTCAGCCGGATCAAGCCGCATAGCAGTTTCCATCTGCCCGGCCATTTCGTCCCATCTTTCAACCCGTGCAAGCATATACGCATAGGCGAAATGAGCCTTCGCGTTATTGGGATCGATCTCAATACCGCGCTTGCACGAATTTTCGCTTCGGGCCCAGTCGAAGTCATAGTTATTGTAGATAAAGCACATTGATACATGAGCGGCAGAGTTTTGGGGATCGATCTCGAGCGCCCTTATCGCAGCCTCTCTAGTCGGTTTCTCTGCTTCTGGAATAGATATATCGCCGACCATGGCGCGAACCGTCCAGGCGTCCGCAAGGCCCGCCCACGCGTCTGCATACTCAGGTTCGATGCTTACGGCCTTCTGGAATTGCTCGACGGCCTGCCTCTCGCTTTCCCTGCTCCACTTGTTGAAATAGTGTTTTCCGAGCAGGAAGGCCTCGGTCGCGCGCGGGTCGATCGACATGGTTTTGCCGAAGCGCCGCTGCACCTCCGGCGTAAGCTGTATGCGGATCTCACTTGCGACGGCCTGAGCGATCTCACTTTGAAGCTTCAAAATGTCGGACACGGAGCGTTCGTAATTCTTTGTCCAGATAGGAGAATCGGTCGCCGCATCGATCAGCCGCGTGGTTATGAGGATGCGGTCCCCCGAACGCTGTACCGAGCCTTCGACGATACCATCCACGCCGCCGAGTTCTTTCGCGATCTCGGGGATCGATTTTACTGACTGTTTGTACTGCATCACGGACCTGCGCGAGATCACCCTAAGCGAGCCGATCTTCGAAAGATTGCCTATTAGCGCCTCGGTCATTCCGTCGGCGAAGTAATCCTGCGACGCGTCGCCCGAAAGATTTTCGAGTGGCAGAACGGCGATTGATTCGATTCGTTTTATATTCGTCGAACGATTGGCGAAAAACCAAAAACCGACTACGCCGGTGAGCAAAACAGCCAGCGCAACCGCGGCAAACGATCTGTACCGTCTGAATTGCCCGGAAAAACCGCGTTCCGTTTCTGCGGTTTGAAGGTTTGCGCCGTGCGTCGTCGCCTGCAGAATTGCCGTTGCGTTCTCGCTTTCGAGTGAGTGCGCTTGCTCCACTTTCTCACCGACCCGCAGATCTTCCCGCACATCCCGCAAATCTGTCAGAACGTCTTTCATCGTTTGGTAGCGCTCGTCTGTGTTCTTACGGAGCATTTTGGAAACGATGCGCTGGAGTTCAGCAGGAACATTTGACGAAAAGCGCGAAAGCGGTTGCGGCTGGGCGTTTATCAGGTTGGCAAAAGTCTCCGAAACGGAAGCGCTTGCAAAGGGCGTTCGTCGCGATACCATTTCATAAATCACCACCCCGAGACTGAAAATGTCGGTGCGCTCGTCAACCCGCTCGCCTTTCGCTTGTTCGGGCGACATGTAATTGACTGTTCCCAGAATTACGCCTTTTTCCGTCTGATTCTGCCGGACGGTTGATTCCTCCGGGCCGAGCATGGAGGCTTTTTTTTGCTCAACGAGTTTTGCCAGGCCGAAATCCAGAACTTTCACCAGACCATCCGGACGAATCATGATGTTTTCCGGTTTGATGTCGCGGTGCACCAGATGCGCTTCGTGCGCCGTGCAAAGCGCGTTGGCAATTTCAATAGAGATCCCCAATACTTCCACCGGTGTCAAAGTTTTTTCATTGCAGATCTCGCGCAGGGTTTTCCCTTTGACAAATTCGCTGACGATGTAATGAGTACCGTCAGTTTCGCCGATTTCGTGGATGACCAGAATGTTCGGATGATTGAGCGCGGAGGCAGACCTGGCTTCCCGGATAAATCTCTGCAAATTCGAATCGTGTTGGCTGAACCGTTCGTTGAGGATCTTAAGGGCAACTTTTCGGTCGAGCTTTTTATCCTGGGCAAGGTAAACCTCGCCCATCCCGCCGGCGCCGAGTTGTTCGATTATCTCGTAATGCCCGAAACATTTTCCTGCTTCGAGTTTTTTTGTTTCAACTTCAATCACAGCTGCAACTTCGGCAACGGCGGGAGTTTCCAGGAAACTGTCGGCACTGCCGAGCGATGACAAAAGCGATTCGACTTCGGAGAGCAGAGTTGTATCTTCACCGCAGGCCTCTAAAACAAATCTTCGGCGTTCTTCGGGCCGGCGGCCCAAAGCCTCATCAAAAATGCCTCTCACCTTTTGCCATGTTTCATCAGCCATATCTATCTTTGGACGATTGTTTTTGATTTGCTATCGATGTTCGGAGGTCATTACTTTTCGCTTATATGTTTGAAATCTTCCTATCATCAATTCTCACTTTAACTTTTCGTATTCCTGTTTAGCTTCAATCAGAATGGGAATGTCCGGGTCGGCGTCTTTCCAGATCGCAAAAAAATCCTGATAAGCACTACGCGCTTTTGTAACGTCCCCGTCGAGAAGAGCGGCTCGCGCGAGGCCGAGATATGCCAGCGGATACATCGGCGAAGCCGGATCCCATCCTCGGTGATCGAGAATTTTTTGAAATTCGGCGGCGGCCCGAGTGCCATGGCGCAGTCTCAAATAGGCCTGACCGCGAAGATAGTTAGGCCAGAACGCTGCGGACCCGCCTTCGTACGGAAGCGCGGCGTTCAAGAATTCGATGGCTTCGTCAGCGCGATCGCGTTGCAGCGCGATCGCTGCGCGGATAATCGGTTCTGAGTAAGCATTCAGAAGAGTCGCGTTTGGATAACGTCTCTTTTGCTCGTCCGCGAGATTTTGTGCTTCGCCCGCGTCACCACACAGCGAGCCATTGGCAAGGACCGGAACATACATGATTTGGACCGGAGAATTGATCTGCGAAATCGCCAGAGCTTGTTTGATATCATCACCGCCAGGCTGACAGAAACCAAGGAGGGCCCCGGCAATTGTTCCGTAGGAGGACGATTTGCCAGACAATGCGGCTCTGCGGTGATATAGCTCTTGCGCTTTTTGCCAGCGCCCGGAAAAAATGGCACTACGCGCTTCCGCGTTGAGCGCTACCCCTTCACCGTCTATCTTCCGGATCAATTCCAACTGCTGTTGCGCCTCTATGGCATTGCCCTGAACAAAAGAAATCTGGTAGAGGACAAGCCGATAAACCGGCAAATCAAGACTACGCCCCTGCGCTAGCTTGATAGTTTCTCGCGCTTCATCGAAGCGGTTAAGACGAATCAGAATAATCGATGTGTTTGCGTAATAATGGCTTTCGTTTGGATTTAACCTGATAGCTTCTCGAAACTCGGCGAGAGCCGGCTCGAGCTGTCCGATGCGAATGTAGCCAAACCCTAAACTTGCCGGGGCCAGTGAATCGCTGGGGTAGAGTCGCTTGATTAGCTCATCAGCTTCTTTTTGCTTTTCAAAATCTCCCGTGGTGAACAAATGATAGATCTCGTCTATACGCAGCTTCTCAAGCTCGGTCACGCGACCCCGCAGAGCGTAAGCCTGTGCCGCAGAGTCCGCGGTCTTAGCCAGGTCACCGAAATTTGCGTATGTCCATGACAGCCAAACGTAGGCCCCGGCAAAATTAGGATCAAGTTCCACCGCGCGATTGAAAAGCGGCAGAGCCTGCTTGTAGTCCCCGCGATATATTTGTTCCAAACCCTTCGAATAAGCGTTCAACGCTTCGAGCGAAGAAGTCGTCGCTTGTTCGATCGGCGCATTGTATTTCTGGAGCGTGCTCAACGATTCGCCGAGCTGTTTTCGCACATCGAGCGCCGCTTGGCCCAGCGATTTAAGAACTTGCTCCTTGCCCTCAGCTTCGACCTGCTGGCTGGCGATTGTTTCGCCCGTCAGTCCATTCACGGCTTCCAGGGTAATCACGTAGTTGCGGCCGAGACTCGAAATCGTCCCGACGAGCTGGGCTTTTAACCCTCGTCGCTGGCAGATTTCTCTTCCGATCTGACGTGTGATCCGCTCGTTCTCAGATCGGCCCATGTAACGCAGTGTTTCATGCACGCTTTCCTCAGGAAACAGATTTAGAAAAGGGGTCTGACGCAGTTGCACGGCCAGCGCTTGCTTAAGGGTCGAGCCGTCAAAGGTGGCGTCGCCGGT
>JBDTOI010000089.1:0-16209 GCA_039933315.1 Pyrinomonadaceae bacterium
TTTGGTGTGGGACAAGTCGGAATTCTCACCGGCGATCGCAAAGTGAATCCTGACGCGCCACTGATTGTCGGCACCACCGAGATATATCGCAATCAGTTGTTCGACGCGCTTCGGGGTGGTGAAGACGTGCGCGCGGATCTAGTGGTGCTGGACGAAGCACACTATCTGGCCGACGAGGATCGCGGCCACGTCTGGGAAGAAGCAATCATCCTTTCGCCCCCGCGTATACGTTTGTTGCTTCTGTCGGCGACGATTGGTAATGCGGAAGAGTTTGCCGGCTGGATCGAGGAAGTACGCGGTGTGCGTTGTGGCGTTGTCACACGACCCGGCGCGCGGCCGGTGCCACTGCGCGCGGCTATGCTGCTTCCCGATCAACGGTTGATACCATTGCTGAATGAAGCTGGCCAGTTGAATCCGGAGATTGCGCGACTCGGCGAGCGTGCCCGGGAAGAAAGAGAGCGCCGAGGGCCGCGCCGGAGATACTAGTTGGTCAACCCCAATGGGGTTGTGTCCTCCAGCCCAGGGTTGCCGCCTAGGCTACCCTGGGAAACGATGAACGTAGAGATTTCCAACCCCAACCGGGGTTGTGTCACCCATGGATAACATCCCTAATGCGAATTGACACAACCCCGGTTGGGGTTGAGATGGCCATTTAGAATTTGTACCCAGGGTAGCCGAAGCGGCAACCCTGGGCTGGAGGACAGAACCGCTTTGCGGTTCCCTGGGCGGAAACTTTTCTAACGCTCCACAAACGACAGCGACATGAAACTCAACATGCCCGAGATTCCGCCTTCCACTTTGCTGGCGGCACTCGGCTCGTACAATCTTTTGCCGGCGATAGTCTTTTTGCCGACGCGCCGGCGCTGCGATCAGGCGGCTTCCGAGGCCGCTTTGATTCATCGCCCCGAAGCTGACGAGCGCCGCGAAGCCCGCCGCGATTTTATGCGCAGCTTTGTCGAGCAGCATGCGGAAGTGCGCGATCATCGTCACTGGAACACCATCATTCGCGGCGGCGTTGCCTCACATCACGCCGGGCATATTCCCGCCTGGAAGCTGGTGATTGAAAAGCTCATGAGCGCCGGACTGCTCGACGCGATCTTCGCCACGGCTACTGTGGCTGCCGGTGTCGACTTTCCGGCGCGCACGGTCGTGTTAACCGTGGCCGACGCGCGCACCGGCCGTGGCTGGCGATCCCTGACTGCTTCGGAACTACAGCAGATGACCGGACGCGCCGGCCGTCGCGGCCGCGACCGGGTCGGGTTTGTTATTGCCGCACCGGGCCTGCATCAGGATCCGGAGCGCATTGCCCACCTCTTGAAGGCTTCACCTGATCCGCTGGAAAGCCAGTTTCGCGCCACCTATACGACGCTGCTGAATCTGCTCGACGCATTCGGCAACTTTGCCCGCGTGCGCGAGATTGCCGAAAGAAGTTTCGCGCACCGTGAAGCTATGCGGCGCATTACCCAACACCTCAACCAGCGCGATCAGAGCGAGCAGCGAATTCGCGCTGCGTTGGAATCGTCCGGGTGCGAATTGCCGTTTGCCGCCGTTCGGGGGCTGGAGCGTTTGGCCAGCGCGCGTGCACGTCTGGGCGAGGCGCTACCGCAAACCCGGGCCGAGATGTTTCAGCAATGGTTGGATGAGGTGGTCAAGCCAGGTCGCATGGTTGGTATTGGTCGCACGGGCAAACGCCTGGTCCTAATAGAAGGCCGTCGCGAGGGTGGCATCGTGGGCATTCGCGAGGACGGGCGGCGGGCGGCGCTGGCGCTGGCCCGCATCGGCAGGGTCTACGCGCCACTTTTTTCTCTCAACCCGGAAAAACTCGACGACGCCTTTGCCGAGGTACGCACTAAAGGCAGCGAGCTGGTTTTGCCTGAACCACGTTTGCGCGACACGCGCGCGGGGGAAGTTGCGGCGGTCAGTACCATCGAGGATGTAATTGACTCGCTGGTCCCATCGCACCTGGCCGGTGACGAGCGCCGCCGTTGCACGGAACTCCTGTGGTCCCTGCGTGATGATGCGGAACTGCTGGAGCAAGCCGAACGGCGGATTGAAGTTTTGCGGGCGGAAGTTTGGGAACCCTTTGCCCAGCGCGCGCGCGTGCTGGAGCACTTTGGCTATCTCGATTTCGCGGGAGAGAAGGTCACTGAGCGAGGCCGTTGGCTGGCCGATCTGCACGTGGATCGGCCCTTGTTGATAGGCGAGGCGCTCGAGGCCGGCTTGTTTACTTCCCTGGGGACTACGCCGACGGCGGCCGTAATGGCTGCGCTGGCCGCGGACGCGGATCGTGATTATGGCGAACTGGAACTTGAGGACGAGCTGGTGACGACGCTGGCAAAGTTTGAAGAGATTGCTTTCAAGGTTTCCACGGAAGAATGGAAACATAGCATCGAGCCCGCGCCGGAGTTGAACTTCTCGGCTGCTGCTGCCGCGGCGCGTTGGGCCGGCGGGGTTGAATGGGCCACCCTGGTCCAGGAGACGCGCGCGGAAGAAGGCGATCTGGTGCGTATGCTCTCCCGCGCCGGTGAAGCATTGATGCAGATTGCTGCGCTTAAGACTGCGCACCCGTTAGCGGCGCGCACGGCCTGGGCGGCTGCTGAAGTTGTCCTGCGGGAACCGGTGCGGTAGACAGGTTCGATGTTTGTGGATCTGAAGTCGAGGTTATTGTCCCACGCTCGGGTCGGTTTCGTGAATTGGCCCGCATGACTTAGCATTGGGGCATGCCTCAAAAATCGGAGCGGTTTGCAACCGCGATTACGTGCATCGACGGCCGCGTGCAGCGGCCGGTTACTGACTGGGTCAAGTGGCACACCAACGTGCATCACGTTGACCTGATCACCGAGCCGGGCCCGGATAAAGTCTTGAGCGGCGGCCCGCAGCAGTTGATCGACGACATCATTCGCAAGGTGGCGTTTTCCGTTCGCTATCATTTTTCCCCGGTGGTGGCTTTGAGTGGGCACCATGACTGCGCCGCGAACGCCGCTACCCGCGAAGAACACATTGAACAGATCCTGGCCGGCGCGGAAGTAATCCTTTCGTACAATCTGAACGTGCGAGTGCTGGCGTTGTGGGTCAGCGAATGGGATTCCGTCGAACTGCTCGGGGACACACAATCGCGTGAGCCCGTACGAAGTTTTTTGTGAAGGCTGGAGATCTAAGTGGCGGATGAGACCAATAAAGTAATTCGGCACCCGAGTGTAGCGGAGGACTTGCGGGATTCGGAGATGCGCTACCGGCGGCTTTTTGAATCAGCCCGGGATGGCATCCTGATCCTTGATGCCGATAGCCGTCAAATCACCGATGTGAATCCGTCTATGGTGGAGTTGTTGGGTTACTCGCGGGATGAATTCTTAGGCAAGGAACTCTGGGAGATTGGGCTGTTCAAGGACAAGGATGAAAGCGAGACTGCGTTGCGAGAGTTGCCGGACGCTGGCAATTTGCGGCAAGAAAACTTGCTGCTCAAATCCAAAGCGGGAGAGTTTCTTGAAGTAGAGTTTGTCAGCAATCTATATGCGGAGGGCGATCGTCAGGTTATTCAGTGCAATATCCGGGACGTCACTGGACGCCGGCGAGCAGAGTCAGAGCGGCACGCCGCGCGTGAGGAATTGGCGCAGAGCGCCGCGCTCCTGGCGCAGATGGCTGGTAAGGCCGCACGTCTGGGTGGATGGACGATTGACTTGCCCGAGCGCACGCTCACCTGGTCGGATGAAAACTGCGCCATCCACGAGGTGCCGCCGGGCTACAAGCCCACCCTGGAAGAGGGCATCGGCTACTTTCCGCAAGAGTATCGCGCGGAGGTCACTCGTCATGTGGATGAATGCGCCCGTGAGGGCACTCCCTACGACTTTGAGTTTCCCAAGCTCACGGCCAAGGGGCGACTGATCTGGGTGCGCTCCATCGGCGAGGCGGTGCGCGATGCCGAGGGCAAAATCATCCGCCTGCAAGGGGCCTTCCAGGACATCACCAAGCGTAAGGAAGTCGAAGCCGAAAGGGAGAAACTAATTAAAGAGTTGCAGGACGCTCTCGCCGAAGTAAAAACGCTGCAGGGGATACTACCGATCTGCATGACCTGTAAAAGGATTCGCGATGACGAAGGAGCATGGACGCAACTGGAGCTCTACATTAAGGAGCATACCGGCGCAGACTTCAGCCACGGGATGTGTGACTCATGCGGCGAGAAGATGTATCCGGAAATATATGAAAAGCTACGGTCGAGCAACGGTTTGAAAGAACAGACTGAGAAGTAAATCTCTAGTCCCTCTACCCCCCGTCTCCAACACTTCACAGCCGGAGCGTCTTACCCCCACGTGCTTTGCACAAAAAGGAGCCGACTGGTTCGAGTGGACCGCGGTGAACGTCTAAGATCAGCAGTGGTTCGTGTTGCTTCCTGAGATTTCGTGTTATTTCGTGGATCGTGTGCTTAGGATTCGGAGCCATACGATCCACGAAATCACACTAAGCTACACGAAGGAACACGAAATAAGAGTTTTTGGGCAAAGCCCCCCGCGTATTAAATAGTGCAAAATCTCGGTGTCGAACTCAGTCCGAAGGCGCTGTCTTAGCAGCACGTTTCAACTGTTTTGATATGGCATCCTCAAGACTTGCTTCGCTGCTCATGCCGGTATTGCGGTACCGGATAATTCCCTCATGGTCAATTACCAGGTAGGTGGGAAACGCGTTTATCGCAAACGCGCGTTGGACCTGGTTCTCTTTATCCCGAAACTGATGCCAGACCATCTTGTTCTCAGCAATAAAGGCGCGCCACCGTTCGTCCTCATCGCGCACGCTGATGCCGATCATCACAAAAGCAGGGTCTTTCGAAAAACGCTTGTGCAGGCTGCGCAGCGACGGCACTGAGGCCACGCAGGGAGGACACCATGTACCCCAGAAATCCAGCACCACCACTTTGCCCTTCAGGTCAGCCAGCTCGATGAACTCACCTTCAGAGGTAGTAACTGAAAAGTCCGGGGCGAAGGGTTCCCGCGCCCGGCGCGGGTTCTCTATCACCTTTCGCGCCAACTCCGCGCTCTCGCTCTTCGAGTCCAGGGCCAGATATTTCTGCATCTCAGCAGCGCCTTCAGCGTCACGATTCTGCTGCATCAACACGTAACCGAGGTTGTAGTGAAGAATAATCAAGTTGGCATTGAGCGCGACTCCCTGCCGAAAGGCCGCCTCGGCTTCCTGCAGTTTCTTCTGGTTCTTGTTTTCAGACTGAGCCTGAAGCGCCAGGCCCTTCAGGTTATAGGCCTGCGCTCCAATTTTGCTGTCGCCGCCGCCGAACTCGATCGCCTTATCGGCACTTTCGATGACGTTCTTATACGCTTCCAAACCCTTATAAGCCTGGGCCATCCAGATAAAACTCTCGGCCGACTGCTTGTCTTTCAATTGATTTGCGCGCTTAAAGCTTTTCAACGCCTCTTCAAATCTATGCCGTCGCAACAACAACTGCCCTTTGGCCAGTTCCTCTTCGTAAGTAGCCGCCTCATCCTGGGCCTGGGCCACTGGCGCGTTCCACCGGGCGCCGGCGGGTGACAACTCTGCGAACCCGGCGACCAAACCCAGGGTGGCCAGAATTCCCATCACGCGCAACCATGGCGCTTTGCGTTTTCCTGAACTAGACCTCGCTGCCATCATCGTCCCAATTCCTCCCATGCGCGGCGCATATTATCAGATTCAATTGCTTATGATCATCTGCTTAATGAACGAACTGAGATGGGGTTTCTTGAGTATTTCGAGGTTCTCGGGGCTTTGCACAAAAACTCTTATTTCGTGTTCTTTGATGTAGTTTAGTGTGATTTCGTGGATCGTGTGGCTCCGCATCCTAAGCACACGATCCACGAAGTTACGTCGAAATCTCACGAAGCAACACGAACCAATGCTGATCTTAGACGTTCTCAGCGGTCCGCTTCTCTTAGACGTTCTCAGTGGTCCGCTTCGAACCGGCCGGCGGCGTCTTTGTGCAAAGCCGCTCTGCTGTTACTTGATCTCATCCAGGCGGGTCTTTGCTTCCAGGATAATGCCGCGGAATTTATTTAGTTCGTCGAGCGTCAGAAACACAGTGACGCGATCGCAGATTCCGCTCGCGACTGACGAAGCCGTACCGCTGCGATTTTGGCGGAAGACGTTGATTTCGAGATCTCCCCGGGTCCGGTAACGAGCTTCAAAGCCAGTGAGCTGGGTAGCGGTTTCGTTCACCTTGGACACAGCATCCAGCGCCCTGGTGAATGCAGCGATCTCTTCGTAATCAATGAACGACCTGTTTTCGCGGCGGTCCTCCGTCGCTTCCCTGAGGGCAACGACGATGCCGGTGGCCCGCGCAGGCGCAACCGGATCTTTGAGTTCTACGGCATCAATACGAATATCGCCACCGCGTACGTCAAGATTCGCGATCTGACTGAACCCCTTAATCAGGATTCGCTCATAGCGAGCGTCTATAGCTTCAAGTTTCGTGCGCGGCTCGAGCGGCTCGCATGCCAGGGGCCGGCGAAATTCGGGGCCGGATCTCTGCGCCAGCGCAGGGCTAGAGACAAGCATCAACAAGAGCAGAGCAAAAACTGTCAGCCGTATCAGGGACATAATGTTACTCCTCATCTTTTCGCAATTGAACACGCAGCCGCCTTTGCTTAAACTCACCGCAGTCAATACAGTTGCATTAAAGTCATGGGTGACGGTTATTACAGACTGTATCCGCATATATTGGCAAGAGACTTTCGAAGATTTCGATTAAGGAAAAGCCGGCTCGCAGGCGGTAGGCTCAATACTCGCTATGCAATTGCGATGTGCTGCGCGCTATCGCTTTTGGCTCTGCTGGCTTCATGTAATCCTAAACGCTCCTCGGAAAGAACCGGTCAGCAGAGTAACTCAACACCAAAATCACACCGCATGTCGACTACTCCAAACTCCGGAGTGATTAGCTACCTGGCGCTGGGAGACTCGACCGGCGCCGGGGTCGGCGCCACCGAGGGTGGGTATGTCGCGCGACTCTTCAGACGCATCGAGACTGCGCGACCAGGATCCACTTTGCTCAATCTATGTGTGAGTGGAGCAACGACAGAAGATGTCCTTGATGAGCAGCTTGATCGCGGAATCGCCGGCCAACCCACGCTGGTAACGCTTGGTGTCGGCATAAACGACATCGGACATGAGATAAGCCTGGAAGAGTTTGCGAAGAATTACGAAGAGATTCTCAGCAAACTCGCAAGTAAAACGTCGGCTCCAATTGTAGTAACTAACATCCCGGATATTTCCAGCGCGCCGCGAATTCCGGAAGAAATGAGAAGCGATTACCACCAGCTAATCATAGCCTTCAACCAAAAGCTTGAAGAGATTGCCGCCCGCCAGGGGGCCATCGTGTTTGATGTGTATACGGTGACGCACGAGCAATTGCCTTCGCACCCGGAGTTTTTCTCCGCCGACGGCTTTCATCCCTCCGACAAAGGCTATGAGCTATGGGCCGATCGGATGTGGCCCACTATTGCCCGAGCGCTGGTCGGAGGTCAGAAGTCAGAAAGTCAGTAAGAAGCAACAGCGAGCGCGCCTTGTGACCTCTGATCTCTGACTTCTGACTTCTGATCTTCTGACCTCTGACCTCGGGCTTCTGTTAGAATGCAGCCTCACGAATCCTCAGAGCAAAAGATCAATAACGCATGACCCTGGCTCCCCAAACTCGTCTGGGCCATTACGAGATTCAATGGCTGCTTGGCGCCGGCGGCATGGGCGAGATTTATAAGCAACCGGGCCAATGCCGTGTTACAAATCAAGTCTCCCACAGTCATAATTGTCATAGTGGAATTAGTGGAAATGAGGAATTGAATTATGAGCGGGCAAGACGAAACCAGCGCAGCTAAACGAAGGGCGTGGCTGCGCGAGATTGCTGAAGCCTACTTCGAGGCTTTGCGGACGAAGAACTTCGATGCCATCCCTTACCATGAGGACGCGACCGTGCGCGCGCCATTCGCTCCGGGCGGGGTTAACCGGCCGCTCGCCGGTAAGGAAGCGTTGCGTGCCAAGTGGTGGCAGCCTTTGGAACCAGCCCTCGAAGGTATGAAAATCACGGTTCTGGATCACTACATCAATGAGGCCATGACCGGCATCGTCACGGAGGCTGAGATCGAGGTTAATATAGTCGAGCCGTCTATCACGCTCCGTGTAGCCGATCGCTTCACGGTAAATGAAGAAGGACAGATCCTCGAGCAAGAGAACCACTTCGATCCTCGCGACGTGACGCATCCGGGCTGGCGGAGTACATAGCCGCTGTCTGCTGGATGCTGTTGCAGTTTCAATTTCAGTGTGACGCGCCGAGAATCTACTTCCCCGAGCTCGAACGTTTTTTAGCCGCGTTTACGCGGCTTTCCCGAAGGGTTTTAGCCACGATGCTGAGGCGGATGAAGGTAAGCACGCTGAAGCGCGCTAGTGTTCAGAGTACACGCTTGACCCAGCGCTAAAAGCGCTGGGCTAGTAACCCTTCGGGGAAGCCGTCTGAAGACGGCTGTTATGAACCAGTCGGCAGGCCCGCTTTCCTTACTGCAGGTACGTTGGCGTCGAATCAGTCGTCCAAATCGTGACTGGAAAAATTATGACAGGTCATCAACTTAATCGGCTCTACTCCGTCATCGTGGCTGCGGTCGTCCTGGTCTCGCTCGCCGCCGCTGCACTCGCCCAGGCTCCGCCCACAGATCTCGATGCGTACACAGCACGAGTGCGCAAAGAGTTTGAGGTCCCCGGAGTTGCTGTGGCCATCGTCAAGGACGGCAAGGTGGTCCTGACGAAAGGCTATGGCCTGCGTAAACTCGGCGATCCCACACCGGTGGATGAGCACACGCTATTCGGCATTGCTTCAAACACCAAAGCCTTCACCGGGGCGGCGCTGGCCATACTGGTTGATGAAGGCAGGATAAGCTGGGACGATCCGGTCACCAAACATCTGCCGCACTTTCAAATGTACGATCCATACGTCACGCGCGAGATGACTATTCGCGATCTGCTGACGCATCGCAGCGGCCTGGGCCTGGGAGCGGGCGATTTGATGTTCTGGCCGCAGACAACTTTTACCCGCGACGATATCGTTCATAACCTGCGCTACATCAAACCGGCCTCCAGCTTTCGCAGCCGCTATGCCTACGACAATATTCTCTACCTCGTCGCCGGTCAGATCATTCCCGCGGTAACAGGCAAGAGCTGGGACGACTTTGTTAAAGAGCGTATCTTTGTCCCGTTGGGAATGACGGAGAGCAACACCAGCGCCAAGGCCATTAAGCCCGGTGTGAATGCCGTTTCGCCTCATACGAAAATCGAAGGCAAGCTCACGCCGATTCCTTTTAACGACCTCGACAATAACGCGCCCGCCGGCGCCATAAACTCAAACGTGGTCGATATGGCGAAGTGGGTGGTTGTCCAGCTCGACAAAGGATTGATTCGCAGCTCATCTGACGGCAAGCAGCGTCTGTTCAGTGAACGTCAATCACGCGCCATGTGGTCCGTCGTGACGCCCCTGCCGGTAAATGACCCACCGGCGGAACTCGCTGCGTTGCGCACAAACTTTGCCGGTTATGGCCTTGGTTGGGGATTGGCAGACTATCGCGGACGCAAGGTGGTTTCGCATACCGGCGGTTTGGCCGGCATGGTTTCGCGCGTGACGCTGGTTCCCGATTTGAACCTGGGCGTGGTGGTGCTGACCAATCAGGAAGCGGGCGGAGCATTTCAATCGATTACTTACCACGTGCTCGATCATTATTTGAACGTGCCGCCGACCGACTGGGTCAGCGCCTATCGCACGCTCAGCGAACGGGGTCTGGCCGCGGCCAAAGAAGTGGAACAGAAGCAGCTATCCGCGCGTAATGCGAAATCCAAGCCGTCTTTGCCGGTGGAAAAGTATGCCGGCCGTTACAATGACGGCTGGTATGGCGAGGCCATTATTGAAAAGGGTGCGACGCCCGACCAGCTGGTACTACGATTCGGCCGCTCGCCGGGACTGGTTGGCGATCTTGAACACTGGCAATACGACACCTTCATCGCGCGCTGGCGCGATCGCAGCCTGCTGGCCGACGCCTTCGTTTACTTTTCCTTGAAGCCGGACGGAAGCATCGAGCAGATGAAGATGCAGGCCGTTTCGCCACTCACCGATTTCAGCTACGACTTTCATGATCTGCTGTTTGTTCCCTTCCCGGGCAAATAATGTAGGGGTGGCACTCCGTGGCCACCCCTCGTTGCGGCACTCAGGTTGCCACAAGCTGAAAGAGAGGGGCGGCCACGGAGTGCCGCCCCTACAATTTAGAAGTAACGCCTTAGGAGAAGAGCGATGTCGAGCCATGAGGATTCCTTTCAAATTCCGCTGCCGCCGGACCAGGCAAAGGCCCTGTGCGGACAGGCGCTGGCATCTCTGGGTCTAACGATTGATCGGGACCTGGGCTATGGCTTCGTCGCCTCCGAGAAGTTCCAATTCGGAATTACCTGGCCCGCGACGCTGAACGTGATCATCAATCATGGCGATGCAGGTATGAGCTTGATTAAGATTGGCGCATCGAATTTCGGCTTTGGACCAATTCAAAAGAGTCATGTCAGAGAGCACGTGCGCATTCTGAAGATGCGCATCGAGCAGATGTTTCAATATCCCGCCGGCGCTCAGTCCAACTGGCAGGGACAGAGCGCGCCAGGCGGCCCTGCGTCGGCACCGCGCCGGCAGGTATTTTTCAACGGGGTCCAGCTGCGCGAAGAGGAAATCAATTTCCTCGAACAAAGATATCGCACTCAAATTCCTGATGGATCCTACTGGTATGACAAGATGTGCGGCGCGCTCGGCCGGCAGGATGGCCCTGTCTCCTGCACCATAGAGCCAAACCTCGACCTGGGTGGACCACTGCAAGCGAATGCGTCGGACGGGAACACCGGCGTTTTCATTAACGGCCGGGAACTTCACTACCTCGATACCGCGCTACTGCAACACGTAGTTCCAATGATCATCCCCGGCCGCTGGTGGCTGGATGTGTACGGCAACTTTGGCCAGGAAGGTGGGCCGATGATGGGTAATCTGTTTGCTTACGCGCAGAGCCAGGGCGGGAGCAGCGAAAGTCGCGGCAGTGTCCTTAGTAGTTGGGATCGCACCGGAGTCGCTGTGTATTAATCGTCACAGCGTTAGTGTGGCTAATCGGCCGGCCGCACAGAACCGGGAGCGGTAGCGCCCGGATGTAAAGCGATACATAGCCTGCGACCAATCCATACGCGAGTCGAATCAAGGATCCGGTGGCTACCGCTCCCGGTTCCGTGCCAGCCCCACGCGAGTTCAATCAAGCATCCGGTCGCTACCGCTCCCGGTTCCGTGTAAGCCCCACGCGAGTTCAATCAAGGATCCGGTCGCTCCCGCTCCCGGTTCCGTGTCAGCCCCTCCAGTTCCTCGAGCGTGCGCGGCCAGTCTTTTCCCAACAAGCGAGAGAGTGCGCGATCGGCCAGCAGTTTTCCCTGGGTCTGACAATCAGGGCAGTAGTTGGTTTCGTTGGCCGCGTAGCGAATCCGCTGAATCTTTGCCTGGCAACGCACGCAGGGCTCTTGATATCGGCCATGCACTGCCATCTCCGGTCTGAACGCTGTCACCTTTTCCGGGAAGTTACCGCCCGCGTCGAACCGCAAAAGCTCTACCCACTTAGTCAGTGTGGCCCGCGTTGAGTTGTACAGCCGCTCGATCTGTTCTGTGGTTAGCTTTTGTGTCAGCGCTATAGGGGAGAGTTGCGCGTCGAAGAGAATTTCATCCGAGTAAGCGTTACCGATTCCACTGAATAAACGCGGGTTAGTGAGTGCTCGCTTCAAAGTGTGGTTGGCGGACTGAAGAATTTTGGCAAACTCCTTCAGGTCAATATCAAAAACCTCGGCGCCACCCGGATCCAAACGTTGCAGGCCGTCTTCCCCCTCGACCACGTGCAGCGAAGCACGTCGCTTGGCGCCTGCCTCAGTCAACGAAAGGATTCCATTACTGAATTGGAGAGCTGCGAGGCCCGGGTTTTTAGGAGACTTCGAGAGTTTGAAATGCGCTGGTTTGCCGCGGGAACCTCCGGCGGTAATCGCTTCTTTCCAATGAAGGCGCCCGGCAATCATCAGGTGCAGCACCAGCCAGAAATTATCCTCCAGTCCAATACAGATGCGTTTGCCCAGCCGGCGTAACTCCAGTACCTTCCGGCCCTCCCCGTTGGCGACAGGTGGCACTGCGGTGCGCAGCAGGAAAGGCGAGGCGATTTGAATACGCTCGAGCGTTTGACCCAGAATGCGTTGCTCCAGCGCTTCAATGTAAACAACGATGTCAGGAAGTTCAGGCATGCGATGTCCGAACAGAAGCCCGACCGTCAGGGAGGGCTAAAACAGAGGTCCGATCAGGGGTCAGAGGTCAGTAAAGGCACCTCGTTAAAAGTGATGTCGATGTTTGTGTGGGGCTCACGTTGAGGTTTCACGCAAAGGCGCTAAGAAAAGCAAAAGGCGCAAAGGTGATTAGTGCTCTCTTCTTTGCGCCTTCTGTCCTTCCTTTCTTAGCGCCTTTGCGTGAACCCTCAACTTAACCCTCACAGACATCGGATCAACAACTCCCAGCCAATTATCCGGCGTACTTGTTGATGGCAGACCTCTGATCTCTGACTTCTGTTTGAGCCCTCCCTGACGGTTTGGGCTTCTGCTTGGGTCAAGAAGCTGGGCTGGGAACACGCCCGAAAACGGCGCGAACTTTCCTGACCACTTGCCGGAAGAACCTGATCACGCGCGGCAGGACCAGCACCGCGATAACCACTCCTATACCCACGACGATAAACAGAAGCCACGGCAGGAACGCCGCCAATAGTATCGAACCTACCGCCAGCACGTCTTCCATTGTGCTGACTACGATGTTTGAGACCGGCTCAGGGCTGGTATTGATCATTGCCCGCGTAGCCGCCTTGGTGCCGTGAGAACTCAGAGCCAGGCCACCACCCAGCAGGAAAGCAATCACCTGCACGCTTTTATCAAAGTCGCCAAAAGCCGTCGCCGCCAGCACAGCTCCGGCCGGAACGCGGATGAACGTATGGACGACATCCCAGGTGCTGTCCACCAGCGGTATCTTGTCAGCAAAAAACTCTACCACGTAGAGGACCGCCGCTATTCCGATTACCCACCAACTGGTAAGCACTTGCAGTTCGCCTGGCAACTGCAGATTGGCGAAGCGACTGAGCAACCCCAGAGTAGCCACTGCCGCATAAAGATTAATCCCGGAGACCCAGGAAGCCCCCATCGCAATCGCCAGGGTGGAAATGAAACTCATAGCTTCGAATCATACGCGAGCGCCCGGTGGGAAGTTCGTTCCGTTCGCGGATTGGGCGGTACCACCTGCGGTAGCGGGCGGGTAATTGATACAAACCAACCCGGCGCGCTCCCACTATGATAGTCGCTCGGCCCCATTCACCAGCCCCCAACCTAGCCTCAGCTTTACCAACTCAGTTAGAATCCCGTCGCACTTGAATTGTAGAGTACCGCGTAAGGCGGGTTTTATTAAGAGAAGAAAGGACCCGTCATCCGATTACCCGTGAGCTGGATGTGGCAATCCTCGTCTGAAAACGGTCCTCTAACCTGAATGACCCTTTCCCCCGGTACAAAACTCGGTCGCTACGAAATCCGCTCCAAGATTGGGGAAGGCGGGATGGGGGTGGTCTATCGGGCCCGCGACGAGAGACTTAATCGCGACGTCGCGATCAAAGTCCTGCCGGCGGCCTTCTCCGCTGACAATGACCGGCTGGCTCGTTTCGAACAGGAAGCGCAGGCCGCAGGCTCGCTGAATCATCCCAACATTCTTTCCGTGTACGACGTGGCCATGCACGATGGCGCGCCCTACGTGGTTTCAGAATTGCTCGAAGGGGAATCTCTGCGCCACCGCCTGGAAAGCGCGCCAGTGGCGCAACGCAAAGCCATTGACTACGCCATCCAGATCGCTCATGGCCTGACCGCGGCGCACGAAAAAGGAATCGTCCACCGCGATCTGAAACCCGACAATCTATTCATCACTAAAGACGACCGGGTGAAGATTCTGGACTTCGGCCTGGCGAAACTCATCGATCCCGTAGGGAGCATCGGGCAATCCGATGTGCCGACGCGAAGGGTCCATACCGGTTCCGGCACCGTGATGGGGACCGTGGGCTATATGTCGCCGGAGCAAGTGCGGGGCAGCGCAGTGGACCATCGCTCCGACATCTTTTCCTTCGGCACGGTGCTCTATGAAGTGCTCTCCGGCCGGCGGGCGTTTCATGGTGACTCCGCTGTCGAGACGCTCAACGCAATTTTGAAAGAGGAGCCGCCGGACCTCTCAGCAAGCAATCGTAACCTGGCGCCGGCGCTCGAGCGAGTCGTCTGGCATTGTCTCGAGAAAAGTCCCGAACGTCGTTTTCAATCGGCGAACGACATTGCTTTCGCGCTCGAATCTCTATCCGGCTACTCGAGTTCGGGCTCGACCGCTACCACCGTTGTTACAGCGCCACTACGACCGAAGAATAGAGAGCGCTTCATTTGGATTATTCTCACTGCCCTTCTTTCTCTGGCGGCGTTGAGCCTGGCGATGCTCTATCTTCGCGGTAGCGCGACGGACCTGCGCGTGCACCGGCTCTCCATCCTTCCCCCGGACAAGACATTCCTGATGGCCGGGCAAGCGCCGCTCATTTCTCCTGACGGCAAAATTCTGGCCTTCGTGGCCATGGATCCTTCGGGGAAGAGTCTGCTGTATGTGCGCCCGCTTGATTCCCTCGACCCTCAGGCGCTTGCCGGAACCGACGGAGCCGTTTTGCCTTTCTGGTCGCCTGACAGCCGCTCACTCGGATTCTTCGCTGGGGGCAAGCTCAAGAAGATCGAAATTTCCGGCGGTCAGCCGACCACGCTTGCTAACGCGCCCAATGCTCGAGGCGGCGCCTGGAACCGAGAAGGCGTGATCATTTTTTGTCCCACTCCTCCGGCTCCGCTTTTTAGGATTCCAGCATCAGGCGGAGCTGCCACCCCGCTAAACACGGTCGAAATGAAGCAAGGATCTTTCGGTCCTCGCTGGCTTCCTAACTTCCTACCCGACGGTCGCCACTACTTGTATATATCCTCTTTCCGCACTACGCAGCGTGAGCTTCGCGTCGGCTCGCTTGACTCCAATGATTCAAAGCTTCTGCTTTCCGTTTACTCAAATGCTGTGTATGCGTCTCCAGGTTATCTGATCTTCCGGCGTGAGGCGACACTGATGGCCCAGCGCTTCGACGCTGATAAGCTCGCAGTGACAGGGGATCCGTTTCCCATTGCCGAAGATGTGGGGTTTGACGCCACCTCTTACCAGGGATTCTTCTCTGTCTCCGACAATGGTGTCCTTGTTTACCACAGCGGCGCCGCCGGGAAGACCCAATTCACCTGGATTGATCGCACTGGCAAGGAGTTCGGCAAAGTCGGTGAGTCCGCTGATCAAGGCGACCTTCAGCTCTCTCCCGACGGTACCCGCCTTGCTTTCCGCCAGGTTGAATTTCGGACAGGAGCAATCAACATCTGGCTCATGGATCTCGCCCGCGGCACGCCCTCACGATTCACCTTCGAGCAAACGATTGACTTCGCTCCGATCTGGTCTCCAGACGGAAATCGCATCGTCTTCGCTTCACTACGCGATGGACCGCCAAATCTCCTTCAGAAGGTATCGAACAGTGCAGGCAACGAGGAGATACTGCTTAAGAGTTTTATTCCCAAGCTGCCTTTCGACTGGTCGCATGATGGGCGCTTCATCATCTATGGAGTGATTGACCCCAGGACCAGTTGGGACCTGTGGGTCTTGCCGCTGGCGGGTGATCGAACACCCATTCCCTTCCTGCAAACAGATTCCGATGAGCGCCAGGCCCAGTTTTCTCCCAACGGAAAATGGGTAGCTTATACGTCGATTGAATCGGGAAGAGTTGAAGTGTACGTCCGGCCATTCCCTGCTGCGGCGGGCAAATGGCAGGTCTCGATCGACGGTGGCGAACAACCACGCTGGAGAGGCGACGGGAAAGAATTGTTCTATTTGTCCGCCGATCACAAGCTCATGGCTCTCGAGGTTAATACCGAAGGCCTTACTTTCGAGCACCACGCACCCAACGCACTGTTCGTAACACGCGTAGGTGGGATAGACACCCCGGGAGACTATTACGCCGTGACTGCCGACGGTCAGCGTTTTCTGATGAACAATCTGGTTGAGGCGGCGGCCCACACACCTAT
>JBDTOI010000090.1:0-16046 GCA_039933315.1 Pyrinomonadaceae bacterium
CTCGTTTCAAAACGGCGAGGAACTGGTATATGAAGCAGAGTTCTCGAGGGCCGTTTTACGGAATGTTGATATCGCTGACTTTCGTTTCACGGCGGTTCAGCAACCTTCGAATAGTCAGCCCGGCCAGGCTGCAACGGGCCTGGTTCTGACAGGGGATATTGCTACCAGGGGATTTTTCAGCAAACTTTTTAACATACGCATCCACGAACACATCGAATCCAAAGTCGATCCGGTTGCCTTCTCGGTCCTGCGCACAACCAAGCTGGACGAACAGGGAAAGCGGGTCAGAATCAGCGAAGCCGTTTTCGACCGCAGCCTGGGAAAGATCACCTGGACCGAGCGCGATCCTAATCAGCCCCAACAGCAGCCGCGAGTCGCAACCGCTTCGTTCGCGGGAACAATCCAGGACGTCGTTTCCGCCATTTATTTTGTGCGAATGCAAACACTCGAGGTTGGCAAGCCATTTGAGCTCCAGGTGAGCGACTCGGGCAGAGTCTATCGACTACCGGTGAATGTGGTTGAGCGCCGGCGCATGAAAACGGTGCTGGGTCGCATCAACACCATCCGTATCAATCCCGAATTATTCGGCGATGAGAGATTGATCCGCGGCAAGGGCAAGTTTTCCATCTGGCTCTCCGATGACCAGCGCCGTATTCCCGTGCGGGCCCATCTCAGCAACAACCTGGGAACTTTCGAAATCAAGCTCAAACGCGTCGCCACAATTCCCCAGCCCCAGTGACCCTGCCAGACGCCAAACCCAACGACATCACGTCGCCAACGAAACAGCCTTTGATAATTGGCCACCGTGGATCCTCTTGGCTGGCGCCGGAAAACACCATGGCTGCATTTCGGCAAGCGCTGGCTGACGGCGCCGACGGCATTGAATTCGACGTGCGACTTGCGCGCGATGGTGTGCCGGTGGTGATACACGATGCTAACCTGCGGCGAGTCGCCTTCCGGGAAGATTTAGTGTCGCTGCTAAATTCGACGGACTTAGCGACATGCGACGTGGGCTCGTGGTTCAATCAGCGCTTCCCTGCCCTGGCCCAAACCAGTTTTGCCACGGAACGAGTGCCCACGCTGGATCAGTTGTTCTCCTTCTTCTCGAGCTCTGAAGGCTTGTTGTACCTCGAAATGAAATGCAGTCAGGGCGAAGGACCGCTGCTGGCCCGAGAGGTAGCGAAATCCATCCAGAACTATTCTTTCCACGACCGGGTTGTAGTGCTCAGTTTCGACCTCCCGGCCCTGCAGGCAGTTAAGAGTATCGATCCTGAGATTCGCACTGGCGCGCTTTTTCAACCCCGAGTTTTTGCGCCGGGGTCGTTGATCTTGAAAGGAACCATGGTGCGCGCGGCTCAGCGATATGGCGCGGACGAGATCGCCTTACATAAACTTCTGGCCAGGCCAACCATCATCCGCCAAGCGTCTGCCGCCGGCCTAAACACCGTGGTGTGGACAGTTGATAATCCTGCGTGGTTGGAGACCGCCCGACACCTCGGTGTGCATGCCATTATCACAAATAGCCCTCATGCCATGCTGCCCCGACACCGTGCCCTGGCGATGTCCTAATCCTCACGCAACCAGCTGATAACTTGTGCGTCCGTGCTAAAGAATGTACTTCTAAGGTATTATCATCGACTCAAAAACCGTTCGGAGGAAACTGCATAATGCCGGTTGCAAAGGGCGCTAAGATTGCGCCCGCAGAAGGAAAATTGGGCGTATTACTGGTTGGACTGGGCGCCGTAAGTACAACTTTTATCGCAGGTGTCGAGGCGATTAAGAAGGGGTTGGCCGATCCCATTGGCAGCCTCACGCAAATGGGAACCATTCGCCTGGGAAAACGCACCGATAATCGCGTGCCCCTGGTGAAAGACTTTGTGCCGCTGGCTAAACTTAATGACCTGGTGTTCGGCGCCTGGGATATTTTCCCCGATTCCGCTTACGATGCAGCGATGCACGCCGGGGTACTTGAGAAGGAGTTACTCAAAAAGCTTAAAACACCACTCCAGAAGATCAAGCCTATGCGCGCCGTGTTCGACCAGAATTACGTCAAGAGACTTAGCGGCGTTAACGTCAAAAAAGGTGCGAACAAGCTGGTCATGGCTCGGCAATTAATTGCCGAGATCGCCGAGTGGAAAAAGGCCAACAAGTGCTCGCGACTGGTAATGATTTGGGCCGCCTCGACTGAAATCTTTCTGAAACCGCATGCGGTGCACAAGACATTAGAATCCTTTGAGCGGGCGATGCGCGATAATCACAAGAGCATTGCGCCTTCCATGGTCTATGCCTACGCAGCGCTCAAGTCCGGCATCCCTTTCGCTAATGGCGCGCCAAATCTTACAGTTGATATTCCCGCGCTCAGGAAACTGGCAGAGGACAGTGGCCTGGCAATTTGCGGTAAAGACTTTAAGACAGGGCAGACCCTGATGAAGACCATCATTGCTCCGGGATTGAAATCCCGCATGCTGGGTCTGCATGGGTGGTATTCCACTAACATACTGGGAAATCGCGACGGCGAGGTACTCGACGATCCCGAGTCATTTAAGACAAAAGAGGAATCGAAGCTATCGGTGCTCGAGTACATTCTGCAGCCGGAAGTTTATCCCAAACTCTACAAGGACTTTTCCCATGTAGTTCGCATCAACTACTATCCCCCGCGCGGCGACAACAAAGAGGGCTGGGACAATATAGATATCTTTGGCTGGTTGGGCTACCCAATGCAGATCAAGATTGATTTCCTCTGCCGTGACTCGATCCTGGCGGCGCCCATCGTGCTCGATCTGGCGTTGTTTCTGGATTTGGCCCAGCGGGCCGGGGCGAAGGGCGGGATACAGGAATGGCTCTCCTTCTATTTCAAGTCTCCTCAAACACCGCCGGGTCTCTATCCAGAGCACGACATCTTCATCCAGTTGATGAAACTGAAGAATACCTTGCGCCATCTGCGCGGCGAAGACCTGATAACTCACCTGGGACTGGAGTACTACGACTGAACCAACCTGCGTTTCCGTCGCCGTGAATGCAACTTGAGCAACGGGCAGATAAGCTTCGTAGCTTTTGCGCAGTCCGACTCACGTTTAGCTACACGAAACGTTCGTGCTTAACAAAATTTTCCGCACGACCCCAGTATTTGTCAGCCCGCTCTGCCGTAAAATGTCACCGACGTTTGTAAACCTCAGCGCTGAAATGGTTTCTTTTTGCAGCAGGCACGCACATTTTGTGGTGACATTTCAGTCGATGTCGTATATATAGCGTCTGCATGATTTTCTGCTGGGGCGATGGCTAAATGAGTGAGGCCAACCCGCACGGGAAGCCCGCGCATCCATAAGGAGCGGATCGTTCTTTGCTTGAGCGTATCTTTGGTGGCCCACAAAGCAGGGCTCGCCGGCGGAACCGGGGATTTTCCCCGAGTATTCTGCAAGGGGTTAGCGCTTAAGAGGGAGGACGGCCATGATTGCAGAAATGGACATCGAGATGGAAAACGAAAACGAGCTACCTGAAACGGTCTTCCTCGACCCCGATCAGAAGAGCCCGCGGGCGCAGGACTTCGAAGAGCGGCTTTCAGCCCGCATTGTGGGCCAGGAGCGCGCGGTACGCCGCATGAGCGGCCTGTATCAGATTTTCTTAGCGGGGATGAACCCCCCTAACCGGCCAATCGGTACCATGCTCTTCCTGGGTCCCACTGGTTCAGGAAAGACGCGCGTGATCGAAGCCGCGGCCGAGGTCCTTTTTGGCGACCCAAATGCGATCGTTAAGATCGACTGCGCCGAGTTCCAGCATTCACACGAGATCGCGAAACTGATTGGATCGCCTCCGGGATATTTGGGACACAGGGAAACGTCCCCCATGCTTACCCAGGAAAACCTGGATCGCATGCACACTGAAGAGTTGAAGCTTTCGCTCATATTGTTCGATGAGATTGAGAAGGCTTCCGACAGTCTGTGGCAATTGCTGCTCGGCATTCTGGATAAGGCGACTCTGACGCTGGGCGACAACCGCCGGGTGGACTTCACCCGATCTATGGTGGTCATGACCTCCAATCTCGGCGCCCGCGAGATGTCCGAGCTGATTTCCGGAGGCATTGGCTTCCACAGTGGCAAGAACGTCAAGAACCCGAATGACAACGAAGTGGACCAGAAGATCTATCGCACCGCGGTTGATGCAGCCAAGCGAAAGTTCTCACCTGAGTTCATGAATAGAATCGACAAGGTCGTGGTCTTCCGTTCGCTTAAAGAGCATCACCTGCGTGCCATTCTCGATTTGGAACTGCAGGCAGTTCAGAATCGCGTCATGGTCTCCGCTGAAAGCAAGTTTGTGTTCCATTGCTCTGAAGCCGCCAAGGACAAGCTGCTCAAGGAAGGGATCGACTACAAGTATGGCGCCCGCCACTTGAAGCGCGCTATTGAACGGTTCCTGGTGTACCCGCTTTCAAACCTCGTGGCTACCGGGCAGGTTGGGCTGGGAGATCTGGTGGAAGTGGATCTTAGCCAGATTACCAACAAACTGATCTTCTCCAAGCAGTCGGGCGGCGCGCTGATTCACGAGATGACTGAGGTTAAGGAAGAGCCCGAGCAGATGGAATCAAAGTCGGGCGGGGTTGGAGTACCTATTCCGCAAACCAAGGCCGCGCGAAAAGGACAGGGCCGCGGCGAGAAGACCGAAAACTAATAATTCTCACACACGATGAAAAGAAAGCGCCGGACCAATTGGCCGGCGCTTTTCTTTTGCAGATGTCCACGTCAAAGAGTTAACGGCTACATAACCGGACGTGCGCCAGTTCTCTGAATCCGAACCAATGCCTCTTTGGCAAATTTTGCCAGGTAGGGGTCAGAGGCGCCCAACACCGCTCGCAGCGCGGGTTCGGCGGCTGTATCGCCAATCCACCCCAGAGCCTGCGCGGCCTCGCGACGTACGTCGTCTGCATTACCTTCATCTGCCAATGCCCTTATCAGTGCTGGAACACCTGCTCGGCTGCGGATCTCCCCTAGCGCCCGGGCTGCGGCCCGTAAGACGAATTCGTTATCCTTCTTGTCGTCGGACTTTTTATTTTTTCCTGGTTTGACGATCACCAGATCGCGACTCAGAATTGCGACCAAAGGTGTGACAGCTGATTCATCTCTAATGTGCCCCAGGGCCACGGCGGCCGCGCCCCGGACGCCATGATCCTTATCACTCATGAGCCGAGCGACCAGGTGCTCTACCGCGCCACGGCTGCGCGTCATCCCGAGCGAGTAGGCAGCCGACTGCCGAACAAACTCAGATTTATCGGCCAGGAGCGGAACCAGCGCCGTGATGACTTCGGGGGCGGGAAGGCTTAGAACTGCATGCGCCGCGGTGGCCCGCACAAGAGCTGAAGAGTCATTCAGCGCAACGAGCGCTACCCGGGAGCTCTCGGCGCGTCGCAGGTTGCCAAGATGTACCAGGGCATTTCGTCGCTCTTCAGGATCCTCCGAGTTGAGCCTGGCTCGCTGGGCTGCGATTTCGCGCTGCAACGGTGTTAAGGCGGAGTTATGGGAAAGCCTATCCTGCGAACACGCCAGCGCCGGGAGCAATGTTATGCCTCCCAGTGCCGAAACCGCCACGCAGATCAATGAACAGATAGATCTTTTCATGATTACGAATCGAAGCCCTCGACCGCTGCTAGGGACTACTGCCCTGGTCGCCTTCACGCCCGGGCGGATATTAAACCAGCGCGGCGTTCACCACGACGACGTGCGACTTCCCATTCGAAAGCTTGTCGGGCCCGCCGGTTCTCGCGAGCCTCTGCCAGTAACGCGATTAGTTCATCTTCCCACAACCCCGGCGCTACTGTCGCGCGGCGCATGGATTCCATGATACCGATATAATCCAAAACCTCCACTACTTCGGTATCGGTAAGCGAATCCAGTTTTAGGGCGAGATGTTGGCGCTCGGTTAATCGCTTAGCCATCTCTTTGCTCCCGGTTCGTGCAAAGCGACGGCCGCAATCGTTTCTTGAGTCAGGAAGTCGTTTTGAAGGCCGTCGTCGGATTAGATTTCGTTTGAGGAATTATGATTGTGATTTCTCCTGCCGTGGTTACGCTTTTAGTTGTAAGCACTCCCAATCCTTGACGCCAAGCCTGTGCAATATACATGAGGGCCAGCGCGCCAGACAAGCTTCCTACCGGCCCAACCACGCGGTGGCAAGTTCGTCGCTCACCCGGCGTCAATCCTGGATGCGACCCCGTGAAGGGTATCGATAATCAGAACCGCAATCGGGGGACAGAGAAGCAGATTTGATACCAACAGCGAAGTGTGCGAGTAGCCCAGGCCGCCTGCCTGGGCTGTTTGCGCGCGATGTCGGAATAGCAATGTCAGATCGGCAAAGAAATCCTGCGCGTGCCAGCCCAGAAAAAGACCGAGTCCCAGACTGGCGGCAAAGCCTCCTATCAAAAACGCATAGGCGGAGAGCCGCGTGAATTTCTGTTCCGGCAAAGGTTCGTCCTGAATAATCGAAGCCTGGATAAGCCGAGGCCGGTAGGTGTAGTGTTCCAGATATTCACGCAGCCGTGTGGCCAGATGCCAGATTCCGATCAGAAAAAGTGCGATCAGCACTGATCGGCCCACCAGGCTCAGGACTTGCCACAAAGGCGGCTTAATCATCGCTACAAAGAACGTGGATAAGAACAGTGATACGGTGGTGAATACAGCCCGCTGCCGCTCCAGGCTGTCCTGTCTGTCTCTTTCAAGTAACTGATTAACGACCCGATCCCAGTGAGTTTGGACCCTTACATTCATGGCCCGCTGGGCATGCGGATTACTTGAATAGAGTATTGAAGAGCTGCTCTTTTGGTTCAGTTGCGCGTCGTGATAGGCGCGTTCATGCGGGTCCGTGAGAGAACGATAGGCGCGAGAGAGAAGCGAGAATTCCCGGGCGGCCTTCTCCGACCCGCGATTAACGTCGGGATGACGCATGCGGGCCAGCCGCCGGTAGGCAGACTTAATTTCGGCGTTCGTTGCGCTCTGTTTCACGCCGAGAATTTTGTAGTAATTCATCAAATTCCTGGCACCTGACAGTTGGAGTCCGCGCGGTCGATAACCCCCGGATCGTTCAATACTATACCATTTCTTAATCTCAGAGCCGCGCGCAATGTGCAGATGTGGGTGGGAAAACCCGGTAAAGAACCGGCTGCGAACCTTACGAGGTGCTGAAGAAGGAAAGGCGAGGTTAGGTGAGGAGGACGCCAAAAGAACGATCATTATTCCTCAAGCGGCCCTTGAGGGGGGCGAGGACATCTTATTTAGTGGCGACCGTCCCTTTGGCTGGGGGTAGCCTATTTCTCAGCAACGCTGATGCCAAAAGGACGTTTCACCAGACTCCCAGCAAATGACGTTTAGATGTTCTCTTCTCCCGCGGTCGCTGTGCACATCTGTGCACACCCCTGTCCATTATTGATTACACATTACTTAGTCCGTGACTTCGTCATCGGCCGTTTTCCTCCGCGCTTCCCGTTCGATGAAATTTACCAGCGTGCGAACCGCTATCCCGGTAGGGCCTTTCGCGCGGTAAGGCCGGGCTTCGTCGCCCCACGCTGTTCCGGCAATGTCGAGATGGGCCCAGGCCATTCCATCAGCAAACTCCTTAAGAAATGCTGCTGCTGTGATCGTGCCGGCCTTGCGCCCACCCACATTCTTGATATCGGCGATGTCAGATTTGATTTGCTTCGAATACTCTTTGTCCAGCGGCAATTGCCAGAACTTCTCGCCAACTTCGTGGCCGGCTGCGATTACCTCGTCGATCAAAGGCTGATCCGTTCCCAGGATAGCCACATTTACATCGCCCAGCGCTATCGACACTGCCCCAGTCAGGGTAGCCATATCAATAACGCGGGTAGCGCCCAGCGTCCTGGCATAGGCGATAGCGTCGGCTAATACCAGCCGGCCTTCGGCATCGGTATTTATGATCTCAATCGTCTTCCCCGTCATCGCTGTCACTACATCGCCTGGCTTCGTGGCTTTGCCCGACGGAAGATTCTCCGAGCAAGGCGCAATCCCCAGGACCGGCAGTGGTGGCTTCAACTGGGCAATGGCTCGCATCGCGCCGAGCACGGTGGCCCCGCCGCTCATGTCATATTTCATCAGCTCCATGTTCTCGCCGGGCTTAAGAGAAATACCGCCGGAATCGAAAGTGATTCCCTTCCCTACCAGGGCCAGCAACTCGCCGTCGGGATGATCCGTCGCATATGGAGGGGTGTATTTCAGCACGATCATTTTCGCCGGCTCGTCGGACCCGCGCGAGACACTTAACAACGAGCCCATGCCTTCCTGCGCCATGCGTGCCTCGTCCAATACGTCGATACTGAGGCCAAATTCGTTGGCCACTTCGCGGGCGCGTTCGGCCATGTCGGTGGGTGTCAACGATCCCCCAGGCTCGTTTGCCAGCTCGCGCGTGAAATTAATGGACTCGCCGACGATCCTTCCTCGTTCAACCCCCCGGGTCAAGGCATTGTCATCTTCGCCTTCAACTATGACGATGACTTTCTCAATCTCACGCTTCTCTCTGTCCTCCGTGCGATACTTATCGAGTTCGAATATACCGATCAAAGCTCCTTCAACTACGGTGCTCGCTACCTTTCCGGCTTCAAACTCGGATCGTGGCACAAGGGCTATGCTCTTGACACTCTTTCCTCTGAGAAAGCGAATCGCTGTGCCGGCCATTTGCGAAAGGGCCGCCGCGCCATAGTCCGCGCGCTCGCCTACCCCCACCAGTAATAGGCGCTTCGCCTTGATACCATTCCCATTTGAAAGGTTCAGATACGCCGTCTCACCTTCTTTTCCAGATAGTTCGCCGGCTTCCAGTACTGATCTCACAAAGCCGCCCGTCGCCTCGTCCAATTCTTTCAAAAAATCATCATCGGCTTTTTCGCCTTGAAAGACGGTTACAACCAGGGCCTGCACGTCCGCCTCTTTATAGGATCCTGAACTTCCCTGAACTTCCATTCCTGCTTTTCTCCTTTTGTTATCTCTGCCGTTCTTTTAATTGCGCGCGGGTTTCCCGTTCCACAGTACGACGCATTTCAGTCTCCCGCTTGTCGTAAAGTTTCTTTCCTTTCGCCACTCCTACTTCCAGCTTCACGCGGCGGTGCTTCATGTAAACGCGCGTAACTACCAGGGTCATTCCCTGGAGCGCAGCGGCTTGCTCGAGCTTTTCGATTTCTCGCCGGTGCAGGAGCAGTTTGCGCGTTCTAAGCGGATCGTGATTGGCCAGGTTGCCGTGTGAATACGGCGAGATATGGGCATTGAACAGCCAGGCCTCGCCGTCGCGCACCGCAACGTAAGATTCCTTTAACTGGATGCGGCCGGCCATCACACTCTTCACCTCGGTACCTGTCAGCGCCACCCCCGATTCATACGTTGTGGCAATATGATACTCATGATAGGCGCCCCGGTTCGTGGCCAGAACTTTTTCATCGTTAGCAGCCGGCATTTAGAGACACTTTGATCAACCTTCGTAATAGTTCTTCCTTTTCGGGTTTTCCAGAGTAGACCGTTCAGTAATAAAGTCCAAACCGCGGGAAGTCTTTCATTCGTCAAACTCCTCCCGTAGAGGTCTTGACATCAATTCGCGCGCTGCCTCGGCGGGGCTCTTGCCCTCGTACAGGACGCTGTGCACTTCGTTGGTCACAGGCATTTCTATTCCCACACGGTCGCTGAGTTGCTTAACGGCCTTGCTGGTCTTAACTCCTTCAGCAACTTCGCGCATTTCAGCCAGTATCTCGGTCAACGTTCGCCCCTTCCCCAGTTCCTGACCGACAAAGCGATTGCGAGACAGGCTCCCTGTGCATGTCAGCACCAAATCGCCCAGACCCGCCAGGCCCATCAGTGTCTCCTGCCTCGCGCCCTGAGCAACTGCCAGCCGCACCATCTCGGCCAACCCGCGCGTAATCAAAGCAGCTACGCTATTGCTCCCAAAGCCAAGGCCCGCCACGATCCCCGCCGCGATCGCCATTACGTTCTTTACTGAGCCGCCGATTTCGGTGCCGATCACGTCGGCGTTGCGATAAATGCGAAGGTTTGCAAAACTCAGCTCCTGTTGCACGACACTACTGTCGTTCTCGCTGACACTAGCGGCGACGATCGCTGTCGGGTGGCCGGCGACAACTTCGTCCGCGAACGACGGCCCCGACAGACATACGAATCGTGGTGGAAAGCTGGGGCCTATCTCCTCGGCAACTATCTGCGAGATTCGTTTCCCGGATTCGTTCTCAATCCCCTTACTGGCGCTGACAAAGATCATCCCGGCGTCGAGGTGCGGCAGCATCCTCTGCAAAAGCTCACGCGTAGCGTGGGAGGGCGCTGCCAGGATCACTAAAGTCGCGCCTCCCAGAACTGCCTCGAACTGGTCGCTCGCTATGACACTAGCAGGAATCGGGTGCGCAGCGAGATAGAGACCGTTCACGTGCCGATCATTGATTGAAGCAACGACTTTTGCATTGCGTGACCAAAGCCGAACATCGTGTCCGGCTCGCCCGGCCATTATGCCCAGCGCCGTTCCCCAACTTCCTCCGCCAATGATTGCGATGTGTTTCATACTCTGCGGGCCAAATTAAGGAACTGCCATGTCTCTTTGAATTCTGCCGCAAACTCCGCGGGCCATCAAAACTTGTTCTCTGCTCCTTCCAGTAAACGGCGAATGTTGGCCCGATGCGCAAAGATTATCAGGGCGGCTCCCACAATCGCCGCTACAATCAAAGGGCTTTGGTCAGGCACGTGGCTAATCAAGGCGCTCGCAAAACACACAAATAGTGGAATCGTGGCCGCTGCCAGGATAGAACCCAGCGAGACATATCTGGTCGTCGCGAAAGTAAGGACAAATACCACTGCAGCCATTGCCGCTGCGATTGGGGCCAACACCAGAAACACTCCCAAACCGGTCGCTACTCCCTTGCCTCCGCGAAATCCAAGCCAAACGGGAAAGCAATGGCCCACAATCACGGCAACCGCGGCGCCGGCAATTACCCATTCGGCGTTTGTAGCGGCTTCGCTCTGTCCACCGTTTACGAAGGCTGATAGACCCAAGGTCAACTTCGCAATCAGGACCGCTCCCGCGCCTTTGGCGGCGTCCAGGATCAAGGTCAGGACTCCAAAAGCTTTACCCGCCTGGCGTGACACATTGGTCGCGCCGGTTGCGCCGGAACCGGCGGCGCGCACGTCGGAGCCCTTACGAACGCGGACAATCAAGTATCCGAAAGGAATCGATCCCAAAAGGTAGGCGATAACTACGACCAGCAGAGATCGAACCATAGAAATCAAGCACCGGCTGTTGCCGTTTGGCTGAAGTATGGGTAGATACGTAGGGCGATGTGGACTATAACAAGCGCGACGAGCAGCGGACAAGCAGACGGTAGTAATTCGTGAGTAGTCTGGTTCGGTTGTCAGGTGGCCATTTCAACTGACCACTGACTCTCTTCTTTCTGCTTGTCGCCTAACACCACCATCCGCGCTATTATGCGTCAGACTTGCCGTCTTCGTAAGGAGTCCTACCGTCGAGTTGGGATCGCTATTGTCTGAAGAGGAAGGATGATCATTATGTGGCTGGATGGCCAGACTGCATATGAGGCCGGGAAATATGTGTACAACTACCAGCAAAAAGGTAAACCGGTAATCGATGAGGGTCGTTATGTGACGATTTGGAAACGACAAAAAGACGGCTAGGGAAACTTTCATGGATATGATCGTGCCTTAGGTGGCACAGACTTCAGTCTGTGAGCCGAGTTCCCAACCCCCCCACCGCAAGTTGGGAAGCTAACCAGAGGTACCAATGAAATTCACCAGAAAATGTTCAGAGTGTAAAGGAACTGAAATCTACCGCGCCGAAGTTGGATCCGGCGGAGGCTATGCCCCCGACATGCTCCCCGGCGCCCATCCCTGGTGGCGATCCAGCAAGCTGGAAGTGTATGTATGCGGCAACTGTGGTCACTATCAGTTGTTTGTTCCTGCAGAGGTGCTGCTGGAGATTAAACGGGAGAAGAAATTTAAGAAGGTAGACATGACATTACACCTCTCTTAAAGCAAAATAGGGCGCCGCACAAGCTCGAGAATTATTTAATACGATGACATCTACCAGCTGACGTTGGCTCTAAGTTTTCGAGGAGGACACATGGCAGGATTGCAGATTGCAGAGCGACAGGTGGGCGACGTAACTATCCTGGACCTTTGGGGCCAGATTACGATTGGTGAAACCAGCGAGGCCTTGCGCAACGAAATCACACGGCTGGTCGATGGCAGCCAGAAGAAAATACTCCTGCACATGGCCGGGGTGCGCCAGGTTGATTCCAGCGGGCTGGGCAATCTCGTTGCCTGTTTCACCAGCGTGAAAAGAAAAGGCGGTGAGCTCAAACTGGTGAAGCTGAGCGAAAGAATTCAGGATCTAATGCTAATGACAAAACTGCTGACAGTCTTTGACGTCTATGACGGCGAAGAACAAGCACTGGGAAGCTTTAAGTGATTGAGGCAGTTTGGCGCCCAAATACTGTCGCGCGCCAAAAGCGTTAGAGCGAATCAATGCCCAAATATGTCGCGTTCCTGCGAGCAATCAATGTAGGCGGCCATACCGTGAAGATGGACCACCTGCGGAGTCTCTTTGCGGCCATGGGGTTCACGAACGTCGAAACGTTTATTGCCAGCGGCAACGTAATTTTCGACTCACCATCCAAGACTCCAGCAACCCTGGAAAGAAAGATTGAGAAACACTTGTTCGAGGCCCTCGGTTACAAAGTGGCTACCTTTCTCAGGTCGGTACCTGAACTGACGCAGTTAGTTCAGTACCAGCCATTCCCGCCGGCGGAGTTGGCTGTCGAAGGTAACACTCTCTTCATTGGCTTCCTGGCGAACAGCCCCGGTGAAGAAGCGCAAAAGAAGTTGACGTCCTTCGTTACGAATGTTGAAGACTTTCATTTCTATGGCCGCGAAGTCTTTTGGTTATATCGCAAGAAGTTAGGTGAAAGTGATTTTCCGGGAGCCAGGATCGAGAAAACACTGGGAATGCCGGCCACGCTGCGAAACTCAAACACCGTGCGAAGGATCGTGGAAAAGTATTCCTAAAGCCCGGTACCGGGAGTTATCACGCTCTCGACTTGCGGTGCGCGGGTTACTCGTCACAAGTAGCGTTGCTGATCGTCTAAGCCATGCACGAGATCGAAACAGAACGGCTCCGCCTGAGTATGCCGGTCAGCGCTGATCTTGATGCGCTGATGCCGATCCTGGGCGACCCGGAGGTGATGAAGTATCTCGGTATCGAAGCCGGTACTACTTTGTCGAGAGAAGAGACTGAGACGATGTTGGGCCAAATGATAGAGGCCTGGAAGCGTCGCGGGTGGGGCCGCTGGGTGGTGGTGCAGAAGAACGACGACAAAGTGATTGGCTTTTGCGGATACCGGCTGCTGGACAACACGCCCGAGCTGCTCTACGTGTTCGCGAAGTCAGCCTGGGGTAGAGGCCTGGCCACCGAAGCTGCCCGGGCAACTCTGCGCTACGGATTTGAGGAGCTACAGTTTCCGCGCATCATTGCCGCTACCCGGCACGCGCACACCGCTTCAATCAGCGTGATGAGAAAGATTGGAATGAAGTATGAAAAGGACGTGAATCTTTTTGGTGTGGAGGGCGTAAGTTATGTGGCCACTCCCGATGACTTTCAGGCCAACGATTCAACCTACGTCTTATCAAGTCAGACGCCCGAGCGGTGAATGCGATTACCGCACGAAGCAGGGGGTAATTATGAACAAGGCACTTAAACTACTCTTCGTAGTTTTCATCGGGGCGGTAATGGCCTACCCGCAAGACGTTCCGCCCATCAGAAATTTTCTGCAGATCAATAAGGATTTCTGCAGCGGAGCTCAGCCGCGACTCGAGCACCTGGAAAAGCTGAAGACGGATGGAGTCAAGAGCATCATCAACCTGCGGCCGCCGAGTGAGCACCGGGCCGCTGAGGAAGAGGCCAAAGCAAAGGAATTGGGTTTACGTTATTTCAATATCCCGGTGGTCTTCGGTGATCCCAAAGAGGAACAGCTCAGTGAGTTCTTGAAAATAACCGACGACCCGGAGAATCGCCCCGCGTTTATCCATTGCGCCTCCTCAATCAGAGTCGGGGCCTTCTGGATGGTACGCCGGGTTTTAAGAGACGGTTGGACGGTAGAAGCCGCGGAGAAGGAGGCGGAGAAGATCGGATTGCGCGAGAGCCCGCACCTGAACGAGTTTGCTCGCACCTACATCGAGAAGCACCGCAAGCCGCAACAGTGAAAAGGGAGAAGGCTGAATATGAAAAGAGTAACACTGAAAACTCTGGGACTTACTTTATTAGTGCTCACCTCGTTGTTTGTGGCAACGGCGCAGCAATCAACGGCGCAGCTCCCTTCACACCCTTTGAAGTTTGGCGTGTTCGTGGCGCGCTTCGATCCGGGCGGCACCTTCACGTTACAAGGCGACCGCTGGCCATCAATGAATGGCAACTGGAAGCTGGAGGGCGCCCAAATCGAGTTGTCGATGTCCGGTGGCCCCGGCGGTTGCGATGGCGCCGGACGATATCGAATTAGGACCGAAGGCAACCACGTAGGCTTTGACCTTGTCTCTGATACCTGCACGGTGCGGCGAATGATCCTCGACCGCAGCAACTGGGCGCCTGACGGAGAGGCGAAGGCCAAACCAGCTCGAACCATCTCCAGAACTGCGGGCGCAAAAGCACCCTCAGCGCCCGCGGCGAAGGCGGCTAAGGGAAGCTGGCCTTCGTTTCGCGGACCGCAAGCTTCGGGCATTGCGGACGGGCAGAATCTACCGGACCGCTGGAATGCTAAAACGGGCGAAAATATTCTCTGGCGCACGCCCATTCCCGGGCTGGCGCACTCGAGCCCCGTCGTTTGGGGGGAGCGCATCTTCGTCACTACCGCGGTCAGCACTGACCCCAAAGCCAGTTTCCGTCCCGGCCTGTACGGTGATGGTGACGCCTCCAAAGATCGTTCGCTCCATCGCTGGATGATCTATGCCATCGACAAACGAAGTGGAAAGATCCTCTGGGAGCGCGTGGCCCATCAGGGCGAGCCACTGGAATTACGCCACATCAAATCAACCTACGCTAACGCAACTCCCGCCACCGATGGCCGCATCGTGGTGGGGTGGTTTGGGTCACAGGGAGTCCACGCCTACGACATGAAGGGGCGGTTTCTGTGGAAGGTTGATCTGGGCCGGCTCGACCTTGGTGCTTACGACATTCCGACGTACGAATGGGGACCTGCCAGCTCGCCTATTATCTGGAACGGTCTGGCGATTCTCCAGGTGGACACGCAAACTGACTCGTTCATGCTCGCCCTTGATGGCGCTACCGGCAAAACGGTTTGGAAGACTGATCGCGAAGAGCTCCCTTCATGGGGCACTCCCACGGTGGCGATGACATCCGCCGGTCCCGTTCTGGTAGCTAACGCGTCGAACTTCATACGAGGATACGACCCTCGGACGGGCAAGGAACTGTGGCGGCTCGGGCGCAGCTCAAAGATCACAGCGCCCACCCCGATCTTCGCCGACGGGTTCTTTGTCGTGGTTAGCGGCCGCGGGCCGGAGCGACCGATCTTCGTTGTGCGACCCGATGCTCGCGGCGATCTCACTTTACCTGACGGTAAGACGACCAGTGAAGCGATCGCATGGAGTCGCACCGGCCGCGGCTCCTACATGCCGACTCCCCTGATCCACAAAGGGATCCTTTACGTGCTCGGGAATAACGGGCTGTTTGACGCCTACAATCTGCAGACCGGCGAGGAGGTCTATCGACAAAGGTTGCCGCTGGTCGGCAGTGGCTTCAGCGCGTCGCCGGTGGCGGCCGACGACAAGATTTATCTTTCGAACGAAGACGGCGAAATTCTGGTCATCGCGGCCGGGCCAAAGTTCGCTCACCTTGGTACGAATTCAATGGGCGAGCTACTGATGGCGACCCCGGCGTTGTCGGACGGAGTGATGTATGTGCGCTCCGCCAACTCCCTATTCGCCATCGGCCGAAAACGCTAAATGATTTGTAGGGGCGTCACTCAGTGGGCGCCCCTCGTCGT
>JBDTOI010000091.1:0-15879 GCA_039933315.1 Pyrinomonadaceae bacterium
AACCCTGCGACCGGAAATGCCTCAAAGGGCTGGTGCGCAATAATCCAAAGCTTTGAGGCAAGACCTGGCACTGCGCTGCCCGGACCCTGCCATCCCGGAACGTGAAACCGATCCAGAAGGTTGTGAAGCGCAATCATCACCACCCCGAATGCGGCAATCGCTTTCAACGGTAAATGAATCAGCCCCGCCAAAACGATCATCGACACTCCGATTACCCAGATTACCTGCATCCCTCCAAGGAACCGGTAGTCCAGGCTGAACAAAGTTCCAAAGCGAATGACGGTAAACTCGAGCACGATTAGCCAAAGGCCGCGGGTGACGAGAAAACGCGAAAGCTCTCGCTTACTCTTGCCCCGGGCAAACTGAAGATAAGCTCCCGTTCCAGCCAGAAACACAAATACTGGCGCGCAATAATGCGTTATCCAGCGGGTAAGAAAGAGCGCCGTGGTGGTCTTGGTCAGGTCGGTTGGATCAAACTGGAAGACTCCTGAGTGAACAAAGTCGCGTGTGTGGTCCAACATCATGATGACCATGACGATGCCACGCAGCAGGTCTATCGAATCGATGCGCGCCCGTGGTGGTTTCACTGGCTCAGGCTTAGCGGTCGGAAAAACTTTAGGTGGAAGCGAACGTCCGTTGGATACGTTAGCGTTGGTTTCGGCCGAAGGGGGAATCATGAACCAGTGCACCTCTGAAGTCTGGGGAGGGTTAGATCCTTTGAAGAGCTGACGCATGATATAGGAACCGGAGCGTGACTTCTAGCTTGTCCAGATGGTTGCAAAGCCTATGTTATACTTCGCCCAATCTCCCCGGTCATTAACTTCTCCGAGGTTAAAAATAATGCCATTTTCAGGGGCTGCCGCGCGGCATATTCTTGCGGCCGCGGTCTTGTTACTGATTGCACTTTCACCAACACTTGCGCAACAACCCACCATTGATCAGACCGAAGTTATACGCATCAGCACTGAGCTGGTACAAACCGGTGTCGTGGTCCTGGATAAGCAAGGCCGCTTTGTAGAGGGCCTGAAACCCGAGCAGTTTACATTTCGGGTGGATGGGAAGCCGGTCACGCCGGCTTTCTTCGAGCACGTGATAACCGGGACCGTTAGGGAGCAGACGCTGGAGGCGGCTTCAGCGCGCGGCGCCTCTGCTATCACGGGACGCGTCGCCGGCGAAACGTCTTATCGCGGCCGCACAATTATTTTCTTTATCGACGACCTGCATCTCAGCGCAGAAAGCGTCCGACACACGCGCGACGCGATTCTGGAGTTCATTGAGAACCAGATGGGTCCGGGCGATCAAGTTGCGATTGCCTCCCCCAGCGGTCAGATTGGTTTTCTGCAACGCTTCACTGAGGTTAAGGCGGTCCTGCGTGCGGCACTGGCTCGTCTCAACTATCGGCCTTATTCCGTGCGCGACTCCGAGAACATTACGATGACCGAGTACGCAGCGGTCAGAATTGACCAGGGCGACAAGGATGCGGTCACCTACTACGCCGAGGAGTTATTAAAAGCCACGAACTTTTCGACGCCTGGCGGTCGCCTGGGCCCACCCAGGGGTGGACCTGCCGGCGCGAGCAAGCCCTCAACCAGTGGAGCAAACGGCATGACGCGCGAGATGGCGGAGCGCAACGTAAAAGTGCGGGCCCAGAATCTTCTTAAACAGTCTGCCGCGATCACCGTGAACACGCTAACCACGCTGCAAAGCCTGATGCGTTCTTCCAGCCAGATGTTCGGGCGCAAACTCGTCTTCTTCATTTCGGACGGTTTCTATCTCAATGATCGCAACACCGCATTTGGCGACAAGTTGAAGCAGATTACGGATGCGGCAATTAGCGCCGGAGTAGTTATCTATACCCTTGACGCCAGGGGCATTGTGAGCATGACCGATGCCAGCAGCAACCGCGCCGATCCGCAGGGCCGGCTATCGCGCTCAAATATCGGCGAACTCGCCGCCTCCCAAGATCCGCTGACGGCGTTGGCTGATGACACGGGTGGGCGTGCTTTTTTGAATTCCGGCAGGCTCAGTGGCGCTGTCGCTGATGCCCTCAAAGAAACTTCGAACTATTACCTGCTGGCTTGGCGGCCAGAAGTAGAAGAGCAAAAAGGTAAAAACTTCAAACGCATCGAAGTGAGCATCGCCAGCCGGCCGGATCTGACCGTGCGGTTGCCGCGCGGCTTCATGATGGACTCGAAATCGGCTCCCCGGGTGGTAGAAGCCAGGGCTGCCATCCAGGACACCACCATTCCCAATGCTGCGGCCGCAAAGGGTCCTGAGGGCACCCTGATAGCGGCCCTCGGCGCTCCCTCGGCGCGCAAGGGTTTGCCCACCCAGCTTTCTCTCAGCTTTGTGGATGTGCCCAACACCGGTCCGGTGCTCACCGCCGCCACGCAGATGGCTACTGATGTGCTGGACTACGGCGCCGATGGCAAACAGATAGCCGCGGTTGACCTGGTCGGCGTAGTTCTCAACGATCAGGGCAAACAGGCGGGCAGCTTCAAAACCAGAGTTAACGTCAATCCCGCGGCCCAGTCAGCGGCACAAAACCCCGGGGTGATCTACAGCCACAAACTTCCCCTTAAGCCCGGCATCTATCAGGTCCGGGTGGCAGCTCGCGATGACAAGAGCGGCAAGGTCGGCAGTGCGGCCCAGTGGATTGAGATACCCGACCTGGCTGCCAAACGACTGACCCTCAGCAGTCTGCTGTTGGGAGGACAGTTTATTGGCTCCAACCAAAAGCAGGGGGCGGGGGGCGAGCAGGTGCAGTTTAGTGTGGACCGCCGCTTCCGCCGCGCTTCGCATCTTACTTTTCTCACCCTCATCTACAATGCCGCGAGGGCCGCTAATGCCGCCCCGCAGCTTGAGGCCCAGATACAAATCTCCCGCAATGGACAAGCGGTGGTTACCAGTCCCCTGCGCCAGGTGCCGACTGAGGCCACCACCGACTTGGCCCGCATTGTCTATGGCGCGGACATTGCCCTGCTGACTCTGTCCCCGGGTCGCTACCTGCTGCAGGTCACCATCTCTGACCGCGTTGCTAAAACCTCCGCCACCCAGCAGCTCTCTTTCGAAATTGAGTAAGTTGGAGATCTAGAGTTCGATCTGGCGAGCCGAAATCACCTGGACGAATGAACGTAGTTCCTCGAGCGCCTCGCTCTTCAGTGGAGCGTCTATTTCCACCACCGCCATCGCTTCGCCGCCGCGCTCGCGTCGCCCCAGATGGAAGCGGCCAATGTTTACCCCACGCTGGCCGAGGATTGTTCCCACCCGGCCAATCACGCCCGGCACATCTCGGTTACGCATCACAATCATGTGACCCTGGGGCAACGCTTCAATGTGGAACCCGTTAATCTCGGTAATACGCCCCTCGCGAGTTTGCCCGCCATAGTCGAAGATTGTTCCCGCCAGGAGCTGCTCGCCGCTGTTCGTGATTACTCGAGTGAGGATTGCCGGCGCCGAGTCGCCGCCGGCGCGCACATACGAGGTAGTAACGGTAATGCCCCGCTCTTCCGCGATAACAAAGCCGTTAACTATGTTCACACGCGCGCTAACGTCCCGCAGTAATCCGGCCAGAAAGGATCGAGTAACCGGATTGGCATCGAAGTCAACCAACTCGCCCGCGTACGCCAACCGCACTTCACGCACCGGCTCGTCCACCAGTTGCGCCTGGAACCTGCCCAGGCTCTCGGCCAGGGCGATGTATGGCTGCAACGTGGCCAACTCCTTTGTGCCCAGCGAGGGAACGTTAACGGCGCCGCGCAAGGCCCCGGTGAGAAGATAGTCGCGCATCTGCTCCGCGACCGTGAAGGCGACGCCCTCCTGGGCCTCAGCTGTGGAGGCTCCCAGGTGTGGCGTAACGATCACTTCGTCAAGAGCGAGTAACGGACTATCAGCGGCCGGGGGCTCGACTGTAAAAACATCCAGCGCAGCGCCTGCCACAGTTCCTGACTTAATGGCTTCGTAAAGGGCCTGCTCGTCCACTAACTCGCCTCGCGCGCAATTAATTATGCGCACGCCCTTCTTCATCTTCGCAAACGCTTTCTGGTCGAGGATGCGCCGGGTCTCCGCTGTCGCTGGCGTATGGATCGTCAAAAAGTCTGCACGAGCGAGGACCTCATCCAGCGTGGCCAACTCGATCTCGAGGTCACGCGCCTGCTCCGGTGCGATGAAGGGGTCGTACGCGATGATACTCATATCGAATGCGCGGGCGCGGCTCGCAACCACTCGACCAATGCGGCCCAGGCCGATAATCCCCAGCGTTTTCCCCAGGAGTTCGACTCCGATAAACCGCTTGCGCTCCCACTTCCCTGCTTTCAAGCTGATGTTTGCCTGGGGCACACGCCGGGCCAAAGCAATCAAGAGTGCCAGGGTGTGTTCGGCAGTGGTGATGGTATTACCGTCCGGAGCATTCATCACTACAATCCCGCGCGCGGTGGCCGCTGCAACCGCGATGTTATCTACGCCGACGCCGGCGCGGCCAATGACCCGTAAAGTGGCGGCCGCATCCATTAACTGCGGCGATACTTTTGTTTCACTGCGGACTACCAGCCCGGCACATCCCGCAAGCGCCTGGCCAAGCTCGAGGAAACCAAGGCCGGTGCGTTTGTCGATCGAAAAGCCTGCGTCACGTAAGGGCTGAAGGCCGCTTTCACTGACTTCATCAGCCACAAATATTCTTGTTTCAGTCATGAGTTCGCGGATTATAGCGGTTTTTATTTCTCTGTGCCTCTCCGGTCAGTAGTGATAAACTTTGTTATCGGCTAGCAGTCATCGCCAATAAGACCATTTCAGTTCGTCCCGATGCGAACTGGTCACTTCCGGGAGAACCCCCAAGATGATTACCACCGTCTGTTTGAACAGCCAATCAAAGACGTTTACGGAAAACTGCGTCACCGCTGACATCAGCGAATTGCGAGGAGAAGAAGGAAATGTTGTCTGGGCTGACGTAAGTGATCCTACGAGCAAAGACTTTGAGGAACTGGCTGAAGAGTTTGGTTTTCATCATCTCTCGATTGAAGACTGCCGCAATATGCATCAACGCCCGAAAGTTGAAGAATACACTGGTTATTACTTCATCGTTCTTTATGAATCCGAACTCGTGGGGCCAAACGACCGTCTGGAGTTGCGGGAACTGAACATTTTTCTTGGCAAGAACTACCTGGTCACAGTGCACAGTCGCCCCATCCGGGCAATCGAAACCGCCAAGCGACTCTGGCACGAGTGGACGGATCGGGCAGAGCAGGGTTCGGGACTGCTTGCCTATCTCTTGATTGACGCAATCGTGGATGACTATCTCCCATTGCTGGACATCATCAGCGAGCGCATGGACGATCTGGAAGATTCAATCTTTGGCGAATGGCGGGCCGAGGCGATTGAAGATATTTTTATCATAAAGAAAAAGCTGCTTTACCTGCGCCGCTCGATCACGCCCTTGCGCGATGTTTTCAACACGATGCTCAGACGCGAACAGCCGATCTTTCCGCGCGAGACTCATGTCTATTTCCAGGATGTCTTTGATCACCTCATTCGCGTGGCCGATACGATCGATGCGCTCCGCGACATGCTGAGCTCTACCATGGATGCTTATCTTTCGGTCTCTGGAAATCGAATGAACAAGATCATGAAGCGGCTTACCTCGATCTCAACGATCTTGATGTCTGTTACTCTGGTCGCCGGTATCTACGGGATGAACTTTGAATTCATGCCTGAATTGAAGTGGCGTTTCGGATACGTCTATGCGCTTCTTTCCATGGTAGCGATAGGATTGGTTCTGTACGTTTACCTAAAGAAGGTGAAATGGATATAAGGCAAAAACTTTCACGGCACCTGCACCGGGGAAAAGTGATGAAAGGCAATACTGCCCAACTCGCTGCTCAGCTGGCGCCACTGGAAGAGCAGGACAAGCACACTGCCGCCAAGCAGATCGGTACCACTCGGGACCCGAGCAAAACCATGGCAGATGTCGCCTTTGGCGCAATTGTGGTTGACCAGGATGATATGAGTCTGCCGAAAGATATGCTGGAGGAGGGTGGTGAGAAGACGTTCCTGGGGATGGAACCGGTCGTCCTCGTGATCCTGGTTTTTATGCTCGCCTTTGTTTTGTTCATAGCCTGGCAGATTAGCGAGATGCCGGCTAAGTAAAAATTGGAAAAGTATTTACTCCCCCGTCGAAGCTACATCGGGCCGCCTGTATCGCTGCCATCGGCGCGCCCACTACCGCGTTCGGGATCGGGAGTTCCATCGGGTGACGGAACGGACGTATCCTGCCCGGAACGCTTCATGTCGGAAACCTTTTCCTCCCGCTTCACATCGCTCAGTGTTTGCGAACTGGTAGCCTCTTTCTGACGTTCCCGTAACTCCTTTTCGCCCCCGGCTTCCTGTTGCTTGTCTTTCATCCCTTGCTCCTCCTTAAACAATCCGATGCAGCGCCATACCTGCAAACGCTACCACGCCTGCCGCGTACACTCCCGCGACAAGATCGTCTGCCATTATTCCCCATCCGGATTTGAGTGATTCGAATCGTCGAGCGGGGTAGGGTTTGATGATATCGAAAAAGCGGAAGCTCACAAACGCGATTACCACTAACCATAGATCCGGTCCCAAAACTATCAAGGGAATTGGCAGCAACGAGATCAACTGTCCGGCGACCTCGTCGATTACAACCTTGCCGGGATCTTTTCGCCCGAGGAGCCGCTCGGTCCGCGTGCCGGCCCAAATGCCCGCCAGAGTGACCACTGTGATAGCTATCAACTCGATTACAAGAAAACCAACATGAGGATTTGATAGCGGATAACTGTGGCCAGGGGCAAAGCTTTGGGCCATGCTGAAGTAAAAGGAGCGGATCAGAAAGTAAATGCCCACGCCCAACAGCGATCCCCATGTACCCGGAGCCAGCGGTAGATAACCAACACCGCAGGTGGCGATACCCAGTGCCAGGTAATCCTTTGCCAAGCGCTTTTCTGGCGCTGCGGAGACCTCCCCCGTTGTGTTCACCGGAGGACTCAATTCATCAGTGGATTCCTTAACGACCATAGTGGCACAGACTTCAGTCTGTGATTCAGGCGGAGAGTCCATTCAGCAATAGCGGCGATACAGACTAAAGTCTGAGCTACTAAACGATACGCCCGACCAAATCATATTCCTGAGCTTCAGTAAGCAGGACATTAACGAAATCACCCGGCGCGGGGGCGAATCCCACCGGCGCGTCGTTGATCAAGATGCATCCGTCGATGTCTGGCGCCTGCGTCTCCATTCTTCCCTGCCACAGTAGCGCGCTCTCCTTTGACTCGCCCTCGAAGAGCACAGGTATTGTTTCGCCGATCCGCGCTTTGTTTCTTCTGCGGGAAATGGCCTTCTGCTCTTTCATCAAAAGAGTCCGGCGCTGCCTGGCGATCCTGGGGTCTACTTTGTTTGGTAGATCGTAAGCCGGGGTTCCTTCTTCATCCGAGTAAGTAAACACGCCGACCCGATCAAACTGAACGTTTCGCACAAAGGCGAGCAATTCCTCGAAGTCCGCTGCGGTTTCGCCCGGAAAGCCCGTTATGAAAGTTGTGCGCACGGCGATCCCGGGTACTCGTTTCCGCACGCGGGCGATTAGGCGTTCCAGACTTGCGCGGTTACCCCCGCGCTTCATCAGCTTGAGCACGTTCTGCGAAGCGTGTTGCAATGGCATGTCGAGATACCTGACGGCCTTGGGTTCTTCGGTCAGCACATCGAGAAAAGCATCGCTGATATGGGTCGGGTAGGTGTACATCACTCTCACCCACTCGATGCCCTCTGTGTGCGTCAGTGCGCGCAGCAAATGGGCCAGCGCGTCTTCTTTGCCGAGGTCTTCACCATACCGGGATGAATCCTGCGCGACCAGGATCAACTCTTTCACACCTTCCTCAGCCAGTTGCTGCGCCTCGGCGATGATGGAACCAAACCGGCGGCTGCGAAAGTGGCCGCGCATCTGCGGGATGAAACAAAAAGCACAGGGGCGATCGCAGCCTTCGGCAATCTTGATGAATGCATAGTGGCCCGGCGTGGCCAGGACGCGCGGGGTTGAGTCGTCGTAGAGATAGGTGGCGCTCTGATTCCCCAGCGGTATCACCGGTAACGCGCGCGTATTAGCCTGGGGATCGCAGACCGCGAGGATATCGTTGATTTGGCTGGTGCCGATGAAAGCATCAACCTCTGGGATCTCAGCTTTCAATTCATCGCGATACCGCTCCACCAGACAGCCGGCTACCACGAGACGTTTCGCTTTACCGTTGGTTTTCAAACGGGCCGCCTCAAGAATCGCTTCGATCGACTCTTTCTTGGCCGCGTCGATAAAGCCGCAAGTATTCACAACCACCGTGTCCGCGTCGTCAGCATTAGCAGTAATCTCGAACCCTTTTGCTTTTAGCTGGCCCATCATTACCTCACTATCAACGAGGTTCTTGGGACAGCCCAAACTAATAAATCCAACTTTTGTCATGAACGCACTTTTTTAACCTTATCGATCTAGCCTGTGCCTTGATTGTAGGGGCGGCACTCCGTGGCCGCCCCCTCCTTGCTGGATAGTTCCGCCCAAGCTAGGAGCCTGGATTAACGGAGGGGGGTGGCCACGGAGTGCTACCCTTACAATTACTACGACTCGGCTGAGCTTCGCTCGAGCCTCAACAACATCTCTTCGATTTGTTTTTGCTCCGAACGGGAGAGTCTATCATCTCCGTAACGCACACGGTTGTAAGCACCGGTAATAGCGACTACTTCATTGAGTCCGGCGCTGGCGGCAAACTCAAGCGGCGTCTGATCCGGCGAACGCTTAATTCCGCGCCTGGCGAGTAATCGCGTTAAGCGCTCGTAGAATTCAACCGACGATCGCTGGGACTCCTGCCGCCTCCCGTAGCTTCTGAAACCTCGCCAGCCCGCGCCTTTGAAGCGCAGGAGCAACAACAACGCAATTACCAGACAAACAATCCCGGAGATGAGCAGCATATCTCCGCGCCATAGTGACGTGGCGATCCGCTTCAGTTCACTAACCCAGACGGCGATCATATGTTGCGAACGGAACGCCTGATCGTGGAGTGATGTCGCGAGCGAGTGTTGCTCCTGCTTGTCATAGCCGACTACATATTGGAACCACATCAATTCAAAAGCTTCCAGATATTTTCCCAGTTGTCCGGCCAGCCCTGATCGCACGGGTTCAGAACGACCGGCGGCGGGCGTGGGATCGAACGTCACCCAGGAGTTGGTCGCGGGAAAATACACCTCGACCCAGGAATGGGCATCGCTTTGCCTGACCGTAAATGCACCTGAGGTTTCGTTGTACTCGCCGGGCAGGAATCCGTTAACCACCCGCGCGGCCACCCCGTGGGTGCGCAACATTACGGCCATGGCCGTGGAGAAGTATTCACAATGTCCCGCCCGCACATTGAACAAAAAGTCTGCCAGGGGATCGGACCCGCTAGCCTTCATCTGCAGGCTATAGCCGTAATCGTTTCGCAGACGCATTTCTATTGCCTTCGCCGCGTCGTAACGGTTGTGCGCGTTGGCAGAACCGATAATCGCGCTGGCGAGGTCAGTTATGCGCGAATCGAACGGATCGGGTAACTGGAGATAGCGGGTCATGGCGGCCGTATATGGCCTCATGTCTTTGCGTAGAGTCTCCACCTCAGGCTCAGTGAAATCGGAAAACACTTTATAGATAATACGTTGCGAATCATGCCGACGTGTTTGTATCGAGCCTTCCGCGTCCACCTGAACTAACGGCAAGTCTGCCTGAATTGCCACCGCACGAGGTGCAGCAAACAGGACCGTCGATTCGATCGGCTCAAGAAAGTAGGTTTGTGTAGTCAGGCGATGAAGTGCTTCCGTCGTTCCCAACTGAAAAAAACCGTGGTCGCTGTTCTTGGGTGTCACAAGACGCGCTTGCGTTGACTTTCTCCAGCTACGTCCGCTGAACTCGTCGAGCGCAATGCCGCGCCACTTGAGCTCGTGCTCAGGTCGGCCTGACGAATCCTCGATCCGCACCCGCATTACCACTTCGTTGTTCTGCTTGAGCTCGCCGAGGGCCCCGAGGGAAACGTTCTCAGAGAAACCGATAAAATTAGATAAGCCGGCGCCGCCGCGTGTAATCATGGCCGAACCAGCCCGCGGTGCAACCAGGAAGAGCGGCAAGGCGAAGACGAAGATCAGAAACAGTATGCCGATGGATACAAGTGGCAGCCGGTTGGCTTCCACGTTTCTTTTGGTAGTCTTGCGCGACAGGCGCCTGAAGATCGACGAATCTGGCGGGATCAGCAGACGAGTCTCCGTTAAGTGAACGTCCCTCCTGGCCTTCCTAATCTCAAACGTAATGATCGTTGACAGTCCGCAAAGCAAGTAGAGACTCAGTGTCGCCAAAAAGGTCGGACTGAAGCTCAAGCCCGCCGCAAGCAATACTTCAAAAAACGAAATCAGATAAAGGAAGACCCAATCCCGATCAGACTTAACCTGTACCAGCTTTACCGCTGCTAAGAAAATGATCAGATGAGCCAGGGCGCTGACCCCTAGCCGTTCGGCGCCGTCGGCAACGCCTTTCTGATACTGCCAATCAAGGAAGAAAAGCGGGATCGCAAGAAGGACTATTACCAGGCCAGTTCTTTCAGAGAGTTGCCATCTCTTTCCCTCTATGATCCAGGCGACGACAACCACGGCGGCGAACAAAGCCGCCAAACCGAGGTCGAGTCCGCCGGCAAACACCAAAGCCAGCATGGCTACCACAACCATGGCATAGGATGAAGCCTTAAAATATGTCGCGAAGCTCATTGAAATATGTCTGTCTGCCGAATCACTCGCGCTGAGCGCAGTCCCCGCCAACTTATCGGATTCAGTTCTCTGTGGCGACTTGTCAGCATTTTGCGCGACAGCGCGAAGGAATCGCAAGCCGGGCGCCACCCCTTGGCGGCGCCACGCCGCCAAGGCTCCAAGCTGCCGCGTCAACAATCTCTTGAAAGGGGCTCCAACAGCTAAACCGAACTAAAGCGATACGCAGAGCCTCGTTGTTCCGCTGAGTGATTTCAATTCACATTTCGCTTGCCGGCTGACCCTGTCTGGGTTGGCCCTTTGGCGATCTTGCCGGTTTACAAGGCCGCCTTCCCTTTCCCGGCCTCGGCGGCACCCGTTCCACCGCATGGCACGTTCATTGCGCTTACGCCTCTCCATGCAGGCACAACTCACTTTACCCCGGACTCGGATGCGCACGACGCACCACGGGATACGCGTTTACCAGGAGGGAACGCGAAGCGTGTTAAGGAGAAGGGCCGGAAAGTGTTGCAAGGTCGGGGGGATCCTGACGGTCGCGGTTTGCGGAATCCTGGCAGTCCTTGCTTACAACTCCTACACAGGTTTTGCCAAAGTGATCGATGAGCAGATAGCTGCGGGCTATTTAAGAAGCCACGCGGGACTGTATGCTGCGCCCCGCATCGTGGAAAAGGGCGCGAGGCTGACGAAAGAACAGCTTGCGACAACCTTACAGCGGGCTGGCTATGCGCGCGACAAGGCGAGCAACGTTTGGAACGGGAGCTTCGAGGTAAGCGAAAACAGCATAAGAATCCTGCCGCGGGACGGGACCGGAACGCACGAATGGATTAACGTGAATTTTGACAGTCACGGACACGTCGCTACCCTGCTGGCTAACGACGGCTCAAGCCTTTCGTCCTATTCTGTGGAGCCGGAACTGTTGACAGTGGATGCGGCCCTGAAGACTGGCCAACAGGAAACGCTTACCTGGCAGAACATTCCTCCTGTCATGGTCCAGGCAATCCTTTCTATTGAAGACCGAAGATTTTTCAACCACCACGGCCTTGATATTCGCGGCATTGGAAGGGCGATCGTCAGTTGGGCCACCAGTGGCTCCGTGAAATTTCAGCAGGGCGGTTCAACTATTACTCAACAGCTCGTCAAGAATACTTACTTAAGTCCGGAAAAAACTCTGCAGCGCAAATTCAATGAAGCGTTAATCGCCCTGGCACTGGAACAGCGGCTATCCAAACAGGACATTCTTGCTCTCTATTGCAACGAAGTCTATCTCGGTCAAAGGAATGGAGTAGGGGTACGGGGAGTGGCTCAGGCGGCGCGAGTTTTCTTCGGTAAGGATCTGAAGGACATTTCGCTCGCGGAAGCCGCAACCATTGCCGGGATGATTCAGAGTCCGGCGAGGTACGCTCCTGACCGTCACCAGGAAGCTTCCAAACAACGGCGCGACACGGTGCTTGCGGCCATGGCAAGCGACGGAGCGCTTGATGCAGCCAGCGCACAAACAGCCATCGCGCTGCCGTTGGAAGTTGCACAGTTTGAGGGAAGCAGTAACGAGTTAGCGCCTTACTACATCGATGCGGTCAATCGCGGCTTGGATGAGGTTCAAATGGGCCTCGAAAACGACGGCGAGCCGAACCTCCGCATTCTTACCACAATCGATCCCGACCTGCAGACCGCGGCCGAGAACGCTCTGCGGCAACAACTAGAGCTTCTGGGCAAATCCAGCCGGAGAAAAACGAAGCCGCAAGGGGCAATGGTAGCCCTCGATGCGCACACGGGCCAGGTCTTAGCGATGGTAGGAGGACGCAGCTACGAAGAGTCTCAATTGAATCGGGCTACTGATGCCAAGCGCCAACCGGGCTCAGTTTTTAAGCCCTTCGTTTACGCGGCGGCGCTTGAGTCAGGGATTTCCCCGCTGGCAACTTACCGGGACGCACCGCAGACGTTTCAATATGGTTCCGCCACGTATGCACCCGCAAACTATGGACGAGCCTATTCCATGCAAGACGTCACGATGCGCGAAGGGTTAGTGCGATCCCTGAACGTGGTGACAGTAGAGCTTGCAATGCGCAGTGGGCTGGCAAACGTCGCGAACACGGCAGCTCGATTCGGTCTGCCTCGGCCCGAAGTCTATCCATCGCTGGCTCTGGGGGTAAGCGAGGCGACACCTCTGCAGATGGCTGCGGCCTATGCTGTCTTCGCCAACGCCGGCAAAGCCGTTAGGCCATCGCTCATAGCGCGCGTGGGTCAGGACACCGAAAGGGAGATCGTGACTGAAAAAGACCTCTCTGATAGCCCACAAGTCATAAAGCCAACAACGGCCTTCATGATTAACGACATGTTGTCCGATGTTACGAAGCGGGGTACGGCGCGGCGAGCCAACGGTAGCTTCAAGGATGTTGCTATCGCGGGCAAGACCGGGACTTCGCATGATGGCTGGTTCGTCGGCTACACACCTAATTTGGTTTGTGCCGTGTGGGTCGGCTTCGATGATAATCAACAACTGGGGCTAACCGGGGCCGAAGCGGCGCTTCCCGCCTGGATTGATTTCATGAAGGAAGCTCTGAGTATCAGACCGAGTCTGGGCGGGGACTCATTCCCGATCCCAAGGGGCGTAGTTACAGTGAAGATTGATCCGGAAACTGGTTATCTTGCGGGTCCTAACTGTCCCAGCGCGCAGACCGTCAAGGTGGCCGCGCAATTTGCCCCGTCCCTCGAATGCCTAAGACACCAACCGGATGAGCCTGCTCTGGAATATGAAGCCTACGTAGAAGATGAACCAGGCCTCGAAAGCGGCACCAGCGCAAAATCAAACGCAGAGAGCTTGAGTCAAGCTGAAGGGTTTTCAGAAAATAAGCTAGCCACGGAAGTATCAGGAAAGCGGGTGAGTAGTGAACCAAAGAACATCTCCCGTCCCACACTCAGTGAAACTACAATCGACGTGACCAAGAGAGGTGCGCCCATCCTTGTGAGCACAAACAGGGTTGCGAACCCGGGCCAGCCTTCTGCAGCAGCTAAGCGTAGGCCTTAATTTCGGAAGGTCAGCAGTTCGATTTCCTTGATTAGAATTTGGCAGTCCCTCCTTCTCAGGGTTTCACTCGAATCTCAAACAGTTTCGGCCACAGCTTGCCGGTAACAAAAAGCCTGCCGTTCTTCGCGTCGAAGGCAATGCCATTCAGTACTGCCTCTTCGTCGTAAATTTCACTGCGCGAGAGCAGACCCTTCATTTCAATCCAGCCGAGCACTCTTCCAGTGCGGGCCTCAATCCGCGCTATCCGGTCTGCGTGCCAGATGTTCGCGTATATTTCGCCGTTAACGAATTCAAGTTCATTCAAGCTGGCGACTGGCTTACCCTCGGCAAGGACGGAGATGGTTTTGGCCACCTGAAAGTTTTCGGGATTGAGGAACCTCAATCGATGGGAGCCGTCACTAAGAATCAGCAAGTTACCATCATTTGTGAGCCCCCACCCTTCGCCCGGGTAACTGAACTCTCCAGTTTTCTCAAAAGTTGTGGCGTCATAGATAAAGCCCCGCTGATGCTGCCAGGTAAGCTGATAGAGTCTCCCGTTTAGAAGCGTCAGGCCCTCTGCAAAATAGGGAGCAGGTATGGTGACATTCTTCAGCACTTCACCGCTTTCAAGTTTCACTAGACGGAGACTCGACCTTCCCACCTGACCGGTGCTCTCAAGCAAATTGCCGTCGTGAAATACCAGACCCTGTGTGTAAGCACCGGTGTCGTGCGGCCACGTATGTACTACCTCGTAACCATACGTCGGAACGCCTCCTTTTCCATTTTCAGTGGAGCGATATGTCTCCGAAGTTGTTTGGCAATTCAGGCCAACCAAAGAAAGGAAAAGGACCAGGACTACACTTGCTCGTTTCATGGCAATCAGTCAGTGACCAGAAAGCTCAGGGTTGTAATCAAAAAAGGCATTTTTGCGCGGCCGTAAAAATAACAAAAGCCCGCCCCGGGCTCAACACCGGGCGGGCGTTGTTAACAATGCCGGCGACTTCATACTCTCCAAAACGCGCACCTGCTTGACTTGATCCCAAATTAAAGATAGAAAGTCAGGAGCAGAACTCCCTCCTGGTCCACCGGTGACGTTCCCCCGAAGAAGCATGAGATTGCCCCAAGCAGCTTTATCAACCCCAGTGTAATGCGTATGCAGCTGCGCACCGGAAAGGTCAGATGAAGTTACTTCTTACCCTCTGTTTACTTGTCATTTCAACACCGTCAATCGCGAGCGCACAGCAGCGCGGCAAGCAGCCGCCATCGATGCCCCGGGCCGTAACGAGAGAAGCCGAACGCCGGCTCTCCGATCTGGGATACTGGGCAGGCGCGGTTGACGGCCTATTTGATCCGGCGACGCGGTCGGCCCTGATAGCCTTTCAAAAATGGGAGGGCCGCCCGATTACTGGTCAGCTTACTCTCGATGAGATCGAGGCAATTCGCAACAGCAACGCTCCCCAGGCGAGGGAGGTCGGGTATGAGCATGTTGAAGTGGATCTGGATCGACAGGTGCTAATGCTGGTCGACGACGAGGGTAGCGTTAGAGTTCTTCCTGTCTCCACCGGCAACTACAAGCCGTTTATGGACGAGGGCCAACCGAGCATAGCCTACACACCCCGCGGCAGATTCCTTGTTTACGACAAAGAAGCAGGCTGGGGGAACGGTCCGCTGGGGGCGGTTTATTACGCCAATTACATCAGCGGCGGCGTGGCGATTCACGGCAGCTATTCGGTCCCTATCCAACCAGCGAGTCATGGTTGTATTCGTATACCAATGTTCGCCGCTCGTGAGGTGAGTAAGCTGCTGCGGTTGGGGACAATCGTGCTGGTCTACGATAAGGTCTCGTTCGTTTCGGCGAGGGCCTGGGCCGAAAACCCCAGACTTAGGGAGGCTGCTCTTTTAATTAGCGCCTCCGCAGATTTCAACGATCGCGTAGATGTGACTAAAACCAGATCCCGGTTCGCAAACATCAAAGCCCGCTCGAATCATCGAGCGGGCCTGGTTAGATAATCCCGGCGACTTCCTACTCTCCCACGCAGTTACCCGCGCAGTACCATCGGCTCCAGCAGGCTTAACTTCCGTGTTCGGGATGGGAACGGGTG
>JBDTOI010000092.1:0-15804 GCA_039933315.1 Pyrinomonadaceae bacterium
CCCAGGGTAGCCGAAGCGGCAACCCTGGGCTGGAGGACATAACCCCGTTGGGGTTGGGACTAACCCTGGCGCTGTACCTCTTTTCTATAATTCTCTAGCTCGTCTTGCGCCCGGCTCTCCGACCACCCGAGATGTTTAAGGGCAATCTGAGCGGCAGCTAGATCATCGCCGACACCCCGCGATGGGTTCAATCCCACCATTGTGCGCCGCAGTAAACAATCCGCCAGTGTCGCCGCCATCTCCTGCGTAAACGAAAAGACCACCTCGGCCGCAATCGCATCGCCTTCGCGATTGAAGGTTTCACCCAGTGAAGCATCTTGAGAAACAAGCTCGCAGAGTTCAGTTGCGCGCGTGCCGTAAATCCGCACCAGTCGTTCGCTGACGAGTGGGGAGAATGTGCCAGACTCTTTGAATTCTCGTTCGATAGTATTCAGGTCCGGGCCTGCACCAGGCAGAGGGACTTTGGCGGTCGTGCATTCTGAGGGGCCCCGCCCGAGTTTCTTAACAATTAGATCAACCGCCTGTTCCGCCAAACTGCGATACGTGGTGAGCTTGCCCCCGACGATCGAGAGCACGTTCTGCCACCGCGGATGCTCGCGGATAAAGTGTCGTCGAGTAATGCTCCGCTCATTCTTGTCCTCCGTGAACGGCAGGGGCCGCACCCCTGAGTAGGTGTAGAGAATACCTTCCCGGGTTAGATTCGCGTGGGGAAAAAGGCGATTGGTCTCGCGCAGGAGATAGTCGATTTCGTCCGGGTCGATCTGCACCCGATCGAGATCGTCGTTATATCGGACATCGGTCGTGCCGATCAGGTATTGACCGTTCCAGGGAATTATGAAGAACGGCCGGCGATCGGTTTCAGCTTCTGTATAGAGTGCCCTCGAGGGCGCGCCGGGAAATGAAGCGACGATGATGTGGCTGCCTTTGGTGCCGCCAATTAGACGCGGCGAGCTGGCGGCCGACTGTCCCAGCACCCGATCAACCCAGGGCCCGGCGGCGTTCACAATGATCCTGGCGCGCGCGGAAAGTTTCTCTTCATTAAGCTCATTCGTGAAGTTAACGCCTGGGATCGCGCCGTCGGCGAAGAGGAAATCAGTTACTCGTGCATAGGTGAGGGCAATCGCGCCGTGCGCGGTCGCAGAAAGCACATTCTCGAGCACGAGTCGCTCGGCAAATTCCACCTGAGCGTCGTAATAGACTGCCGCGCCATTTAGACCTTCAGGATTCAAGCCAGGCTCCTGCTGCAAAGCTTCAGCGCGCGAGAGGATGCGATGGCGAGGCAGTGTCTTGCCGAGAGAGAGCGCGTCGTACGCAATCATGCCGGTGCGGATGGTCCACAACCCTCGGCGCGCGTTTTCATAGATTGGGATGACGATCGGGAGGGGACGAACCAGGTGGGGTGCGATTGTGAGCAGGACTTCTCGTTCACGTAGAGATTCGCGTACCAGGCCAAATTCGCCATGCTCCAGATAGCGCAGCCCGCCATGAATCAGACGGGTGGACCAGCTCGAGGTGCCGCTGCCGATGTCGCCCTTATCCAGCAACAGCACTTTCAACCCGCGCATCGCCGCATCGCGCGCGATACCGGCGCCATTGATGCCCGCGCCGATGATGATCACATCGAAGGTGATCTCAGATGCATTGAACGATGTTCGATCTGTCATATGCGAGCTGCCGGAGTGTCTAAACAGGATTCACAAGATTCACAGAATAAATCTAAGAGGGCGAGTAGCATTTAGTTCGTGTGGCTTTGTGAGATTTCGTGTAGCTTCGTGGATCGTGTGCTTAGGATTCGGAGCCATACGATCCACGAAATCACACTAACCAGCACGAAAGAACACGAAATAAGAGTTTTATGCAAAGCTCTTCATTCCGTGAACTGTTCATATCCTGTAAATCATGTTAATCCTGTCTAACATTTCGGCTTTGAAAACAATGACAAGCATTCTGTTAATTGCCGCGCTGCTGATTAGTGTAACTGGATCGCCGGCCAACGGCGCGAAGAGCATACAAGACCGGAAGATCCCGGGCGACTTTGCCAACCGTCCGGCCCCGCCCATCTCAGCCGAAGCAAAACGAGAAATGGAATTGCGGTTGGCTGAAGCCCGAACGCGTTATGAAGCTAACCCGAAGGATCCGGACGCCATCATCTGGCTGGGGCGGCGGCTCGCCTACCTGGGCCGCTTCCGCGATTCAATCGATGCGTACACCAAAGGCATAGCGGCGTTTCCCAAAGATGCCCGGCTCTATCGCCACCGCGGACATCGTTACATCACGCTGCGCAGGTTTGATCTCGCCATTGACGATCTAAAGAAGGCCGCCCGGCTGATCAAGGGTCAGCCCGACCAGGTTGAGCCCGATGGCCAGCCCAATGCTCGCAATGTCCCAACCGGTACACTGCAATTTAATACTTGGTACCACCTGGGCCTGGCATATTACCTGACGGGCAAGAACAAGCAGGCTCTGGATAGCTATCGCGCCTGCCTTGAAGTCTCAAAGAATCCTGACAGCATCGTCGCCACCACTCACTGGCTCTACATGACCCTGCGGGGGCTGAATCGCAAACAGGAGGCCGCCCGGGTTCTGGAGCCGATTCGTGAGGGAATGGATATCATTGAGAACGACGGCTACTACCGGCTGGCGTTAATGTACAAGGGTTTGCTTTCGGCCGACACGCTGCTGGCGGAAGCGTTAAAGCAGGCAGGCTCTCCGGGCTCGTACAGCATCCTCTACGGAATCGGTAACTGGCACCTCTACCACGGCCGTCGCGCGGAAGCGATGAAAATCTTTCGCGACATGCTGGCGGGAAATCAGTGGACCAGCTTTGGTTATGTCGCGGCCGAAGCGGACGTCAGACGGCAGGAGGCAGACGGCACGAAGCAGGAAAGCAGGAAGTAGCCTCCTGTATTTCTTGCCTCCTGCCGTCTGCCTCCCGCCTCCTGTTTCAAGCCCAACCTTTGGCGCGTTCCACGGCACGGAGCCATTGCTCGTGCAGGCGCGAGCGTTCGGTTTCACGCATGCGTGGTTCGTAACGTTCGGTGATCCTTAGAGTAGCCGCGATCTCTTCCTTATTTTTCCAGAAGCCTACCGCCAGCCCCGCGAGGTAGGCAGCGCCGCACGAAGTCGTTTCCGTTATCAGCGGAACTTCAATAGGCACGCCGAGGATGTCCGCTTGAAACTGCATGAGGAAGCGATTGCCGACGGCGCCGCCGTCAACGTGCAACGCTTTGAGCCGCGTTCCGGAGTCCTGCTCCATCGCGGCCACCACGTCGAGCGTCTGATAGCACATGCTTTCCAGCGTGGCCCGCGCCAGGTGGGCGCGGCTGGTGCCGCGCGTTATCCCTATGATTGCGCCGCGGGCGTACGCGTCCCAGTGTGGCGCGCCCAATCCTGCCAGCGCCGGCACGAAGTAGACCCCTTCATTTGAATCGAGGGACTCAGCCAGTGCCTCAGTCTCCGCGGCGTTTTCGATTATGCCGAGCCCATCGCGCAGCCACTGCACTGCTGCGCCGGTGATGAAGACCGCGCCCTCCAACGCATAAACCACCGGCTCATTCGCGATCCCCCAGGCAATTGTTGTTAACAGTCCGGCGTTGCTGCGTACTGGTCGATTGCCTGTGTTCAGCAGCACAAACGAACCGGTTCCGTAGGTGTTCTTCGCCAGCCCTTCGCTGAAGCAGGCCTGACCAAACAAGGCCGCCTGCTGATCGCCGGCAATGCCCGAAACCGGAACGCTCTGGCCGAAAAAGACCGCTGGATCGGTCTCATGATAAACGAACGAGGAAGGCTTTACCGTTGGCAGCATTGCCGCCGGCACCTGAAGAATTCGCAGCAACTCTTCGTCCCAGCACAGATCATTGATGTTGAAGAGCAGTGTGCGCGAGGCATTTGAATAATCGGTAACATGGGCGCGGCCGCCCGTGAGTTTCCACACCAGCCAGGAGTCGATCGTGCCGAACGCGATCTCGCCCCGTTCAGCTCGCCGGCGCAGAGCTGGATTCTGATCGAGGAGCCATTTGATCTTGGTTCCGGAGAAGTATGGATCGATCACCAGACCGGTGCCGGCCCGAAAAATCTCGTCCAATCCGTCAGCCTTCAGTTGATCACAGATCGTAGCGGTGCGCCGGTCTTGCCAGACAATCGCCTTACCAATGGGTTCGCCAGTGGCCCGATCCCACAACACAACCGTCTCGCGTTGGTTAGTTATTCCGATTGCCTTAATCTGATCTGCCGTAGTCGCTGCATCGGCTAAGGCCTCCGTCACCAGGCCCAGGCTGACTCGCCAGATTTCTTCCACGTCATGCTCCACCCAGCCAGGCTGCGGATAATGCTGAGTGAACTCGGAGTACGCGCGGCCCCGAATGTTTGCCTCATGGTCAAGCAGCAGAACTTTGGTGCCCGTGGTGCCTTGATCGATCGCCAGGATGTAACCGTTAGTCATATGCATTCAAGTTGGGGAGAGTGGGTGTTTAGAACGCCACTTAGTATGCGTTGATTGGTATACTAAAAGCCTCAACGTAATTGCAATGATGACCACGGAAACAAGCGAAGATCGTTCTGTTCGGTCGGAGCAGATCAAAACGCGCGCGCGGGAGTTGGGCTTTAGCAAAATCGGTATCGTCGGCGCCGAGCCTTTGCCGGCCGCGCGGCGGCGACTGCAGGAATGGTTGCGACTTGGCTATCAGGGAGAGATGGCATGGATGGCGCGCGATCCGGAGCAGCGCACCGATCCGCAAAAGATTCTTCCTCAAGCTCGGTCGGTCGTTGTTGTAGCACTCAATTACTATAGGCCTGAACAGCACGTGGATGATCCGATCACCGGCAAAGTCTCGCGCTATGCCTGGGGTGACGACTATCACGACGTGGTCGGCGAAAAGCTGCGCGCGCTGCTGGAGTGGATCAAAGGGCGATGGCCGGAAGCGAATGGCAAAGTGTGCGTCGATATCCAGCCCATGATGGACAAGGTATGGGCGGAACGCGCCGGCCTGGGCTGGATTGGCAAGCACACGAACCTGATCACGCGCGACTATGGCTCCTGGGTCTTTCTCGGCGAACTGCTGCTAAACCTTGAACTCGAATACGATGAAGCCAGGGTGGAAGACCATTGTGGCGAATGCACACTCTGCATAGATGCCTGCCCCACTGAAGCGATTGTGGAACCTTACCTGCTCGATTCGCACAAGTGCATATCCCATGCGACGATTGAATCGCGGGCTTCTCAGCTGCCGCTGAATGTCACAGAGAATCTCGAGGGCTGGTTCTACGGCTGCGACATCTGCCAGGACGTGTGTCCCTGGAACCGCTTCGCTCAAATCACTGCTGAAGATCGGTTTGCGCCGCGCCCTGACAACGTGAACGTGAGGCTCCCTGATATCCTGACCTTGACCCCTGAGACTTATGCAGAGCGCTTTCGCCGCAGCGCGATGAAACGAGCTAAGCTGCCGGGCTTACAGCGCAACGCACAAGCATTATTACAGAACGAATAGCGGTAGCGACCTGACATTTAACAGGCGAGTTAGGTACCTGGGTGTTTCACGCAAAGGCGCTAAGAAGTGAAAAGCAGAAGGCGCAAAGGGTTGAGCTATTTCTTTGCGCCTTCTGTCTTTCCTTTCTTAGCGCCTTTGCGCGCACCCTCAAGTTGACTCCCACTCACGATGGGGTCAAATTCCCAACCGGAACCCTACTGCTCCACTCAGTACCAGCGTCCCCGAAGCATGCAGAGGGATGTCCCGATTTGTTGCGGGAGTTTGTCGGACGCGCTCGGGCGAGTTTAGAAAAACCACTAAAAGGCCAGTGCAAACGCCGTTATCGCAAACAACGCCTATGGTTGCGAGCTTTCGTTGCAATGGCATTGCGATTGATGGGATAAGGCAGTCCGGGCAAACCAGTGTGTCTTCAGACTCATCAAAACAACCGCTGGCAGACGCATCAGAGTTAGTAGGCTACCGGCGTCCTCTCCCTTGTGAGTTTTGAAAGATAGCGTTCCGGATCGAGTAGTTTTGCGAGGGGGGAGAAGCCATCATCAGAAAATGAGCGGCGATCCCCTTCCCCGGGTTCGCCGCTTATGCTTTTTGAAGCGAACATTGTACGAGTGAGTTAATCACGGAAAAATTCTGGAGGACGGAAAAGATGATCAGAAGAAATTATAGCAGCGTAAGAGCGTCGTTTGTATGGTTGATGGCGGTGGCGATTTTTGCCCTGCCGTTGTCAGCCCTGGCGCAAACCAAGATCGTTTATCACAGTAACAAATACAAAGTCACCGATGATGTCAAACTAGGCCAGCAGGCCGCCGCGGAAGCAGAACAACAATTTCCGATTCTGCGTGATCAGGACATCACCGACTATGTCTCGCGCGTAGGCCAGCGACTGGTAAGCGCGATTCCCGGTGAGTTTCGTCATCCGGAGTTTCAATACTATTTCAAGGTGGTCAACGCGCGCGACATCAATGCCTTCGCATTACCCGGTGGGCCCATGTACGTCAACCGCGGCATGATCGAAGCCGCGCGCAACGAAGGTGAAATGGCCGGTGTGATGGCCCATGAGTTGAGCCACGTGGCTTTGCGCCACGGCACCGCGCAGGCGACCAAGGGCCAGAAGTATGGCTTGCTGGCCGGCATCCTCGGCATTGGCGGCCAGATTATCGGCGGGCCGGCGGGCGCTGCCGCCCAAATCGCCGGTCAGGGAGTTGGAGTCTACTTCCTGAAATTCAGCCGCGAGTATGAGACTGAAGCCGACATCCTGGGATCGCAAATCATGGCGCATGCCGGTTACGACCCGCGCGATCTCGCCAACATGTTCAGGACAATTGAGCAGCAGGGCGGCGGCAGCAGTGGCGGATTTCTCAGCAGTCACCCGAGCCCGGCGAATCGCTACGCGCGCATTAACCAGGAAGCTCAGTCTCTGCGCATCGAGAATCCAATCCGGAACAGTCCGGATTTCACTCGCGTGCAGGCGCGTTTGCGCGGCATGGGCCGCGCTCCTTCAATGGAGGAGATTGCCCGCAGTGGTCAGCGCTATCCGAATGGCGAACGCACCGGAACTACCTCAACCAATCCGCCCCGCGGACGGGTTGAGTATCCTTCCACCCGGTTCCGGACTTACACCAACAATCTTTTCCGGGTGAACGTTCCCGACAATTGGCGCGAGTTGAGTGGTCAGTCAGCCGTGTGGCTCGCCCCGGAAGGCGCTTACGGAGAGGTACAGGGCCAGCAGGTCTTTACTCATGGCGTAAGCTTTGGCACCGTTCAGACGCAATCGCGCAACTTGCAACGGGCTACCAATGAATTCGTCGGCAGCCTGGGTCAGAGTAATAACAGCCTCCGCCAACGCAGCGGCTACACCCGAACAACTGTCGGGGGACGCACCGGCCTGGCAACCACGCTGAGTAATACGAATGAGGCGACCGGGCTACCCGAAGTGATTACCATCGTCACCACGCAACTGCGCAATGGCGAGTTGTTCTACATGATCGCGGTTAGTCCGCAGAATGAATACTCCAACTATCAGAGTACCTTCAGCAACATTCTGCGTTCACTGCAGTTAAACGGCTAAACGCGTCTCCAGCATAGCTGGCAGCAACGAAGGCAAAGGCCCGCCTTAACCGGCGGGCCTTTGTTGTTTTGCATTTCAAGATAGTCTAAGGGCTGGATGGCGGAGCGAAGTAATACGTGGAGCGGAGATTCGCGTTTGGTTAATTGGGGTTTCACGCAAAGGCGCTAAGAAAAGAAAATCAGAAGGCGCAAAGGGTTGAGTTGTTTTCTTTGCGCCTTCTGTCTTTCCCTTCTTAGCGCCTTTGCGTGAAACCTCATCTGGCGCGCTCGCTCAACCAGAGACCACCTCAAATCCTCCCGATGGGAAATGGAAAGAACCATCCTACGAACGACTTGCCTCTTCCTCGCGTTTAGCCGCTTGCCATAGATTCTCCAGCTCATCCAGCGTTGCCCTTTCCAGGCTTTGCCCTTGCTGTTCCAGAGTTTTTTCGATGTAACCAAACCGGCGGCGAAACTTGCCATTGGTGAGTTTCAACGCTGCCTCCGGCTCAACTTTGAGATGCCGCGCAATGTTGGTGACCACGAACAGCAGGTCTCCGATCTCCTCCCGCACCAGGTTGTGATCGGCTTCTGAAGCTGACGACTTGTGCGAGCTAATCGCTACCCGCAGCTCTTCGATTTCCTCCTGCAACTTCTCGAATACGTCATCCACTTTTTCCCAGTCAAAGCCTACGCGCGTCGCTTTGGTCGTGAGTTGGTGCGCTTCCATCAGCGCCGGCGCCTGGCGCGAGACGCCATCGAGTAACGAAACATTCTTCGCGGATGAAACAGATGTTTTCCGGGCGGCACGCTTCTCTTCGGCTTTAATTGCCTCCCAATTGCGTAACACCTCAGCGGAGTCGCCTGCCTTTGCGTCGCCAAACACGTGTGGATGGCGCCGCACCATCTTGGTGTGCACCTGCTCGATTACCTCGTCAATATTAAATTCACCGCGCTCCTGCGCCACGCAGGCGAAGAAGGTGATCTGGAAAAGCAGATCGCCGAGTTCTTCCCGTAGATCATCGGGGCGGCCCTGGCGCGCTTCCTCGAGGGCGTCAAAGGCCTCGTAAGCCTCTTCCAAAAGCATGGGCGCGAGCGTGGCGTAAGTCTGCTCGCGATCCCAGGGGCAACCTTCCGGGGAACGCAAGCGCGCCATTAGAGTTACGAGATCGTTAAAGTTGGTCGGCATGGTTTTTGGAATTGAGTCATGGAGTGTAGGGTTTCAGGTTTTATGTTTCAAGTCGGGAGCAATTTCGGTACTGATGCAATTTCAATTTCAGTATTGGCGTTGCGGACGTGTACTTCAAAAGTTTCGCTTTTTCTTTAGCCGCGTTTACGCGGCTTTCCCGCAGGGTCACTAGACCGGGAGTTTTACGCCCGGGTCCCGGGAGGCGTGTGAAGCCGAAGCCCGTTTCAACGGGCTTACATCGCTCGGCTTTAGCCGTAACGCTAAAGCCCGAATCTAAGCACGCTGAAAGCGCGCTGGCGACGAGCGCACTTGCCCGACCCAGCGCTACAAGCGCCGGGCTAGTAACCCTTTGGGAAAGCCGTCTGAAGACGGCTGAGCCAGAACCACGTTGCAAAATCGCGCCGCTCAAATTGCAACACTGTCACCGAGCCTGCGTTGCGAGTGGGCTGAGTCAGGTGCTAACATCACGCACAATCCAATTAGTATTTTGCGAACAAGTTAACAGGCGCTTTTTCTCGGTTCAGGAAAGGGCGTGCGTGCATTACGGAAGTGAGTAAATATGGGCGACGAACAATCCAGCTTTAAAGTAACGGACCGCCGGCTGTTCAATGCCGATGGTTCACCACGGGATATTGAAAAATTTGCGGAACCCGCAAAGGACGAGACTGTCGCCGCAGCTCAGCCTGTAGCGGCAACCGCGGAAGCAGCTACGGGCACCGCAGGGGCGATGGCCCGGGAAGAGGAAAGCACAACGGCGCAATCCGTCGCGGGCGAAGGCAGCTCTGAAGACATCGAAGTCGCGGCCGACGATACGGACTTGCCCGGCGCAAATGATCCCGCAAGCTTCATCAATTTTCTTATGTCGCTGGCCACCAACGCCGCTGCGGCGCTGGGAATGATGCCGCATCCCGCAAGCGGCGAAAGCGGTGTCGAACTGGAGTTGGCTAAACACTGGATCGACGTGCTCGGCATGCTGCGGCAAAAGACACGCGGGAATCTCGAGCCCAAAGAGGATCAGATGTTCGAGGGCATCCTGGCCGACCTGCGCATGCAGTACGTTTCTTTAACGAGCAGTCCCGCACCTCCGCCCAAGTTTAGCGCCCGCGACATAACCGGCGGACGATAATTTGTCAGGTCAGTGGTCAGTAGTCAGTGGTCAGGCGCCAACATCGGCACTAACTCCCACACGGCTTTGCACAAAACTCTTATTTCGTGTTTCTTTCTGTAGCTGTAGTTAGTGTGATTTCGCGGATCGTATGGCTCCGAATCCTAATCACACGATCCACGAAATGACACGAAAGCGCACGAAAACACACGTACCCATGCCGATCTTAGACGTTCACAGCGGTCCGCTTCGAACCAGTCGGCGACTTTTTGCGCAAATCAAAATTGCACTTAACTACTGACAACTGACGATGCGGCTCACTTTCCTCGGCACCGGCACTTCCACGGGCGTTCCCTCCATTGGTTGCGAGTGCGAGACCTGCACCTCTGCCGATCCGCGCGACAAACGGCTGCGAGTCTCAGTGGTAATAGAACACGCCGGCCAGTCAGTTCTCATCGACACATCATCTGATTTTCGCCAGCAGGCCCTGCGCTTTGGCTTAAAGCGGCTGGATGCCGTCTTGATTACACACTGCCATGCCGATCACATCTTCGGGCTGGACGACATCAGGCCGTTAAACTTTCGTCACGGCGCCATGGGCCTGTATGCGAACGAAAGGGCCTGGGTGGACATCCGCAGGATCTTCAAGTACGTGTTTGAGCCATCGCACTTCGGCGGCGGCCTGCCGCAGATTGTGCCGCACACGGTTGTGCCCGGCGCTTCATTTTGTCTGGCCCCGGAACTTGAGATTACGCCGCTCGAGGTAATTCACGGCCGGCTGCCGGTGATGGCGTATCGCTGCAATGACTTTGCCTATGCCACCGATCTCAGCGAGATTCCGGAAGCTACTCTGGAACTGATGCAGAACCTCGACGTGCTCGTGCTCGACTGCCTGCGTTTCAAAGAACACCCAACGCACCTCTGGGTGGACAAAGCGCTCGAGTACGTCGAGAAGATCAAACCGCGTCGCGCGTTCTTTACGCACATCGCACATGATGTGAAACACGAACGAGACTCGGCGAAACTGCCGGATGGAGTTAGTTGGGCTTACGATGGGTTGAGTGTTAGCGATGAAGAGTGAATTTGTAGGGGTGGCACTCCGTGGCCACTCCCTTCCTGTCGTTTACGACCATTTCGATGTTTGAGTCAATCCAGAGAGGGGCGGCCACGGAGTGCCGCCCCTACAATCAATGCGAATGCGCCTATTTCACGGAACCGACAACGCCGAAATTCAACGCCCGACGGTGCTGACCCTCGGTGTCTTTGACGGCCTGCATCTCGGTCATCAACTGATCATTACCACGGTGGTAGACCGGGCGCGGGCAGTCGGCGCTGTTCCCACCGTGATCACTTTCGATCCACACCCGCGCGCGGTGCTGCATCCGGAGTCGGCCCCTCCCTTACTGCAAACCTTCGATCAGAAGATCGAGGCGCTGGGCATTCTTGGCATTGAGCAAACCATCATCATTCGCTTTACCCCTGAGTTCGCGCAGATACGCGCTGAAGAGTTTCTTCAGGATGTAATCGGTGAGCGCTTGCAGGCGCGCGAAGTTTATCTGGGGCGGGGCTTCGCCTTCGGGCACAATCGCGAAGGCAACATCGCCCTCTTAAAACACGTGAGCGAGCGGCTTGGTTTTCACGCGGACGAAGTCCCTGAGGTGCGTCTGCGCGGGCAGCGCATTAGCTCCAGCCGTGTTCGCGAGGTGCTGGCCGCCGGTAGAGTAAACCTGGCCCGCCGCATGCTGGGCAGGCCGTATGGAGTCGAAGGACGAGTTGTCCATGGAGATGAGCGTGGGCATCGTCTGGGTTTTCCGACGGCCAACCTGGCGCCGCAAAATCGCGTGATTCCCCGCGATGGGGTTTACATTACTGCGACTCTGATTGAGAACGAATGGCGCCGTAGCGTTACCAACATCGGCACGCGGCCGACTTTTGAAACAGACTCAGAACGCCTCGTCGAAACTCATGTGATGAACTGGTCGGGGGATCTTTACGGCGACGTTGTGCGTGTTCGATTTCTGCATCGATTGCGGGCCGAGAAGAAGTTCGACTCGGTAGATCATCTGAAGCAGCAAATAGAAACTGACGTGCGGCGGGCGCATCGCTACTTTGAAAGCCAGGGTGTGCACCACTCCCTGGCGCTGGTGTGATTACACTTTCAAGCACGCACCGGATCTAATTCCGCAAAGTCTTCACCGAAAGCGGCGGGGGCAAGCCCCTCTTCCTGACTGCAGTGTTTTTCTGATATCTCAAATTTCAGATCTCAAATACCAAAACCGCTACACACTTGCAGTCAGGAAGAGAGGCTTGCCCCCGCTCTTTCCACTAAACCTGGCGACTAAGGTTTATTTCACCGGCGCCTTCTCTCCATTCACCCCCGGCAGATTCATCTGATTGCGGAAGAGGTTCAAAAGTAGCAGCGTGCCGATCCCACCTCCGCCGGCGCCATCCGCTCCTCCTCCGGAAGCCATAATGTCCGGAGTGATGCGCACGCCCTTCTCGCCAATCACTTTCAAGACCTCGACCAGAGCCACACCCTGGGCTCCCAGCGCGTTGACCTGCTCACGATAAGCAACGCCCTGCGCTTCGCCCATCAACCGAACCTTCTCGGCTTCGGCCTTGCCGGTTTGCGAAATGTAATGGGCCTCGCCCTCGCCTTCCGACTTGCGCTGTTCGGCCCGCTTGCCGGCGATTTCCACGCCCACCGTAGCGACCATCAGATCCTTCTGGTTATCGGCTTGCGACTTGGTCCGTTCCAACTGGATGCGTTTCTCTTCCGCTTCCCGTTGCGCGTTGTACATGTTCTGGCGCTGCTCGGCCAGAATCTTCTCAGTCTGCGTTTTCATCAACTCTTCCGGTAGATGAATGTGGCAGATCAGCACGTTGACCACATCGACGTGATACTTGAGCAGGTGCGCTCGCACGCGGGCTTCGGCGCGCTCCTGTTCTTCGTGCCGGTTTTGCAGGTAAGCCATGGCCGAAGATTCGGACGCCTGGTTGCGGAAGATAGAGTCAATCAGGGGATGCATCACGTTTTGAATCAAACGATCGATGCCGCCAATCTTGGCCACCATGAACGGCGCATCTTCAGGTTTGACGCGAAAGACTACGCGCACTTCCAACTGCATGGTGAAGCCGTCTTTCGAGATCACCTCGAAAGGATTGAAGGTGTTGGCAACTTCGCCCGAAGTCCACTCCACCGTCAGGTTGGTGGTGGGAATAATGATTGGCGTAATCGCCAATGTGTTCACGTAGTAGCGCCCCGGGCCAACCACAGTTTCCTGTATGCCGCGATAACCTTCGGGCACGACATAGGCTTCGTGCGCTCCTTCGTCCAGCCGTCGATCCGCGGGGTCGCCGCTGCGCATTTCGACCTTGATCTCTTCGGCCGTCCGCCTGTCGTCGATCCTGTCCAGCCGGGCTGCGGTTTCCTCCGCTTGCTCCTTCTCTTCGCGTTCCATTCTTTCCCGCACCTTTGCGGCCATTTTGCGGCGAATGTCATCGGAAGGGTCTTTGCCGGTGTTGGAGACTATGACCGCGACCTCGCCCGGCTTCACTTCCTTGGCGCTTTCCGGAATGACTTTGAACAGCAGTGGATTGATGTAATAGGTGCCCGGTAGCAGGATGTCTTTCTGCGGACCGCGCTGTCCCAGGCCATCAATGAATTCATGGCCGTCCTGAAAGTTGTCGTGACCTGCCACGGATTCGGCGACGTAGTCCTTTGGATTCAACGGCGAACCGTCCAGCGCTTCAACCAAACCGATCTGGTTCTCGTTTATGACGGTGGCGTCGAACAATCGCACCCCGAACAACCCCGGCTTCACTTCCTGACTGCCCTCAAACGGTAAGGACTGCGTCAGGATGCGATAGGTGCCAGGCGTCAGGATATCGACTTGCGGCCCACGCTGACCTCCGGATGAAGCGAACAATTCAGCATTCTGAAAGTTGAGGTGTCCGGTAATTGATTTACCGAGCAGGCGACCGGCATCGAGCGACGCTCCGTCAGCTGCCATTACTACGCCTACCTTGCCCTGCGGAATGACTGTCGTATTGCCGACCGAAACCCGAAACAGATAAGGGTGAATCGGCCACAATCCTGGCGGTAAGGTCCGCAGTTGAATGCCTTTGACGCCGCCCTGCTTGATAAACGCAATCGGGTCCTGAAAGTTGTTGTGCGCATTCTGCGCGCGATCGGGGGCGAAGATCTTGCCGGGGGCCATTGGCTCGCCATCGATTGCCTCGACCACTCCCAGTTCGTCCGCGCCGATTTCGATTAAAGGCACTTTGCGCACTATCTTCTCAAAAGGGTACTTGATCAGGTGCAGACCGGGCTTCAGCACATCCGCCTGGATGCCAACTTCGCCTTCCGTGGCTACTACCCTTCCGGGAGGCATCTTCGAACCGATATAGCGCCTCTCCTTGATGGCAATTTCGCGAGGGCCGACGTTGACCAGGATACGCCGCAGGATTACCAGCAACACAATGAAGAGAACGAGAGCGCCCAGTAGGGTTGGGAGCAAAGAAATAATGTCAAAGTTTTCCATGGTAAAGACTCCTCCTTTGGATCCTTGAGGCCGAATGTGTTTCTGTCAGTCCTTGCCGAACGCTTTGAGATCGCGTCGGGCCTCAGCAAGACTGCGTTTCAAAACAAAGCCTGCGCCCGAACTTCTGGCGGGCGAGGTTAGTGTCCAGAATTCACCTTCGAGAATGGCCTGTAACTCTGTGGCAGAGATGTCAGACAGACTGCCACTGCGCCAACTCTCCATGACAGTTTTCACTGCCGTGTCATAGATCTCCGGATCGTTGGAAAGTGCGGCGACGTGCAGCATCTTTGCAGTTGAGTTTCGATCGGGTGATTCGCGCCATGATTCGATTAACGTTGCCGCCAACTTTCTATTCACCGGGAGCTCATTTCGCGTCACATGAGACACGAGGGAAAGGGTTTGGGCCGCTGACTCGGTTTTAGCTACCAGACTGTCAAGCACCTCGTCATAGATTGCGACGCTGCCGGACCGATGGGCTTCTTCTAAAGCACTTTTGTCCCCCTGGCCGGCGCGATCTAAAAGCGCCTTTCGACGCACTTCGGCGTCGCCATTCTCCAGCTGGTTTAACGGTTGATCATAATCAAATAATCCACGTGGTTCTGGAGGTGGCGGTAACTCCAGGGCTGGAGCTGTATTAGCGGGCTTCTGCCAAAAATAGAGAGCTACTGCGAATAATCCCAGGAGAAAAACTGAAGTAATGAGAAAGGTGACCATTGTGGCCGGCGTACGGTTTGCGACCCGCTAAAACCCCGTTTGCCGTCTAAATAATAATACGTACGCCCGTCAGAAAAGTTCTCAATCCGGTGAATAAGTGGGCGTTTAGAGTACCGACTTTAGTCGGGTGTTTTGTGGAATTCAAAGCCCGACTAAAGTCGGTACTCTAAACCACCGCTAAACGTCACAACTTGAAACTTGCCTTGCGGGCAAATCGAATGGATCTTAGCGCTGCCAGGAGAATAACACTCGTTCCCAACCCACGGAGCACAATGGCGACCACGGCGGTTGATTGAAGTAGATTCAGACTGGTGAGCAGGTAATTCCAGTCGTGCATGGAATCCCCTCCGCCCAGCAATGGCAGTTGCAATGCCTGCGCATCTGCCGCGTAGACCGACACATTCAAGATGCTCTCCCCCACCCAGAAAAGGACCAGCGCTGCCGAATACTGTTGCCGTTGATATAGAAAGTAGGCCCAGAAACCGGCCGGTATGATCAACTGGAAGAGCGAGCCTCCGGCTATCATCATGAATTCTCCGAGCGGGCTGAAGACCACGTGACCCGCCTCATGAATCACCAGATTCACGCCGTCTATAAAATGCCACTGGTAAGGATCAAAAGCGCACCAAAAGAAATAGAGCGTGGCGATTACAGCCACCGCCAGCTTCGGCCAGGACCATCCGGATAAATTGGTTGCTTTACCCACTAAGAAGTCTCGAGCTG
>JBDTOI010000093.1:0-15605 GCA_039933315.1 Pyrinomonadaceae bacterium
CGCAATCCGGATTCCCCAATCGATGGGCCCGCCCGCTACCGCAGGCGGTTCTGACGCACTATACTATGCGAGGGCAATGGCCGGGCGGAAAGGTGGGATTTATCTTTTTACTGAGGGAATATTTCAGGCTTCTGCTTCGTTTGCGTTTTCGGATTCAGCCTGGTCGGGGGCGGTCGCCGTTTGTTTCACCGGTTCGGCGACTTCGCCTTCCCCGCTGATCCTGACCGGCAGATCGATTACGACCTCACGATGCAGCCTTACCGGGACAGTAAACTCGCCTGGAGTCTTGATTGGTTCGCGCAGGCTAATGCGGCGGCGATCAATTTCGTATCCCTTGTCCTTCAAAGCCTGGGCGATATCCATCGAGGTCACCGAGCCGTAAAGGAGACCAAGCTCGCCCACTTTCCGTTCAAAGTTTAAGCTGAGCGATCGCATTTGATCTGCCTGCGCTTCGGCGCCGGAGCGGTCCTTGACCTCGCGCTTTACCAACGCCGCGCGTTCCGATTCGATCTGTTTGACATTACTGGCCGTGGCTTCGACTGCCAGCTTGCGCGGCAGCAGATAGTTGCGCGCATACCCGGCTTTGACGCGAACAACTTCACCGCGCGCGCCCAGGTCGTCGATATCTTCGCGCAAGAGCACTTTCTTGTGTGGCATGTTAATTCCCCTGTCTTAGTCTGCTGCGTATGGGAGCAACGCGATATTACGGGCGCGCTTGATCGCTTCGGCCAGCATGCGCTGATGTGTCGCGCACGAGCCGGAGATCCGGCGGGGCACAATCTTGCCGCGCTCCGGTATGTAGTTCTGCAGCAGCTTCACATCTTTGAAGTCAATTAAATCCGTCTTCTCAATGCAGAAGCGGCAAATCTTGCGACGATGCATGCGGCGACCACCGCCACCACGCCCGCCGCCGCGCCCACCACGCGAGTCCCCGTCATAATCGCGTTCAAAGCGGCTGTCAAAGCGGCTTTCCCGATCATCGTAATTGCTGGACATATTCTCCTCTATCCTTCTGTAACTTCAGCGCTCTCTCGCTTTCGCTCTTATCGTTCACCCTCAAATTGGCGCTTGCGCTTTGTTGTTGGCCCTTCGAATTGGTGCCGCCTTGCCGTTAAGCACTTGGGCTCTTATTTGCTTCTGGGGCTTGGGGTCTTCTTTCTGAGATCTCAAATTTCAAATCTGAGATTCTGAAAGGCGCTAACCAACCCCAGCACACACCCTCATCATGCACCTTCATCAAAAGCCGCTTCAGGTGCCGCCGAGCTGCTCACTTGCGAACCCTTGCCTGAGGGCCGCTTGGCAGCCTTGCGCGCCCGCTTGGCCTGAAACTTCTCCGCCCGCCGCCGATCCTCGTCAACCCTGACCGTGATGTAGCGAATAATGCGATCGCTCACGCGCATGCGCCGCTCCAGCTCGGCAATCTCTCGCCCCGACCCTTCGATTTCAAAGAGGACATAGGTGCCTTCATTCTTGCGGCCTATCGGGTAAGCCAACTTCCGTTTACCCATGGTCTCCGCCTTGGTGATGCTGCCACCCTGGTCGGTGATGATGCGCTGAAAACTCTCGCTCAGCTGCGCGACCTCGTCATCGGCCGCACCCGAGTCGATGATGAACATTATTTCGTAAACTCTATTTGCTGCCAAAACTAATCCTCCTCAATTGAACAACGACATGGCCTTCTCTACGCCCTCTCTCAATATCACCTGCACCGCCTCTCGACCGCGTTGCAAAACCTCTTCCACCTGCGCCCTCTGATTTTTGGGAAACTCACTCAGCACAAAACTCTTCGTTTCGCTGACCTCGTGCTCCGGTTGAATCCCAATTCGGAGTCGAATGAATTCGTCCGTACCCAGCGCCGCGATTACCGACTTCAGGCCATTGTGCCCGCCGGCGCTGCCCCGCGCCCTGATCCTTATCGTTCCGAGAGGCAAAGCCAGGTCATCACTAACTACGATCAACCCCGCGCCGCTTTCAACCTCATGCTTGGCCTTCAAGCACGCGACCGCTTCCCCGCTCAGGTTCATGTAAGTCTGCGGTTTAGCCAGCAACACCCTCTCGGCGCCCACCTCCGCATTCCCCACCAGCGACCGGCACTCGCTGCGCTTTACAGATGCGCGAGCTTCCCCGGCAATCCTGTCAATGAGCATAAAGCCGAGGTTGTGCCGCGACCACTCGTACTCCGCGCCCGGATTCCCCAGCCCCACAATGAGACGCATGGCATTGCCGATTTCCTATTTCCGATTGCCGATTTTCCAGCGCCATCTCAGCGCAACCTGAATCGCCGTACTGCGATCTCATCAAGCGGCCAGGTAATCAACGATCCCCTGTTGCAAATCGGCAATTGGCAATTGGAAATCGGCAATGTTATTCCTTCTTGCCCTTGTCCTTCTCCGGTTCGGCGCCTTCCTCGTCTTCCTTCTTGCCCTTACCGATTAGTTCGGGCTCAGCCGGCGCTTCCGCATCCACCACCGGCGCCTCAACCACTTCTTCCTTCACGAAGCCAACGGTCGCAATCACACTCTCCGGTGATTCCAGAATCTCGATCTTCTCGTTGGGCGGGATATCCGAGATGTGCAGCACGTCGTGCACTCCCAGGTGCGATACATCAACGTTAATCGACTCGGGGATGTCACGCGGATCGCAACGAATCTCGATCTCCCTGAGGATTTGTTCGAGGATGCCCTGCTCCTCGCGTACCCCAACCGGCTCGCCAATCAGGTGGATCGACACGGTGACTTCGATCTTTTCGCCGCTCACCAGCCGGCGAAAGTCGGCATGGATCAGGCGCCCGCGGATCGGATCGATCTGACGATCGTGAAACATGACTTCGCTGGACCCCACGCCGTCTACGTCCAGCGTAAAGATGGTATTGCGACCCGAGTCTGAGCGCAGAATCGCCGCCAGATCCTTGAGCGGCGCTGCTGCTGCAACCGTTCCACCCTCGCCACCATAGATTGTCACCGGCACGTGTCCGTCGCGGCGCGTCCTGCGCGCATCATTCTTGCCCCGGCCATCGCGCACCCTGGCGCGCACGGTAATCTCTTTTTTGTCTGCCATAATTCGCTCTTTTCTAAAACGTTCAGCGATCAATTCCGGGTTCAGAATTCAAGCATTACTGCCGCAACCCGGGGGGTTGAATTCTGCACCAGAATTGATCGCTGATGGTCTTTCCCAGCCATCAGTGTTTGCCCTTCATGCCTTTACCACGACAGACTTTGGCGGCCTGCCTTACACAAAGAGCGAAGAGACGCTGGTCTCCTCGTGGATCGACTTGATCGCATTCGCTAAAAGTGGCGCTATACTTAGTACCTTAATCTTCTTCGAATCGCAAGCGCGGTCGTGCAGGGGAATCGTGTTCGTGACCACGATTTGCTCGATATCCGACGCCTCCAGATGATCGATGGCTTCACCGGAAAGCACCGCATGCGTGAAACATGCATGGATCCGTTTAGCTCCTGCTTCCTTGAGGGCTTTTGAGACTTTCGTCAGCGAGCCCCCGGTGTCGCACATATCATCCACTATCAAACAACTGCGTCCCTCCACGTCACCAACCACGTTCATCACTTCCGCCACATTCGCCTTCTCCCGGCGCTTATCACAGAGCGCGAGGTCGGCATCCAGCCGCTTGGCATAGGCGCGGGCGCGTTCGGCTCCCCCGGTGTCCGGCGCTACCACGGTCAGGTTGGGCAGCAGGTGCTGCTGATAGTAACCAATCATCACCGGCGCCGAATACAAGTGGTCCACCGGTATATCAAAGAACCCCTGGATCTGAGCGGCGTGCAAATCCATCGTCAGGACTCGCTGCGCGCCGGCTACGGTCAACAGATTGGCTACCAGCTTGGCCGAGATAGGAACGCGGGGCCGATCCTTCTTGTCGGAGCGCGCGTAGCCATAATATGGAATCACGGCTGTCACTCGTTCCGCTGACGAACGACGAAACGCGTCGAGCATCACGAGTAATTCCATCAGGTTCGAATCGGTCGGCGGACAAGTTGGCTGGACGATGAACACATCGCCGCCGCGAACGTTCTCTTCGATCTGGAAGTTAAACTCCCCGTCAGAAAAACGTTCCGCCGTAGCCCGCCCCGGATCGCAGCTCAGCTCGTGACATATCTCTTCAGCGAGTGCGCGATGCGCGTTGCCCGCGAAGATTTTGATGCCGCCCGTCGTGCTCATCTTTCAGTAGCACAGACTTCACTCTGTGCAGCTTGCCGTTCGCGCAAATCCACAGACTGAAGTCTGTGCTACTGCATTTGGCTGGGGCGGAAGGATTCGAACCTACGAATGCCGGATCCAAAGACCGGTGCCTTACCACTTGGCGACGCCCCAAAGTTAATCAGCGGCAGGGCGACTAGGCATCTCGCTACCTGGCTCCATCGCCCTCGTATGTCGTTCCCGCCCGACTGTCGTACAAGGAAAGAGGCGCCAACCGGCTTCCATCTCTATGGCCTGAATGGCGCGCTCCTGCGCTTCCTGATGTTCAAGAACCCCAAAAACGCTCGCCCCGCTTCCGGCTAACAGTGCGTGACGAGCACCCGCCTTTACCAGCGCAGCCTTCGCCCTTTCGATTTCCGGGTGGGAACGAAATACCACCGATTCAAAATCGTTTTTCAGCCCGTACGGATAAGAAAGATCAAAATCAGCAGGTCCGCGAGAACTTGAAAGAATAGTGTCGCGCTTAACCGTTGTCAAGGAGGGGGCGTTTAGCGAATCATACGCCATTTTGGTTGATACTTTCGTGTTCGGCATCAGCACCAGCAGGAATTTCGCAGGTGCATCGGTGAGTGGCTTTATCTCTGTTCCGGTGCCAAGCCCGAGAGCAGTGCCGCCATACAAAAAGAAGGGCACGTCAGCTCCCAACTGCGCGGCTACTTCCCCAAGTTGATCCGCACTCAGCTTCAAATCCCAGATATGATTCAGGCCTATCAAGGCAACCGCGGCATCCGACGATCCTCCGCCTAATCCGCTGCCTACCGGAATGCGTTTTTCCAGGTGTATCAGCGCGCCCTCGGCGACGGAATAGCGCGACTTCAGAGCATGCGCTGCGCGACTGACAAGGTTCGAACGATCACCCGGCAGATCAGGATCATCGCAGGAGCACGTAATATGAGGATCCGCTGAGCCCCAGAAGCTCAAAGTGTCATGAAGAGTAACTGTCTGAAGCACAGTCTCTATCTGATGATACCCATCGGGACGCCGCCCCAGTACGTTGAGCATCCAGTTAATTTTCGCAAACGCGGGAAGCTTCAGGATCCTGAGCAAGGGAAGACGAGGCCTTTCTCTATCGAGGACTACCTGGAGTGATTGTGGGCACGGGCGTTGTCACTTGGTTTGCCCGTTGAGCCGGGCCTTGAGACGAGCCGCCTGCGCCGGTTCGACAGAAAGCGAAAGGGCCTTCTCCCAGGCAGCCCGTGCTTTGCCTGAATCGCTCAGCGCGTGGTAAACCTCGCCCAGATGTTCCTGAATTGTTGCCGAGGTCGCATTGGCGCGCGCGGCTTTGTTGAGGTTCTGCTCGGCCTCTTTGAGTTGGCCCAGCTTGAAGTAAACCCACCCGAGGCTGTCCAGGAAAGAAGCATTTCTCGGATTGGCCCCAACGGCGCGCTGAATCATTTCCAGTGCTTCCTTTAACCGCTCGTTGCGCTCAGTCAGGAAGTATCCCAGATTGTTGAGCGCCGTCGCATTATTAGGGTCGTGGGAGAGAATGCGCCGCAGCGATGTTTCCGAGCCTTTGGGGTCGCCGGCGCGTTCCTGCGCCGCAGAAAGCGCAATCAAGCCCGACGCAGTCATTTCAGGTCTTTCCGCTGGAACAAGCTCTAACGCTTTAAGCGCGGCCTTTACGGCCTCCGGCGCGCGTGCAGCCTGAAGATAGAGACCCGAAATCGAAAGATACTCCGCAAAGTCTTCACTCGACCCTTTGAGCCGCTTCTGCAACAGCGCCACTCCCTCATCAACCCGCCCGAGATCAGCCAGCACCTGGGCCTCGAGGTCAACAAAGTCGGACTCCTGCGGATAACGTTGCCGCGCAGCCCGGACTGCCTCAAGGGCCTCGCTTCTCTTCCCTTGATCCCGCAGGAAAAGGACGTAGTGCGCATCCGGCGTAGGGTCGTCTTTGCCGAGCAGTTGACGCATCCGCTCGATGGTGGCGACGGCATCCGTGGGACGATCCGCTCGCTTTTGAACATCGATCATCCTTTGCAGAATTCGGGTCGCGACCAATTTTTGCGCCTCGCTGCTGACCGGCGCCTGGCCGATGCCACCCTCCTTGAGCTGCTCTTCATAGACGGCTATAGCATCCGTGTAACGAAGAGCATCTATGTAAAGCTGCGCCAATGACGTGCGCAGGGCCTGTCGCTGGAACTCACCTTTCGGCTGGCGAGCGATTGCCGCCCGCAGGGTAGCAGCCCCATCATCCAGGCGGCCCGATCGCGCCTGAACCCGGGCCAGCAGTTGCGCCGTAGATGCGTTCACCGGATCGGCGGTCACCATGCGCTCCAACTCGGCGATTGCAACCTTGTCATCAAGGCCGCCGGCTTCGATGGCCTGAGCAAGAAGGTCTGCGTGGTCCTTGTTATCGGGGGCGAGCGCGATGGCGCGGCGAATTGCGGCAAGGGCTTCGGTAGTGCGGCCGGCCTTGAGTAACGCCTCACCCAGGCGAGCATGTGCCGCATCAGTACTCAACTCCCGATTAGTTAGATATTGAAAAAAGCGGGTATCGGTTGACGCGGGCACCTCAGCCCAGTGGTTCCAGGCGTCCAATGCGGGCCCGGTGCGTTCGTTGGCGTAATAGAACTCGCCCAGTAAGGCCCAACCCTCCGCATTGTTCTTGTCCAGTCGCACCACGTCCTTTAACTCCTGGATTGCGAGGTCGACAAATGTCCTATTGAGGTTGCCTTCGCGGATGCCACTCTTCAACGAATACATGCGCGAAAGTATGCGATGCGCGCCATAATTATCCGGATCAATCCGCGTTGCAGTTGCGCCCTCGCGCCCGGCTAACTCGAGATCCAGCGGCGGATAATAAAAAGCAATTTCAGCCAGCAAGGTGTGCGCCTCAGCCAGGCCTGGATCAAGTGCTGCCGCCTCCTGAAAAGTCTGGCGTGCCAGACCTACGAGTTCCTCGCTGCTTCCGCCTTGTCTCAGCTCGAGAATATACCGCTGCCCTTTAAGCATTTTGGCATAAGCCTGCGCGCGACGTTCTGATAAAGTCGCTGCTGCCTGCTGTGGCACCGGCACTGTGTGATTAGCAAGCGTGCCCGTTTTGTTCTCCGCTGCTGAAGCGTAGTCATGCTGGAACCTCAACACCCAACTTCGGGACGCTCCGACCTGCGCCGAAACAACTACCACGAAGTTGCTCATGAGGATTGAAATGGTTAAGAGATTCCTGATCGTCATCACCCAATTCCTCCTTTATGAGCGGTATCATTTGCGTCACCCGAACGGGCAATGCCGTGCACCACGCGTTCCCATCCGCGGCGAAAAGGGTAGCAGTAAATCAGGACAATAATTGCCACGCCCCCCGCGCGCAACATGTCAAACTCGTTGCCGGTGTGCATCGCGATGATAAAACCCAGCAGAGCAATCGCTCCCGCCAGAGAAGCGATCTGAGTCGTGGTGCTTTGCAGCGTTTGCAGTAATCCGGAAGGTCCTCGCAATGCGGCAATGTCCTGAAGTCGCATGGCCGAGAACCTGGTGCGTCTTAAGGCAAACGCTCCGAGACCAAAGGTCAGAATTACAATCCAGAGAAACATGGGAAGCCGCGGGTCACCTGTGCGAGTGATGACTTTGAGAGCCAGGAAGGCTACTGCGACGAGCACCAACGTCAGCGAAAAAAAAGCTGCGACGACCATCACAGCGGAGCGATGGCGACGGCGCAGCTCGATTTGCACGTTTGCAGCTGTTGGACCCTGACTGTTCACATCTACGGCTTAGGAGTAGCTGTCGGAGTTGCCGAAGGCGCAGGGTTAGTTGTTGTCGGCGCGGTCGTGCGCGGTCTCGCGGGTCCTGGATTACCAGTCGCAGGTGGCGGATTGCGCGCCGGAGCAGTTCGCTGCACGGGGGCCAATGGAGTTTCATTCGACGGTAGTTGCCCGGCATTCTGGATGGCTTTGTCTATCAGGTCGTTTCCCTTGTCACCCTTGCTAATGAGAATGCCGTCCTTGTCGACTGTAACGCCGGAGTTTCCCGTCACCTGTTGCAGCAGGTTCTGAGTAAAACTCAGATTCGGACACTCGGGCTGGTTTTTCTTAATCGGATCAGGGTCAGGAATAGGTGCCCCGATCACGTTCAGCTGCTCCCGCGCCTTCTCGACATACTGGCTATTGGGATAGTCGCGCACGATCTGCTGAAAATACTTGGCGGCTTCATCCGGCTCTTCTTCTTCCTGATAAGTGACACCGTAACGGAAAATCACTTCGTCCATCAAACAAAAGTAGGGATACTTTTCGATGATTTCCCGCAGCCGATCCTTTGTTCCCTTCAGCCCCAGCCCTGTCCTTCTGTAGCGCGCTTCGTAATAGAACCGCGCCACCTGCAGATTGTGCAGCGCCAGGTTTTCCTGCGTCTGACGCAGACGTTCCTCAACCTGAGTACGCAACCCTGTGCGGGGAAATTGCTGCAGCAGCGCTTTCAGACGCTGCTCGGCCTTGCGCGCATGGGTAATGTCGCGATCAGATAGACCCATCTGGCGCATTTCCGACTCGGCCACCTTCAGCATCGCATCGTCAGCCAGAGGGTCAGTGGGAAAGAACGTGAGCCAGTCCTGATACGCCGTCGCGGCCTGGATCAGCGAACTGGTAGTTCCTTCCAAATAGAAGGAATCGGCGATTGCCAGCTTCGCCAGCGGCAGGTATTGCGAATCGGGATAGGTAGTGATGATTGTGTTAAAAAGCAGTCGGCCGGTTTCGTGACTACCCTTACGGATCTGTGTTGCTGCTTCCTCAAAGAGGACGCGATCGCGACCGGGCGCCACGGTTCCCGTTAACTCCGCATACTTGTCTTCACCGCCGCCGCCAAACAGGCCCAGGAAACGCCCCTTCTTCTTTTTGGTTGTATGAGCGGAGGAAGATGTCGCGGCACCGGCAGTTCGCTCGCCGGCGGTAGTCTGCAAGCCGGCCTGCACGCGGGTATTTAGATCTGCTACAGAGGTTTCCAGGCCGTCGAGACTGCTCACGTCATACTTCTCCGATCGATCCTGTTTGCCACGGAGATCGGTTACTTCCGACAGCAGCGAGCCCGCTTCCTTATTCAGGCTGCGCAGGCGCTCGCGCGGGTCATCAGCCGAAGCTTTTCCCTTGGTACCTCCCGTATCACGCGCATTCATCGCCGCAATTGCGTTATCCAGGGATCGGCGCATGCTCTCGAGCTTTGATCGCATGATCTCCAGGCGCTGGATCGGAGTCTGATCACTCTGGGGACGAGTTTGCTGCGCCAGACCGGTGCCAGAGAGGGAGGCCAGTAAAAACAAACTGACAGCTCCCAGGGCGATAGAGCGAAACCTCATCATTAAACCTCCAAAAAATAAGACAGAGACGGTCACACCCATTGAACGGTGGCTTCGCGAAGTTCGCGCACCGCCTCCGCCGGGTCAGGCTTTCCAAAAACACCAGTTCCGGAGACGATGATTTCGGCGCCGGCCGCCGCCACCTCTCCTATATTCGCCAGGTCAATTCCGCCATCGACTTCGATGCGAGTATTCAGCTTCCGGTCGCCAATAATTTTTCGCAGCCGGCGCAATTTATCCAGCGCCGCAGGAATAAACGCCTGCCCGCCAAACCCCGGATTTACCGACATTACCAGTACATAATCGGCGAATTCGACTGCGTCCTCGAGGGCCGCTAAATGAGTCGCCGGGTTAATAGCAATACCAGCCTGGGCACCGGCGGCCTTAATCGACATCAAGGTCCGATGCAAATGGGCGTCAGCTTCGACGTGAACTGAAACCATGTGAGCGCCGGCTTTGGCAAATTGGTCTGCATAACGGCCGGGCTCGCTAATCATCAGATGAGCATCGACCACCAGCCGGGTAGTACGGGCGACCGCCTTTACGACCGGCAAGCCGACAGTAATGTTAGGAACGAAGTGGCCGTCCATCACATCGACGTGAATGATGGTGGCGCCGCCTCGCTCCACGGCTTCGATCTCGCTGCCCAGGCGCGAGAAGTCTGCTGAAAGAATTGAAGGGGCAATTTCTACCATTCAAACATTGAAACAGGGCGAGTGCTCCAGGAACATTTCACCACTTCCTCGCCGAGATATTTACCATCAAGGCGTAGGTCTGACGACTGGAGATGGACGCGATACCGGCGGGCGTCCGCTGTTCGTGTTTACGGGCCGGTTCGCATTCGCTCTATTATTTGTATTCAGGGTGCTGCGGCCTTCCGTGTTGCCGTTAACGGCCCTGGTATTAGCGTTTCGATTGCCGTTAGCGTTTGCCCGAGAGTTGTTGTTATTTCCGTTCGCGTTATTATTCGTGTTCCTGGGTCGCTTCGGTTTGTTGTCATTCTTATTCGTATCGGCTGCCTGATTCTCATTAGTATTCTCGGCAGCTTTTTCTGGTGTCGGTTCAGCCTGGCCCGAAGTCACGCTTTCCCCTTCCCTGGCCGCACGACTTATATCGACCGCTACGGTCTGTCCGGCTTTGACCATTTCACCGGCGCCGGGCAGTTGCAAAAGTACGGTATCAGGCTGGGAGTTACCGATGGGCCGGGTAGCCCTGACGCGAAAATTCAGGCCTGCATCACTTATGGTGGATTCCGCGCTCGCCCGGTCCTTACCCACAATGTCAGGCACCCGGACCTCGGGGCTGCGGAGGGAGAGATAGACTGTGCCGAGAAGTCCCAGAAAGAAAGTGATGGCAATGCCGGCGAGAATCGCGCCCTGCCCCATCACTGATGCCGCGGTTTCCTTAAGTGCCAAACTCTTCCGCGCCTCTCACCGTGCGTTCCCTTGTCGATGCTCCAACTAAACGGCGAAGTCTAGCATTCGCCCACAACCAGCCGCAAGCAACCCTTGTAACAAAACTGTTAGTTTGCGCCCACTTAACAGTTCAGCTACAGCAAATAGAACTTCCCCCTGACTTCACACCCGCGTAAACGCAGCTATGAAAAACCCATCAACGTCATCCTTATGCGGCCAGGTGCGGACCGCTCCCAACCTGGTCACAAGATCTGACCTGACCAACGTCCGAGATTTCGGCCTCGACCAATCAGGCTCGACCGGCTCAAAATCGACATAGTCTTTGAGAAAGTCCTGCACCACGCTCTCGTTTTCTTCCGCTTCGATTGAGCAGGTGGAGTAAAGCAGCTTACCGCCTCGACGCACGAGTTTCGCAGCATTAGAAAGAATCAACTTCTGCCTGGCCGCAAGTTCAATGATGTCCGCAACTGTGATGCGCCAGCGGATTTCGGGGTTGTGCCTCAGCGTGCCTGTCCCACTGCAGGGAGCATCAACCAAAACGCGATCAAACGAGCCTGGCGCAAACGGCAGGCCTTTAACGCCATCGTGGGCCACAACCCCATTGATGTTCGCGCCTTGTGTGATGGCGAGTTGACGCAACGTCTGCAGCCGATGCTGATGAAAATCGCCGGCAATAATAAACGCCTGCGGGGTGTTTGCAGCGATGTGGGTCGTCTTGCTGCCAGGGGCGGCGCAAACATCCAACACCCGTTCTCCCGGCTCGCATCCGAGCACATGCGTCACTAACTGGGACGCTTCATCCTGTACATAGACCAGCCCCTCGCCGATGAGTCGTTGAAGAAGGTCGCCGGCACCCCTTATTCGCCATGCATCCGGGACCAGCTTTGATGGATCCAGCGAAGCCCCTGCCGCTCTCAATTCCTCCAGGGCTCCGCGCTTCTCCGGGACCTTGGAAGTAAAACGGAAGGCCACTGGAGCGGGATTGTTATTCGCGCGAGCAAACGCCTCAGTTTCCGTCAATCCAAAAGCCCGTCCCCAACGCTCGATCAACCATGCCGGATGGGAAGTCTCAACCGCCATTCGCTGAATCGGATCGGAAATGTTTGCGGTTGGATCATAATCGGCTTCACGAACGGCCCGGCGCAAGACAGCGTTCACCAGGCCTGCGGCAGAACGTACGCGCGCCGCGTGGACCAGATTCACTGACTCGTTCACTGCGGCCGATGCCGGCACACGGGTTAAAAATCGAAGCTGGTAAAGTCCCAGGCGCAATGCCAGCCGCACCGCAGTGTCCAGGCCCTCGACGCTGCGTTTCGAGAAATGTTTGATCGCGCTGTCGAGCCACAGCTGGCGACGCAAAACGCCCAGCACCAGTTCATTGCAGAGCGCGCGATCGTCGGCCCGCATTTCATCATGAAGCGTTGCGAGTAAAGTAGCGGCGTATGCGCCTTCCTCTTCAACTCTCTTCAGGATATCGAAAGCAGCCCGCCGCGCGGGCGAGACCACAACCCTGGTGTGCCTGGCAGCGGAAGGATGTTTGCGAGCTGCCTGCGGTCTCATCCGAGCCTCTCGCCGGTTTGCAGGTGAGCTCCGTTAGTGAATTCGGTCGCAGTCATGCGACGTGATCCTTCTGGTTGTACATTCAGCAAACGAAGCGAGCTCCCGCCACCACAGGCCACAACCAGTCCGTTCTTATCCGCTTGAGTAATGGTACCCGGAGTGTTCGCATCCGTTTCTGTTTTCTCAGCGGAGGCCTGCCAGATAGTCAAGCGACGCCCCTTGTAGAACGAGTAGGCATTGGGCCATGGCTGCAATCCGCGCACCCGCCGTTCGAGAGCAAATGCCTCCGCGCTCCAATCAATCAGCCCATGCTCCTTCGCCAATAGTGGTGCGAACGTCGCTTCCTCGTGGTTCTGAGGTCTCGGAGTGATGTCGCTCAATTGCGCAAGAGTGGTGGATAGCAGGTCGGCCCCCAAGGTTGCGAGACGGCCCATCAGTTCGGCCGCGGTTTCTGTTTCACCAATTGATATTTCGCGCTGCAATAGAATTGGTCCCGAATCAAGCTCCGGTTCGATAAACATGGTGCTGACGCCCGTTTTCTCTTCACCGTTGATGATGGCCCAATTCACCGGAGCGGCGCCCCGGTACTTTGGCAAGAAAGAAAAGTGGACGTTAATACAGCCCAGGCGTGGGGCGTGCAAAAACTCAGGTGGCAGAATTCGTCCGTAAGCGACGACGATGGCCGCGTCCGCCCCATGCGAAGCAAAGAGGGCCTTAGCTTCATCAGTCTTGATTTGCGCCGGCTGATAGACGGGCAACCCATGTGCAAGAGCCAAAGCTTTGACGGCCGAAGGCGTCACTTTGTTTCCGCGGCCGGATGACTTGTCGGGCTGGGTCCAGACAGCAACAACTTCATGACCATCAGCGATGCACCGTTGCAACGAAGTGACGGCGGATTCTGGAGTGCCCATGAAAACGATGCGCATGATAATCGCCAAGAGGGTGCTTCAAGGGTTAACTCTGCGGGAGTTGGTGTTGAAAAAAAAGAGGCCGTTAGTCACTTAACTGCTCTGGAGCGATGCCTTCCTGGTAAAGAGGCTCCAATCACTGGTAAGAGGCTCCAGATCAGGATGGAACCGATTAATACTTCGAAGAGGCCAGCTGCCACCCACGCCAGGACCGGGGCGTTATCTTCGCCGTAGAAAATGATTATGGGCCAAGCGAGGGTCCCGCCAATCATGAATCCGAGCGTTCCAGGGATTCCAGACTCACGATGAGTTGAGGCGTAAAAGACAAACAGATAAAGGGACACCAGTAGGCAACAACTCAAACCGAGCGACAACAATAGACGTTTCATTTCCGCGCGCAATTTACCCGTTAGAAATCAAATCGCCGCACGCTTCTCGACTTTTGTTTCAGTCGCAGCGCCAATCTTCGTTGACGAAAGCTTTGCCTGCATGAATAACGCCAGGTAGTCGCGCCCGCCGGCCTTTGAATCGGTGCCGGACATATTGAAGCCGCCAAAAGGGTGTACCCCTACCAGCGCACCGGTGCACTTTCGATTCAAATAAAGGTTACCCACGTGAAACTCCTGCCGCGCGCGTTCGAGTTTGACCGGATCGTTCGTATAGACTGCCCCAGTCAAGCCGTACTGTGTGTCGTTGGCTATCTTCAAAGCATCGTCGAAACTCTCCGCCCGAATTACAGCCAGCACCGGTCCAAAAATTTCTTCCTGCTCGATCGTAGCTCCCGGCTTAACGTCTGCGATCACCGTAGGCTCGACGAAGAATCCCTCCTCGCCGTCGGCACCGCCGCCCGCTAAAACTCGTCCGCCTTCAGACTTGCCCTTGTCGATATAGTCGTTAATAGTCTGAAACGCCTTCTGGTTAATGACAGCGCTCATGTTGGTTGCAGGATCTGTCGGATCCCCCGATTTGATCTTCTCTGTGCGGGTGACAATTTTCTCCAGCATGGAATCGTAAACGTCTGTGTGAATAATGGCGCGCGAGCAGGCCGAGCACTTCTGCCCCTGGAAGCCGAACGCTGACTGCACCACCCCTGTAGCGGCCTCGTCGAGATCGGTGTCGGCGTCTACTATGATCGCGTCTTTGCCGCCCATTTCGGCCACCACACGCTTAATCCACATCTGGCCCGGCTGGGTCTTAGCGGCCCGTTCGTTAATGCGCAGGCCGATTTCTTTCGAGCCGGTGAAGGCCACAAACCGTGTCAGTGGATGATCGACAATCACGTCGCCTACTTCGGCGCCGGATCCAGTCATGAAGTTCACCACCCCCGGGGGCATGCCGGCTTCTTCCAATAACTCAAAAAACTTGTAGGCGATGGTCGGCGCATCCGACGAAGGTTTAAGCACCACGGTATTTCCGGTGACGATTGCGGCCGCGGTCATACCCGCCATTATGGCGAGGGGAAAATTCCAGGGTGGAATCACGCAGCCAACTCCGATCGGGATGTATTCGAGGCGATTGTCCTCGCCCTCGATTTTGGTCAACGGCTGGCCGGCGGAATACCGCAACATTTCACGCCCATAAAACTCAAGGAAGTCGATGGCCTCCGCGGTATCGCCATCGGCCTCGGCCCAGGTCTTTGCGACTTCGTGGATCATCCAGGCAGACATTTCATGCTTATGTTCACGTAGCAGTGTGGCCACGCGAAACAAGAGGTCGGCGCGTTGCTCAGGTGGCGTGTGGCGCCACGTGAGAAAGGTTTCGTGCGCGATTTCCACAGCCCTGGTCGCCAGTTCTTTAGTGGCCTTATTAAAACGACCCACTACCTCGCCGCGGTTGGCGGGATTAATGCTGTCCAGTTTTCCTTCAGTGGTAATGCGCTCGCCGCCAATCACCAGGGGATACTCGTGACCAAGCTGGCTCCTAACTTTTTCAATAGCGGCGCGCATTTCCCGCGCATTTTCTTCCTTCGTGAAATCAGTAAAAGCTTCATTGCGGAATTCAGTAGGCATATTCGGACTCCCGTCTAAGATTTTCTCGATATTAACACAGCCCGTCGGCATGATTCAGGTGCGGCGCCCAGGTAACGCAAACTGTTAGTTTGCGAAGGCTCATTACCACTTAGGTAGAGCTGACGGGAAGCGCAAACTAACAGTTTGCGTTAGTGCAGAAACGAAAACGCGGCCGGTCTTAGCTCAGCCGCGTCCCAACTCGCTTCCTGCCTCC